>JALYUQ010000301.1 GCA_030853685.1 Actinomycetota bacterium | reverse complement strand
GATCGCGACGCGTTCGATCGCGCCGGGTCCATCCGCTTGCGAGATGCCCTCCCGGCGCAGCGACATGTAGGCGCCGGCGGCAATGCCGAGCGAGCTGACCAGTCCCAGAAACGCTCCGGCCTTCTCGCCGGCACCTGTGCCCGGCACGTCGATTAGCGCGCGGTAGATCAGGACCAACGCATTGATTGTGCCCAGCACGGTCACGATCACGCTCATGGCGACGGGCAGCGCCGGCGCACGCCGGACTACCTGCGCAACCACCAATCCGAGTGAGAGTGCGATCGTCAGCAGCATCAGCCAGCGCACATGGGTAAGCCCTTGCCACCCGTTGACGGAGTACGCGGCGCGGTGCGCTGCGGATCTCGCCGGCGCGCCAAACCACTTCAGTCCGATCATGAACACCAGCAGCGCCACCGCGCTGGCGCCCACGATCAGCTCGCCCGCGCGCAGGCGCTGAAACCTCACCCCCTTCACCCCCTTCACCCGGTCCACAGCATCGATCCGATCACGTGGGGCGACGCTCTCCGCCCGAGCGTTCCTCCTCGCGGATCGCCTGGTAGCCCCCCAACGCGATCCCAACCGCAGCGAGAAACCCGAGCACGGCGCCCGCCTTCTGGTCCACGACCTCGTCGGGAGCCGGAAGGCCGATCAGCACGCGGTAGACCAGAAGCGCGGCTGTGATCGTCCCGAGAACGCTCACCGCCCAGCTCGAGGCTGTCTGCGTGCCGTGCGAGCGGTGGATGGCGTGCAGCAGCGGAGACAGGAGCGCGACGGCGACCGTCAAGAGGATCAGCCATCTCAGGATGGTGAGTACGTGCCAGGCGCTCTGCGCGCCCATGGGGCCCGCTTGCGAGGGAAGCTTGCCGGCGAGCCCCACCGTGCCGTACCACTTGACCAGGAACATCAAGCCAAGCAGAAGCACGGCGCTGACGGCACCCAGAAGCTCGCCGCGGTGAAGCCTCGGTAAACGCGATGCGGAAACGGGTTGCGTGGGCACTTAAGGCTGATGGAAACCGCTTGCGCGGATCGCCGTTGTTGGTGAAGCCGCCAAGCTCCCATGTCCGGCGAGGGTCGTGGTGCTGCGCTTTCGCGCGCGTTGAGACATCGCGTGAACCGTACCTGCATCCCGGGCTCAGACGCAGCCTTCCCGTGCGCGTCGCGCTAGGGCAACGAGCGAGGGTCACGTCGAGGGGTCAATCGCGTTGCTCTCTCAGACCAAAATCGCCACAGCGCAACGGCAAGCGCATGAACACGGCTGCGACGGCAAGGTCCAGTTCCAGGTCGCCGACGGGCATGAGACCGGCTTCCCCGACGACTCATTCGACTTAGTCTTGGGAACCGGGATTTCTTCACCACCTCGACGCTCGGAGAGCACTGGCCGAGATTCGACGCATCCTCGCGGCAGGTGGGCGGGCAGTGTTCCATGAGCCCCTCGCTCACAATCCACTGCTGCGCCTCGGCCGGCGGGTTACGCCTGCCGCCCGCACCGCCGACGAGCACCCCTTCACCGTCCGGGATTGGCAGCAATGCGGCGAGGCCTTTCCCGGTTTCTTGCACCGCTAGGTCGAGCTGATCAGCATTCCCCTGATGCCGCTGAACTTCTTACTCCCCCAACCCTGGCAAGCGGCACTCGCGCGACGCGCGTCCGCGTGATCGACGACCGCCTGCTCGAAAGATACCCCCGCTTGCGGCCGCTGGCCCAGATGACCTTCCTGGTCCTCGAGTAGCTCAGGGAGGCTGCGGTGCTGCCTGGCGTGGTCGCCCCCGCCGCGGCTGTGGGAAATCCCCAGCTCGCGGCTGTGGGAAATCCCCAGCTCGCGGCTATGGGCAATTCCCGGCGATATGACGTTGTCTCGGCGGGGTGGGGTCACGGCTGGCACTGGGAGACCGCGGAGGTCAACGAGCTGCGGTTGAAACGACCGGGGTATGCGCTCCAAAGACGAGATTGTCCTCGCTGCCCTGACAAACGTGGAATCCCAGCCGCGTAAGATCGTTCCGGCAGTCTGCGGCGGTATAGTCACCATGCACTTCCACGGCAATCCTTGCTACAGCCTTCGCCCATTCCGCGTCACCGCGCAGAACCGACCTTTCGGCTCCTTCCACATCCAGCTTGCAATAATCGACGGTATGCCACTCCCCAATCCTAGCTAATAGTGTGTCGAGCGAGATCGCCGGAATAGCCCCATCGCTAACTGCGGATGCTGAAGCTCTATACGAGTTGGTTTCCAGCGTTGATCCGTCGCTACTAGAGCGGGCTTCAAGGCCAATCTCCCCATCAGTGGGCCAGATAGCGGCCTGCACGACCTCACAACGCTGGCCAAAGCGGCTCAGATTTCGGCGGCAGAGCTCCGCATTTTCAGGCTCGAGTTCAACCGCGATGACGCGTGCGCGTGGCCACCTGACGGCATAATCAAACGCGGCAAGACCGATGTTGGCGCCTAAGTCCCAGACCAGCCGGGCGTCATCTACCCGGATCTCGTGAGGTGGCAGGTGGGGTTGCTGTACGGCGAGATTTCTGGCCACATATACATCTGCCGTTCCAGGCCGCAAATAGACCGGGAGCCCAGACAGGAACCGCATGCGAACCGCGACCGGCTCCGTGCCTCGAATGCCTGAGCCCAGGAACAGGACCCGGTACAAGCTCCGCAGATCGGTGGTTTTGGTCACGAACGTGGGAAGGTCAATCAACGCGACTAGCGTTCGCCTGACTAGGGACGGCAACCAGCGCCGGAGGCTTGGCGCCAGCCGCGATCGGGCAATCCGCTTGAGGAAAACGTACGAGTGATCGCGCCGGGGCATGTCTACGCGGATTCTCTCACAGATGGTGTCATCCTTGCCTCCGCTCGACGCGACGGGCTTGGTGATCCCCTCGCCGCCGTCGCAAGGCAGGAGCATGTGCTGAGGCCAACTTGCAGGCGCCGTGCGGAACGCACGGATCGATTACGCGGAGCCTCGAGATGTCGATCGGTACGCCCGCGATATAGCCCACGCCACGGCCGCTTACCCTGCGGGCGAAGCGGCTCATGCGCCCCACCCGACCCTGGCTGGTAAACGATCGATCGTCCTCGGTCACGAACGAAATCGTCGCCCCACCGCCGGTGTCAACGACGTAGGCGCCATAATGCGCCATCGCCCTCATGATCGCTCGCTCCCACCTGGGTGCGCGCGTAGCCGCGATCGCCGCGTCGCTCATATCCAGCTGCAGGAGGTTTCCGAAATGGGGACC
>JALYUQ010000273.1 GCA_030853685.1 Actinomycetota bacterium | reverse complement strand
CGGCTCCACGCCCGTGAGCACTCCCACGCCCCAGAGGATCCCCCCACCCCGGACAGCCCGTGGCGCAAGCAGCTTCAGATTCTGACCGCCCGCAGCGGCACCGACGCGCTGAACCTGATCCGCCACGATTGCGCGCATGTCCTGGCCGCCGCGGTGATGGACCTGTACCCGGGCGTGAAGATCTCGATCGGTCCACCGATCGAGAACGGCTTCTACTACGACTTCCAATTCCCCGACGGCGTCACGATCAGCGAGGCGGACTTCGAGCGGATCGAGGATCGGATGCGTTGGCACATCGACGCCGGCGAGGCGTTCGCGCGCGAGGAGGTACCCACCGAGGAGGCGCTCGAGCGCTTCCGGGGCGAAACGCAGATCTACAAGGTGGAGCTGATCGAGGATCTCGTCCGCGACCAGGGCATCGACACCGTCTCGCTGTACACCAATGGGCAGTTCACCGACCTCTGCCGCGGACCGCATGCGCCGAGCACGAGATCGATCAATGCTTTCACGCTGCAGTCAGTCGCGGGTGCCTACTGGCGAGGGGACTCGAGCAGGCCGATGCTCACGCGCGTGTACGGAACGGC
Organism: Actinomycetota bacterium; assembly: GCA_030853685.1. Taxonomy (GTDB): domain Bacteria; phylum Actinomycetota; class Thermoleophilia; order Solirubrobacterales; family Solirubrobacteraceae; genus Palsa-465. The sequence goes on along the minus strand of JALYUQ010000273.1, from coordinate 18,965 downwards.
GTTCTTCTCAAAGCGGGACCTCAGCGCACACCTCGAGCGCCTAGAGCAAGCCCGCACCAACGATCACCGCCGCCTTGGTCCGCAGCTCGGCCTATTCACGTTCTCCGACGTGGCCCCCGGCTCCGCCTTCTGGTTGCCCGGCGGGACGCTCGTGTTCAACGCACTGGTCGCGCTCAGCCGCGAGATGGGCGCCCCGCGCGGCTACACCGAGGTCAAGACGCCACAGCTCTACGACATCTCGCTGTGGAAGACCTCCGGCCACTGGGACAAGTACCGCGCGCACATGTTCGTGACCGAGTCCGAGGATCGCGCGATGGCGATCAAGCCGATGAACTGCCCTGGCCATTGCCAGCTCTACGCGATGCGCCCGCACTCCTACCGTGATCTGCCCGCGCGCTACTCCGAGCCGGGCCTGCTGCACCGCGACGAGCCCAGCGGCACCATCCACGGGCTACTGCGCACGCGCAGCTTCGCCCAGGACGATGGTCACATCTTTTGCACCGAGGATCAGCTCCAGGACGAGATCACCGCCTGCCTCGAGTTCGCGTTCGCCACCTACGAGATCTTCGGCTTCGACGTCCGGCTCGAGCTCTCGACCCGGCCCGAGGAGCGGATCGGCTCAGACGAGCTCTGGGATCGCAGCGAGGCCGCGCTGATCGCCGCGCTGCAGCGTCAAGATCTCGCCTACGACCTCAACGCGGGTGACGGCGCCTTCTACGGAGCGAAGATCGACGTGCACATGACCGACTCGCTGGGACGCTCGTGGCAGCTCGGCACCGTACAGGTCGACTACAACATGCCCGAGCGGTTTGACTTGACGTACACCGGTGCCGACAACGCCGACCACCGGCCGGTGATGATCCACCGCGCGCTGATGGGCTCCTACGAGCGCTTTGTCGGCATCCTGCTCGAGCACACCGGCGGTGAGCTGCCGGTGTGGCTAGCGCCGGTGCAGGCGATCGTGCTGCCGATCGCCGACCGTCACGCTCAGTACGGGGCGAGCGTCGCCGACCGCCTCCGCCAAGGAGGCGTCCGCGCCGAGGTCGACGAGCGCACCGAGTCGATCGCGCGCAAGGTCCGGGACGCCGAGCTCCGCAAGGTTCCCTACATGCTGGTGGTCGGGGACCGTGAGCAGGCTGGCGCCGCGGTTGCTCTGCGAGAGCACCGCGGCGGGGAGGAAGGCTCGATCGCGGTCGAGCAGTTCATCGACCGCGTGCGAGAGGAGGTTGAGAACCGCTCCACGCAGCCGCGCTAGTCTTGATGGGTCCCGTCCGGTCCACACCCGTAGTGGAGCGCTCCACGCACGCGCACTAGACGCGGCGCTATACTTCTCCATCGTTGATCCAAGCGCCTCATCACACACGGTCCGTCATCGCTTGACGCGCTTGACGCCGCGCCCACACCACTGCTAGTGCCGGTCCCTCGAAGATTTGACCGGCGCCCGCCAGAGCGGGACCTCACTCGGACGAACGACCGTATTCGAGTGCCCGAAGTCCGGCTTGTCGGCGAGGACGGCAAGCAGATCGGAGTCGTCAAGACCCCCGAGGCGCTCACCTACGCGCAGGACCGCGATCTGGATCTGGTCGAGGTCGCGCCGGAAGCACGACCCCCTGTATGTCGTGTGCTCGACTACTCCAAGTACAAGTACGAGCAGGCCCAGAAGCAGAAGGCCGCACGCCGCCATCAGCAGCAGATCACGATTAGGGAGATAAAGTTCCGCCCCAAGATCGCCCAGAACGACTACGACACCAAGAAGGGGCACGTGACCCGTTTTCTCAAGGCCAAGGACAAGGTCAAGGTCACGATCATGTTCCGGGGCCGTGAGGTGACGCACCCTGAGCGCGGGACGGCGCTACTTGACCGTCTCTCCGGCGAGCTGGCGGAGATCGCCGTGATCGAGCAGTCGCCGCTCCAGGACGGTCGCAACATGACCATGATGCTGGCCCCTTCGAAGGCCATCCTGGCCGGTGAGAAGGACGAGTCCCCGAACGGCAACCAAGTTGCGGTGAACGACAGTTCGGGCGCGAAGGCCGACAGTTCGGACGGGAAGAACCGCACTCCGGCTGCGAGTGACCTCAGCCCAGGTTCGAACGGTAATGATGGGCAACCCGTCGCAGGCGACCAACCGGCGACGCCTACCCCGAGTGACGCTGGCGGCTGACTCCTCTGAGCGCGCTCGTGCTCAGTCAGGCCGCCGCCTTCAGACACAGATCAACGAGCCAGCCTTCGCCAGCGCACGACGGAGCAGGTTGAGGAAGCCCAGCGCGACCGTGAGGGTCCCTTGGAAGAACCCTGGGTGCGCGTGTAAGTGCAGTCTCGTGCGGATCGGCGGCAGCCACACGAGCGCGACGAACACCGCCCGACCGCCTGACCGGAGCGCCGCGTATCGTCTACACCGTGGACCAGCAGACGCCAGCACCGTACGTCAGCACCGCCGGCACGTCCCCCGAGCAGGAGCTCGAACACGGCTCGAGGGCGCGCCGCGAAGCCGACTGGCGCTTGGGGATGGACGAGCGTCTCACGCGGCTGAACGAGCTTTGCAAGCAGATGACGGCGATCGTGGGCGCGGCCAAGCGAAGAGCGTGAATCATCTCGACCTGGGGCGTCGTCGACCACGCTCCGCGCCCACGACGTCGACTACGTGTTGATCGGGGGTGTCGCCGTGGCCGCTCACGGTTACCTGCGGACGACAGCCGATGCCGACATCGTCCCGACCCCGGTCACCACAATCTTCGGCGCCGGGCAACGCACTCGTGTCGTTGAACCGGGAGCTTCGCGGCGGCCAACCACCGCACCATCCCGCCACCCAATTCCGCGCCCGAGATGCCCCTTTCGCGCCGCGCCGAGCGCGACCCGTCGACTCCGAACCCCGTCTCGGTCGTGCTGAGCACCGGCGGCCCGCACACGAGCTTCGCGGTCCACTTCCGCGTGCTCTGATCGACGCAGCCAGCCCCGGACCCCGAGCCATCGCTGCGACTACGCAATACCGGTTCTCGGGGTCCAGGTGTCAGCAGATCACCTTTCCCGGCGGTGGCGGTGGTGGCGCGAACGACGTCCGCGGCCGCATCTGGAGCGACCGCTTCCCGGCCGTTCAGGGCCAGGCCTGGTGCCCGGGCACCTACACGTCGGCGTCTCGGTTATGGACCCTTGGTCGCGCTGGAGCGCTTCGACGGCCGGCGGCTCCCTTCGGCAGCGCCACCTTCACCGTCCGCCGCTGAAGGTCTGCTTTACTCTCCGGTCCTCATGCCGAAGATGAAGACCCACTCGGGCGCCAAAAAGCGCTTTCGGCTGACCGCCAACGGCAAGGTGCGCGGGCGCAAGGCCTTCTCGAGCCACATTCTGGAGAAGAAGTCGCCCAAGCGCAAGCGGGCGCTGGCGCAGCCGGCCGTGATCTCAAAGCACGACGAGCCGCGCGTCAAGGTCATGCTGGGAGCGAAGAAGTCATGACCAGGGCGAGCGTCCATGACGAGCGGCAAACGCTCAGAACAGGGGCGAAGCGCCCATGACCAGGGTCAAGCGCTCGGTCCACGCACGCAAGAAGCGCCGCGCGACGCTGAAGCTCGCCAAGGGCTATCGCGGCGATGGGAGCCGTCATTACCGCGCGGCCAAGGAGACGCTGCTCAAGGCCGACCAGTACCGCTACCGCGACCGGCGCAACCGCAAGCGCGACTTTCGGCGCCTGTGGATCACCCGCATCAACGCAGCGGCGCGTCAGCACGAGTTGTCCTACTCGCAGTTCATGCACGGTCTAAAGATCGCGGGCATGGAGCTGGACCGCAAGATCCTGGCGGACATCGCCGTGCGCGACGCCGATACCTTCCGGCGGTTCGCAGAGCGTGCCCGTGAGGCGCTGACGGCCGGCTGAGCGCAAGCCGACCAATCAGCACCGCCACCGGGCGCCGCTCCAGACAGGAGGGCGCCCTTTTTTTGTGTTCTCCAATCCCCGATCAACTGCCATTTCCTCCCGCCCGGTCCAACTGCCTTTTTCCCTCCCCTCCCGTCCAACTGCCTTTCCTCCCCCACTGATGGTCCAACTGCTTTCCCCCCGCCCGGTCCAACTCGCTTCCTCCATCCCTCGAGAGATGACTATGAGAATCACGAGCCCCCACAACCAGAAGCTCAAAGAGATCCGCAAGCTGCGGATGCGCCGCCGCGAGCGCGAGCGCGCCGGGCGGTTCGTCGCTGAAGGAGAGGATCTCCTGGCCGCCGCGGACGCGGCCGGATGGCGTGCGGTGGAGCGATTTTGCGCCACCGGCAGTGGCCTGGCCGGGATCGAAGTGGAGCCGGGGGTGCTGACCGGTGCCTCGGGCCTGGCCTCGGGCACCAGGGCGCTGGCGGTGTACGAGGAGTATTGGGCGCCTGCGCCGGCCGGCCCGCTGTGCGTCTACCTCCACGGCCTGCACGACCCTGGAAACGTCGGGGCGGTGCTGCGCAGCGCGCAGGCATTCGGCGCCACGTGCGTGGTGCTCGGACCGGGGAGCGCCGACCCGTTCGGGCCCAAGGCGGTGCGGGCGAGCATGGGAGCCGTGTTCGCCGTGCCGCTAGTGCGCGCCGTGGCGCTGAGCGAGCTCCCGGGCGAGAAGATCGCCCTAATGGCGGGCGCCGGCGCTCCGCTGGCCGAACTGTCGCGTCTCATGCCCGCCCCTCGGGCGCCAGACGCGACAGTTCGCGGAGAGGCGCTGATCGCGCTCCCTACAACCGCGCTCGACCAGCCCCCCACGCCCCCGTCCCCCCCTGCGCGCACCCTCCTGATCGGCTCAGAGCGCGAGGGGCTCCCGGACGAGGTCATACGACAAGCCGACCAGGTCGCCCACATCCCGATCCGAACCAACTCGCTGAACGCGGCGATGGCGGCCACGGTGGCCCTTTACGAGCTGACTCGCGCTACGTCCGTCGCACGCACCGCGACTAGGATGGCGCCTCGATGACTGGCCTCCTCCCGACGAGCACCAACCGCGCCAACGCGAGCCTCCTCCCGGCGAGCACCGCCAAGAAGAGGGATGACAAGTGAGCGAGCGGATCGCGCAGATCGCTCGCGAGGCCCAGGCGGCGATCGACGCCGCGCGCGACAGCGACGCGCTCCAGCAGGCGCGCATTCAATATCTGGGGCGCAAGGCGGAGCTGCCCAACCTGCTCAGGACGGTCTCACAGCTCCCCCCGCAGGAGCGCGCCACCACCGGCAAGGCCGCCAACCAGGCCCGCAAGGCACTCGAGCAGGCGATCGAGCGCAAGGCCGGCGAGCTGGCGGGCACCGAGCTCGAGCAGCGCTTGCGCGAGGACCGCGTGGACGTCACCCTGCCGGGTGATCCACTATCCGCCGTCGGGCGCTTGCACCTGCTGACCAAGACTCAGCGTGAGATCGAGGACGTCTTCATCGGGCTGGGCTTCAACGTCGCCGAGGGCCCCGAGGTGGAGACGGTCCACTACAACTTCGACGCGCTCAACCACGAGCTCACGCATCCCGCGCGGGATTATACCGACACGTTCTACGTAACCGACGACATCCTCCTGCGTACCCACACCAGCCCGGTCCAGATCCGCGCGATGGAGCTCGGGCCGCCGCCGATCTACATCATCGTCCCCGGACGCGTCTACCGGCCGGACTCCGACGCAACCCATACGCCCCAGTTTCACCAGATCGAGGGGCTCGCGGTCGACGCCGAGATCACGCTCGGTGACCTCCAGGGCACGCTGCTGGCGTTCGCGCGCGCGATCTTCGGCGAGCAGCGCCAGGTTCGCCTGCGCCCGCACTACTTCCCTTTCACCGAGCCGAGCGTGGAGGTCGATGTCTCGTGCTTTCACTGCACCGGCGGCGTGAGGGAAGTACCGCACCCGAGCGCCAGCGAGTCCGCCGCCGGCACGCGCTGCCCGCTGTGCAAGGGCACCGGCTGGATCGAGATCCTCGGCGCCGGAATGGTCGATCCGAACGTGTTCGAGCACGTGCGTGAGCACGGTTACGACCCCGAGGAGATTCAGGGCTTCGCGTTCGGAATGGGAATCGAGCGGATCGCGATGCTCAAGCACGGCGTCCCCGACCTGCGCCTGCTCTACGAGAATGACGTGCGCTTCCTGGAGCAGTTCGGCTGATGCGCGTCCCACTCGAGTGGCTGCACGACTACTGCGCGCCGGCGCTCGACGCGACCGCGCTCGCCCAGCGCCTGGCGATGACCGGAACCGAGGTCGAGCGCGTCGAGCGCCACGGCGTCAATGCGCTCGAGCACTTCGTCGTGGGCAAGGTGCTCGAGCGTCGCAGGCATCCCGATGCCGACCGGCTGAGCCTTTGCATGGTCGATGTCGGAGGGAGCACGCCATCGCAGATCGTCTGCGGCGCGCCGAACGTCAAGGCCGGGCAGACGGTCGCGGTGGCCCGTCCCGGAGCGGTGATGCCCGACGGGAGCACCCTCACGGAAGTCAAGCTCCGCGGCGTCGAGTCCGAGGGGATGATCCTGGCCGAGGACGAGCTCGCGATCGGCACCGAGCATGCCGGCATCCTGGTGCTCGGCGAGGGCGAGCACCAGGAGCCAGGATTGGAGCCCGGCTCACCGCTGCACGAGGTCCTCCCGATCGCCACCGAGGTGCTGGTGCTGGAGGTCACGCCCAACCGCCCCGACTGCCTCGGGGTCTACGGAGTCGCGCGCGAGGTCCACGCTGCGACCGGGGCTCCGCTCGCAGCGCCGCCGTGGTCGCAGGACACCGGAACCACCCAGGACCCCGAAAGAACCACGCAAGGCCCTCCCCCTCCAACCACGCAAGGCCCCGAAGCCCAAGGGACCCTCCCAGGGGTCAAGATCGAGGTGCAATGTCCCGAGCTCTGCCCGCGCTTCACCGCGCGCGTCTTCGAGCAGGTCACGGTGAAGCCAAGCCCGCCGTGGCTCAAGGCACGGCTGATGGCCGCTGGCCAGCGGCCGATCTCGAACGTCGTCGACATCACCAACTACGCGATGCTCCTGAGCGGGCAGCCGCTGCACGCCTTCGACCTCGATCGCATCGCCGGGGCGAGCCTTACGATCAGACGCGCCCACCAGGGCGAGACCATCGACACGCTCGACGGGCAGACGCGCACGCTTGATCCCGAGATCGTGCTGATCGCCGACGCGGACGGTCCGACCTCGATCGCGGGCTTGATGGGCGGCACGCGCTCGGAGGTGGCACCCGAGACCACGCGCGTGCTGATGGAGGTCGCGACCTGGGACGGGCCCAACATCCATCGCAGCTCCCAGAGGCTCGGACTGCGCAGCGAGGCGTCGGGGCGCTTCGAGAAGCAGCTCCAGCCCGAGCAGGCGCTCGACGCCCAGATCCTCGCCACCAAGCTGATGCTCGAGTGCGCCGGTGCCCGCCTGCAGGCGGGCACGATCGACATCGGCGGGCCGGGGCCCGAGCCCAACCGGATCGGGCTGCGCGAATCGCGAATCGAGGGCCTGCTCGGGGCGCCGATCTCCCGCGTGCGCGCCGCCGAGATCCTGGAGGCGCTCGAGTTCAACACCCAGCAGGAGCCGGACGGCCTGCGCGTCACCGTTCCGTCCTTTCGTCGCGCCGACGTCACCCGCGAGGTCGATCTGATCGAGGAGGTGGCGCGCCTGGACGGACTCGAGAAGCTGCCTGTCACGCTTCCGTCGCGCCGCGGCGCGACGGGGCGGCTGAGTGCACGCCAGCAGCTCCACCGCCGCGCGGCCGATGCCCTGGCCGCCCAGGGGTTGCACGAGATCGCCGGGTGGAGCTTCGCCGGGCCCGAGCTGGCCGATCGGCTCAGGCTGGGCGAGAAACACGACCGCCGCAAGGCGGTCGAATTGATAAATCCGATGGCCGCTGACCAGTCTCGCCTGCGCACGACGCTGCTCGGCTCGCTCCTGGATGTCGCGCGCCGCAATCGCGCGCGCGGCGCTGGCGCGCTGGCGCTGTTCGAGGCCGGCTCCGTGTACCTGCCGGTGCCGGTGCCGGCCGGCGAGGGTGCTCTTCCGCGCGAGCCTCACCACCTCGCCGCGCTCCTGATCGGCCCCGTACGGCCTCCGACGTGGCGGGACCCCGAGCCGCGCGCCGCTGACTTCTTCACCGCCAAGGGAGTGCTCGCGGGGCTGCTGCACACCCTGCGCGCGCCCTGGAGCGCGCAGCGCACGCAGGAGCCGTTCCTACATCCCGGGCGCGCGGCCGCGATCCTGGCCGGCTCTGGAGAAAGCGCCGGCTGGCTCGGGGAGATCCATCCGCTGGTGGCGGCGGAGTGGGAGCTGTCCGAGGCGGTCGCTGGGTTCGAGCTCGACCTCGACGCGCTCGGGCAGCCGCGCAGCGCCATCTACGAGGACGTGACGAGCTTTCCCGAGGTGCGCGAGGATCTGGCGGTGCTCGTCTCAGAACGGGTCAGCGCCGCCCAGGTGCTCGACACCGTGCGCCGCGCGGGAGCGCCGCTGCTGGCCCACGCCGAGGTGTTCGACGTGTACCGCGATGTCGAGCGGCTGGGCGCGGAGATTGTGTCGCTGGCGCTGGCGCTCTCCTATCGCGCGCGCGACCGCACGCTGACCGATGAGGAGGTGGCGGCGCGCCGCCAGGGGATCGTCGCGGCGCTGGCCGACGAGCTCGGCGGGAAGGTCCGTGAGGCATGAGCTCGCGCTCTTTGGCGGGAGGGTCCCGTGACTCGTGAGCTCGCGCTCCTTGGCGGGGAGGGTCCCGTGACTCGTGGCGCCGCGATCTTTGGCGGGAGGGTCCGTGAGTCCTAGTGTCGCGGTCTTCGGGGGGGCTGGTTTTACGGGCGCGCTGACCGCGCGCCTGCTGTTCGCTCACCCCAGCTTCGAGCTGCGCACCGTGACAGCGCGCGCCGACGCCGGGCGCCGGCTGGACGACCTGTACCCCTATCACCGCGTGCCGCTGACACTCGAGGAGCTCGACCTCGACCGCCACGGCGACGTCGACGGCGCAGTGGTCGCCTACCCGCACGGGGCGGCCGCGCCGCTGGTCTCCCTGCTGCGCTCCGGCGGCGTGCGCGTGGTCGACCTAAGCGCCGACTTCCGCCTGCGCGACCAGGCCTCCTACGAGCTCTGGTACCGAGAGCACATGGCGCCCGAGCTGCTGGCGGGAGCCGTCTACGGGCTCCCGGAGCTCTACCGAGAGCAGATCCGCAGCGCGAACCTGGTCGCCAACCCGGGCTGCTACCCGACCGCGGCGCTGCTGGCGCTCGCGCCGCTGGCGCGGGCGGGGCTGATCGGGGACGTGGTTATCGACGCCAAGTCGGGCGCCTCGGGCGCGGGACGCACGCCCAGCGAGAAGACCCACTTCGTGACGGTGGACGAGAACATCAGCGCCTACAGCGTGTCTGGGCACCGTCACATGCCGGAGATCGAGCAGGAGCTGGCGGCGCTCGGGGCGCGGGTCAAGATCACGTTCACGCCTCACCTACTTCCCTTGGACCAGGGCGAGCTCGTCTCGTGCTACGTGACGCCGGCGGGCGGCCGGATCCCCGAGCTGGCCGAGTTGACCCAGCTCTACGACGATGCCTACACGGCGGAGCCGTTCGTCGAGCTCACCGCGCGCGCGCCCGGCGTGCGCGACGTGCGCGAGACGAACATCTGCCGCATCTCGCTCCACCGTGACGCGCGGACCCGGCGCGTGATCGTCTTCGGCGTCATCGACAACCTCTGGAAGGGCGCCGCGTCGCAAGCGGTCCAGAACCTAAACCTGATGTTCGGCCTGCCCGAAGGGGAGGGGATCTCGTGAGCGGCTCTGGTGAGGGCGGGGGAGAGGAGCGCGTGAGCGGCCCTCTGAGCGCAGGGGAGGATCGTGTGAGCGGGGCTGCCGATCGTGCGCGCGGGGCGCCGGTGGGCTTCTTCAGCTCGCGCTGGATCGAGCCCCCCGATTGGGTGACCGAGCTCGCCGGTGGGCTGCCGCGTGGCTTCAGGGCGGCGGGCGTCGCCTGCGGGATCAAGCAGAGCCGCGCGCTCGATCTGGGGCTGCTGGTCTCCGATGCGCCGCAGACCACGAGCGCGGCGCGCTTCACCCGCTCGGGGACGCTCGCGGCGCCCGTGGTCCGCACGCGCCAGCGCTGCCCGCTCGGCGGGCTGCGCGCGACGGTGGTCTGCTCGGGTAACGCCAACGCCGCGACCGGTGAGCGGGGCTTGGAGGACGCGACCAAGATGGCGCAGGCGGCGGCACTCGCCGCCGGCGTAGTCGAAAGCGAGGTGGCCGTCGCGTCCACGGGCGTGGTCGGCGTGCCACTTCCGATCGAGGCGGTCACGCGTGGGATCGCGGCTGTGGCGGGCGAGTTGCGAGCAGGCGGGGAGATCGACTTCGCCCAGGCGATCCGCTCGACCGACGCGTTCGCCAAGCGGGTCTCGCTGTCGGTCTCGCTGCCCGGCGGTGAGGTGCTCCTCAGCGCCCAGGCCAAGGGCGCCGGCATGATGTCACCGAAGTTCGCGACATTGCTGTGCTTCGTGCAGACCGATGCCGCCCTGTCCCCTGAAACATGCGACCTGCTGCTGGGGGTGACTGCGATGCGCTCGTTCGAGCGGATCACCGTCGACGGCCAGCTCTCACCCAGCGACACCGTGATTCTCCAGGCAAGCGGTGAGTCGGGCGTGGCGGTGGCGCCCGAGACCGAGGACGAGCTGCGCTTCGGGGAGGCGCTCGACGCGCTGATGCGCCAGCTCGCGCTGCTGGTGGTGGGCGACGGTGAGGGCGCGCGGAGGGTCGGCCGGGTGCTCGTAAGCGGGGGCGACTCCGGCGCGGTCGACGGCGTGGCGCGCGCGGTGGCGAATTCGCCCTTGGTCAAGACGGCCCTCTACGGGGGAGATCCGAACTGGGGTCGCATCTCCCAGGCGGTTGGCATGGCGATGCCCGGCGCCGCGCCACTGGAGCTCGGGATCGCGATCGAAGGCGTCCAGGTGTGCGAGCGCGGCGCCTACGTCCCGCACGACGCAGACTCCCTCGTGCAAGCGGTCCAGCGCGCCGAGGTGGAGTACGAGATCACGGTCCCCGGCGAGGGTGCGAACGCCGAGGTGTTCTTCTCGGACCTCGGGCACGAGTACGTGACCGTCAACGCCGACTACACGACCTGAGGTGGGCGGGCATGCGTGACGTCGGGACCCTGCTGGAAGCGCTGCCCTACATCCGCGAGTTCCACGGCAAGACCGTGGTCATCAAGTACGGCGGCGCGGCGATGACCGAGCCCGCGCTCAAGGAGGACTTCGCCCGCGACGTGGTGCTGCTCAAGTACGTGGGCATGCGCCCGGTGATCGTCCACGGCGGCGGACCGGAGATCACCGCCTACATGGAGCGTCTGCAGCTCCCGGTGGAGTTCGTCGAGGGGCTGCGCGTCTCCGACGAGGCGACGGTCGAGGTCGCGAAAATGGTGCTCGTGGGCAAGGTCAACAAGGACATCGTGCTGCTGCTGGGGCGCCACGGACAGCCGGCGGTTGGGCTCTGCGGAGACGACGGCATGCTCTTCCGCGCAGCCCGCCAGGTTTCCCCGAGCGGGCGTGACATCGGGCTGGTAGGGCGGATCGAGCACGTCGACGCCGGTGTCCTGAACCACGTCGCGCGGGACTACATCCCGGTCGTGGCCAGCGTCGGCGCCGATCGCGACGGGCGTTCCTACAACATCAACGCCGACGCCGCGGCGGGTGCTCTGGGCCGCGCGCTGGGGGCCTACAAGATCATGTTCCTGACCGATGTCGCGGGTTGGCTGCGCGACCCGTGCGACCCCGCGAGCCTCGTCTCGGAGGCCAGCGCTGAGCAGGTGGCCGCGTCGCTTCCGAGCGTCGGCGGCGGTATGCGCCCCAAGCTCGAGGCGTGCCTGGAAGCAATTGGAGGCGGCGTCCCGCACGCGCACATCGTCGACGGCCGAGTGCCCCACTCGCTGCTGCTCGAGCTCTTCACCGACAGCGGACAGGGGACCAGGATCGGACCGGCACGATGAGCAAAGCGGACGACATGGGCACGGCGGACGACGCGGGCGCCCTGAGGGAGGTGGGCCCCGCGAGGGCGCCGCCCGGGCCGCCCGCGCAACCGCCCGCGCCACCGCCCGCGCCCGCGCCCGCGCCCGCCAGCCTGGCCGAGCTCCAAGCGCTCGAGCGCGCCCACGCGATCCCCACCTACGCTCGCAATCCGGTGCACTTCGTGCGCGGCTCGGGCTGCCGCCTGTGGGACTCCGAGGGCAACGAGTACCTCGATTTCCTGGCGGGGATCTCGGTCCTGAACGCCGGGCACTGCCACCCGCGCATCGTCGAGGCCGTGCGCGAGCAGGCTGGGCGCCTGATGCACGCCACCAACCTCTACTACACCGAGCCGGGCCTGAGGCTGTGCGCCGCCCTGGCGCAGAGCTCGCTGGGCGGCAAGGTCTTCCTCACCAACTCCGGCGCCGAGGCCAGCGAGGCGGCGATCAAGCTCGCACGCCGGGCGCGGCCGGGGGGGAAGATCATCGTCGTCCAGGACGCCTTTCACGGGCGCACCTACGGCGCGCTATCGGCTACCCCGCAGGAATCCAAGCAGGCGCCGTTCGCGCCGCTGGTGCCGGGGTTCGTAGTGGTGCCCAAGGACCCCGAGGCGCTGGCACGGGCAGTCGATTCGCAGACAGCGGCGGTGATGCTCGAGCCGATCCAGGGGGAGACCGGGATCAACATCCTTTCAAACGAGCTGCTCCACGCCGCCCGGCAGGCGTGCGACCGCACCGGCGCAGCGCTGGTATTCGATGAGATCCAGACCGGGATGGGTCGCACCGGAACGCTGTGGGCTTACGAGCAGACCGGCGTCGTGCCCGACGCGCTGACCAGTGCCAAGGCGCTCGGCGGCGGGATGCCGATCGGCGCGCTCGTCACCGGCGAGCGGCTCGCGGATGTGCTGGAGCCCGGTGACCACGGTTCGACCTTCGGCGGCGGCCCTGTGGTGGCCGTCGCTGCGCTGATCGCGCTCGAGATCTGCTCCGATCCCGACCTGCTGGCGCGCGTGCGGGAGCTGGGCGAGCGCCTCGCGGAGGGGCTGGCTTGCATTCCGTGTGTCTCAGCGGCTCGCGGGCGGGGACTGATGCGTGCAATCGACCTGCGCGACGGTCACTCTGCGCCAGAGCTCGCCCGCCGGGCTTTGCTCGAGCAGCGGCTCGTGGTCAACGCGACGGGCCCCGGGACGATCCGCCTGGAGCCACCGCTGATCGTGAGCGAGCAGGAGATCGACGAGGCGATCGCGCGGCTGGGAGCGCTCGCGCGGCCTGGAGAGCCCGCCGGCGCCGGAGCGCTCGCGCCGTGAGCGAATACTTGATCCCCGCGCAGATGACGGTGCAGGCTGCCGCCGCCGCGCTGCGGGCGCAGCTGGAGCTTCGCGAGGGCCCGTCTGTTGAGATCAAGCGCACCTTCTATGACACCTTCGACGGCCTCCTGCGGGAGGCCGGCGTGTCGGTCCGCTTCCAGGACGGTCGTCTGGCGCTCCTGGAATGGGACTCCGGTGCCGAGCGTGCCTGGACCGCGAGCGCGGAGCCGGCGCGGCCGCTGCTGGCGATCGAGCTCCGCGACGGGCCGTGGCGCAGGGCACTGACAGCCATCGTGGGGGTGCGCGCGCTGCTGGCGCAGGTCGAGATCCACAGCCGCGTAGACGGGTTCGACGTGCTGGACGCCGAGTGCAAGGCGGTGGTGCGGATGACGCTCGAGCAGCACACCGTCCGCGCCTGCACCGGGCGCAGCGCTGAGCTGGGACCCCGCCTGACGCTCGCGGGGGTCCGCGGCTATGAGGAGGCGATGCGCCGCGTACGAGACACGGTCGCGCACGAGCTTCGTTTTCAACCCGCCAGCCGTCCGCTCGTCGACCAGGCACTGGGGGCGGCCGGGGGGGCGGTCGGGGCAACGTCGTCGAAGGTACGGGTTTCGCTGCGCTCCCAGCAGCGCGCCGGCGAGGCGGTAGCCACGGTCCTGACGGCGCTGCTGGAGGTGATCGAGGCCAACCTGGAAGGCGCGATCGCCGACATCGACAGCGAGTTCCTGCACGACCTCCGCGTCTCGATCCGCCGCTCGCGCGCGGTCCTGCGCCAGTGCAGGGTCGTCTTTCCGCCCGCGGAGCATGGAGGGGCAGCGCACTTCCGCACCGAGCTTCGCTGGTGCCAGCAGGTCACCGGAGACGCCCGCGATCTCGACGTGTACGTGCTCGAGTGGGGCGAGTACCGGGCGATGCTCCCCGCGCCGATGCGCCGGGACCTCGATCCGGCGCTCAAGGTACTGCGCCGCCGCCGGCTCGTGGCGCACGGCGAGATGGTCCGAGCGCTGCGCTCGCAGCGCGCACTCGCGCTGCGAGCCGATTGGGCGTCGTTCCTGGAAAGGCTCGCCGGAGCTCCGCTAAAGGATCGGCCCGCCGCGGTGATGCCGATCGGAGAGCTGGCCGGCGAGCGGATCGAGACGATGTACAAGCGGATGGTGAAGATGGGCAAGGCGATCGACTCCTCCAGCCCGCCGCAGGACTACCACGAGCTGCGAAAGAAGGGCAAGGAGCTGCGCTACCTGCTCGAGCTGTTCGCCATCCCCCTGTACTCCGGCTCTGATGAGGTGGAGATCGTGAAGGCGATGATCAAGTCCCTGAAGGCGCTGCAGGACGTGCTGGGGCGCCACCAGGACCGCGAGGTCCAGGTCGCGGCGCTGCGCTCGCTGCGCGACGAGGTCTCGGCGCTCCCGGGCGGCCCCGGCGCGCTGATGGCGATGGGGGCGCTGGTGGTGGCGCTGCGCTCCGACGAGCAGGCCGCCCGCGACGAGTTCGCCCAGCGCTTCGCCGCCTTCGCGTCGCGCTCGCAACGCAAGCTGGTCAAGGAGATGTTCGGGTGAGCTGGGTGCTGGCCACCTACAACATCAAGGGCGGCGTGGGGAAGACCTCCGCTGCCGTCAATTTGTCTCACCTGGCGGCGCGCGGCGGCTCTCGCACCCTGCTGTGGGACCTCGACCCGCAGGGGGCCTCCACGTACCTGCTGCGTGTCCAGCCCAAGGTCCGGGGTGGGGCGCGCAAGCTCCTGCGCCGGCGAAGCGAAGCCGCCGCGCTGGTCAAGGGCAGCGATTACCCGGGCCTTGACCTGCTGCCGGCGGATTTCTCCTACCGGCACATGGACCTGGAGCTGGCGGACTTCAAGCGCCCCACGCGGCGGCTGGCGCGGGTGCTGGAGCCCCTGCGCGACCAGTACGACTACATCTTCCTGGACTGCCCGCCCAGCATCTCGCTGGTCTCAGAGAGCGTGTTCGAGGCGGCCGACGCACTCCTGGTGCCGATCATCCCCGCCGCGCTCTCCTCGCGCACCTTCGAGACGCTCGTAGGGGTCGTACAGGACGGACCGCAGGTACTCGGCTTCTTCTCGATGGTCGACACGGGAAAGCCGCTTCACCGCGAGGTGATGGCGACGCTGCGGCGCTCGCATGCGGGTTCGATGCTCGGGGCGGCGATCCCATCGTCCGACGAGGTCGAGCTGATGGGGGTCCAGCGCGACGTGGTGGCGTCGTTCGCTCCGGGCTCGCGCGCGGCGGTCGCGTACGAGGCGCTGTGGTGGGACGTGCGGCGGAGGCTCCGACAGCCCTAACCCCCGACCTCGCCGAGCCAGGTGGTAGAGTCATGCCATGCGAACTACCATCGATTCCGCTGGACGAGTGGTGATACCGAAGGCGTTGCGCGACGAGCTTGGGCTCGACGGGGGTGCAAGCGTGGAAGTGGAGCTGCGCGACGGGCACATCGAGCTCAGCGTCCCGGTCACGGCGATGCGCCTCGAGGATCGCGGCGGTGTCCTGGTGGCTGTGACCGACGATCCCGTGGGAGTCCTTACCCAGGAGGTCGTGCGCGCCACGCTCGAGCGAACCCGGCGTTGATAGCCGTCGACTCGAGCGTGCTCGTCGCGGCTTACGCGACGTGGCACGAGTCGCACTCGCAAGCGGCCGACGCCGTCCGGCGCGGTCCCGCGCTGATTGCCCACGCGGCGCTCGAGGCATATTCGGTCCTGACGCGGCTTCCGGAGCGCGTGCGTGCACCGGCCGACCTTGTCAGACAGTATCTCGAGGCGAACTTCGGCGCCGTTTGGGTTGGGCTGTCGGGCGAGCAGCAGCGGACGCTTCTGCTGAGGCTGCCTGCGCTCGGCATCGCGGGTGGCTCCGTGTACGACGCGCTGATCGCCGCCACGGCTGCGGTACACGAAGCCAAGCTCCTGAGCCTCGACGCCCGCGCGGCGGTCGTGTACGAACGACTCGGTACTGCCTACGAGCTGCTCGTCTGACCCAAACCGAATCCCACTGCGGCTCCTCTCCCCGGAAGCGTCGGCTGAGCGGCAGGAGCAACCTCGCGGGCGTGTGCTGCGATGACGCGAGGCTGGTCCGTCCGGTCAAGCCGTGCCTGTCTGGTCGATGTGGATGCATCCCTCACGACAGCGGTCGTGATGGCCGGAGAGCCATCCCCTGGTGGGGCACTCAGCCACGTCGATGCGTGCCGCAGGCGGTCGCAGTTGCGACTCGGCTGTTGCCCAGGTCATGATGATGAGTCGCTATCTCTCGCGTCCGGCGATGGCGTCAAGGGCAGCGAGGTGCGCTTGGAATGCCGCCCGCCCGGCAGGGCTGAGTGCGAGCCAGGTGCGTGGCCGCTTGCCCACATAGCCTTTGGTGACGTTGAGATACCCGGCGTCATCCAAGATCGCGACTTGCTTGGAGAGCAATGAGTCGCTTACCTCCACAGTATCCCGGACGAAGCCAAACTCGGCTCGGTCGGCCGCCGCCAGGGTGGCCACGACCGAGAAGCGTACCGGGGAATGCATGACTTCATTGAGGCGGTGACGAGGGTGGATACGGGTCCGGGTGTCTACCGCGTTCACGACCGGCTGACCCACCACGCGCCAACCAGCAACGGGGCGGCGACCAAGAAAGCGGCCGGAATCCAGTAGGCGGCCTGGCCCTTGAAGAACACCTCGCCGAGGACCAGAGCGGCGCCATACACCGCCGCCCACGTGCCCCAGGCCACGTACATCCGGCGACTCTGCCCGCGCCGCGTGACGCGTTGGCGAGTGGCGTAAGGGACCATGATGGCGATCACGACGATCCACCCGGCCATGAAGCTGACCACTCCGGCGTGCCCGAGAAGTCCGATCAGGGGAAACAGCACCAGCATCGCAATGCCGAACACACCCAGATATCGCGTCGGCCAGCGGTTCTCACCCCCGTTCACGGCCTGCCGCACTCGATCGGCGTCAGCCAGTGCGGTCCTCGCTTCTGGTGCATCGAGCTGTCCGGCGTCTTGGCCCATGTCCGTCCTCCTGGCATGTCGAAAAAGGAAAACCTACGCTTCACGCTTGCCAGTCTGGCAAGTACATACGTTCTTGTCAAGGGTAGTCCAAACGAGCGCTCCATCGAACCCCAGACGATGCGGGCTCGCGGCCGAACGCCGCCCGTCGCCCGCAAAGGCGATCGTTCAGCGGCACACCGAGACGACGATGGTGAGCGGGCCCCGTCACGCATGACGGTTCGGCGGGTCATCTTTCGGGTGATTTCACATTTGCCGGACGGCTCAGCGTAGCTCTTGGATGCGGATCAGTGGTGCCGCAGGATCGCGGAAGGCGCAATCGCCAACCCCGTGCGGCTACTCGGTCGACCCCTGGAAGTCCTCGGCGCTGCTCGCCTGTACCCGCTCGAAGGTCCCGAGGAGGTCCGGCCAACCGGATCTAGCCGGTAGGTTCCCTTGGCCATCATCTCGGCGACGGTGCGACGCTCGTCCTCGTGACTTAGGCTCCTAACTTAGCGTGCTATGATGGTGTAGTGGATCGTGATCTGAGCCGCAGTTTGTATGCTTTGACCGCCCGTCTGGATCGAGCGGCCGACAGAATCCTTCAGGCCGAGCAGAATGTGTCGTACCGCCGATTCCTGGCCCTCTACGCAGTCCGCGAGATGGGCGGGACCACGCAAAGGGACCTGGCTCGGTGGATGGGTGTGACCGAGCCCTCGGTGAGCCGGATGACCGGGGTCCTGGTCGAGGCCGGGTTCCTGGAGGCCAGGGCCGATCGCGCCGGTGGCAACCGGCGTCACCTGCAGCTAACTACGGCAGGTGAGGAACTGATAGCTCGCTGTGGCGCGCTCTTGGAGGACCGCTTCGCCGCCCTGGTGGCCGCCGCCGGGGTGTCCTACGACGACTATGGCGCCTCCACCCGACGGCTCCTGGTCGTCCTCTCCGGTGAAGAGACGAGCAGCACCAAGGCGCGGGAAGAGGCCGGCCCGGCGTCGCTGACATCCACCCGCCGGCGGCCAAAGCGGGCGTCGTGAGTGCTTCTGCGCCGGTCCGGGTGGCGACGGTGGCGTCGGCCGACGGCACCGTCATCGCCTACCACACGGTCGGCCAGGGCCCTCCCCTCATCGTCGTCGGCGGGGCCCTGCGCGCCGCCGAGGACTACTTGGCCTTGGCCCGTTGCCTGGCCGAGCGCTACTGCGTGCACGTCGTCGACCGGCGGGGACGTGGGCTGAGCGGGCCCCAAGGACCGCGGTACGGGATCGCGAGAGAGTGTGAGGATCTCCTCGCGGTCCAGGCTGCGACCGGGGCGAGAGTGGTGTTCGGTCACAGCTATGGCGGACTCGTCGCTTTGGAGACTGCCGTGCGCTCGGACACGTTCGAGGCGATGGTGCTCTACGAGCCGGGCGTCTCGGTCGGCGGGTCGATCCCCACCGCCTGGATGCCCTCCTACCGGGCGCTCCTCGAGCGAGGCGACACGCGTGGCGCATTCGCCTGTTTCGTGCAAGCCTTCGGTGCAGGGCCAGTGACAAAGCTCCCTCGGTGGTACCTGCGGGCTGTGCTGCGCGGCGTCATCCGCGAGCGGCGCTGGGAAGAGCGCTATGAGCCGCTGCTGGCGGCCAACCTGACCGAGCACGAACAGGTCGCTGCCTGCGATGACCACATCGCCAGCTACGGAGGGATCACATCACGGCTCCTGCTGCTCGGGGGCAGCCGCAGCCCGGCGATCATGACCACCTTGCCGCTGGAAAGGCTCCAACAGAGGGTTCCAGACG
>JALYUQ010000262.1 GCA_030853685.1 Actinomycetota bacterium | reverse complement strand
CTTGAGATTGAGCACCGAAAAGCGCGGATGAGCTCGCTCGACGCCACCTTCACCAACGACCATTGACCTGGCACGCGGAGCTCACTTCCTTCGCGGTCTTCTCAGAAGCCCCGCGGGGGTGCGCGATTTGCAATATGCTCAGCCGCTGCAAGCGGGCTGCTGCTTACAGGTTGCGACCGGCTCGCATGAGACGGCGAAAGCATCGACGCGTCGGGGACGCTGCTCGGCCCGGCGGCTGGCCAGGATCTGCGACCTCTCGGAGTGGCAGATCGGCTGGGCGGAGGAGTGGTACCTTCGATCCAGAGAACGTCGCGAGCGCGAGCCAGCGGATCACGAGCTTCCACCACCAGCTCGAGCTGACGCAGCACCTCGGCGGCGGCCACTTCTCAAGTAGCGACGGGCACCGCGTCGGCCAGCGCGGCCGGCCGCCGACTGCCGCGATGCTCGCCCGGGAGTTCGGCCATCAGCACGGTGGGCTGATGGTGCTGAGCTGGACGCTTGACCAGTACACGACCTACGGCGCGAAGGTCGTCTCCGTCGCTGAGCGCGAAGCGACCCACACCCTCGACGCGATCGTCCACGCCCACACACCGATACCCGCGGCTACACCGACATCGTCTTCGCCCTGTTCGACCTGTTGGGCCGGCGGTTCCTCCCGCGGCTGCGGGACCTCCCCGACCAGCGCCTCTACCGCGTCGGCCCGTCCCGCCCCGAGCTCGCGGTCGACATCGCGCGGCGCGGCAAGATCCGCGACTAGCTGATCACCGACCGCTGGGACGACCTGCTGCGCGCCTCCGTCTCCGCCACCACGCCGACCCCGACCAGCACGTCGCCTGCCTCACGCGGATCCTCAACGCGATCATCGTCTGGAACACCCGTTACATCCAGGCCGCAGTCGACCGGCTCCGGACCACCCGCCCGGAGCTCGTGAACGACCAGGCGCTCGCGCGCCTCGCGCCGGTCCTTCACGCCCACATCAACCCATACGGCCGCTACCGCTTCGACCTGACGCTGCGCCCGCGGCCGGTCAGCTCCGGCCGCTCAACACGCCGCCGGCGGCCCTGACCAGCGACGCCCCGTCCCAGCCGATCCCGCTCAAACCGCAACTAATACTAAGCGTTGCCAAGCGCACGATTGCTGTCGCTACCTCGAAGAGAAAGCGGCGATGAACTAATCGGTGCCCTTGGGGTTGGGCTAGCCTTCAGCGCAGGATCGTGCCCGACGCAATCGTTCATCTTTCCTCGGTGGCTGGAAGCCCGTTGCTGGACTCTGCTGGCGAGCGCCTGGGGCGGATCGAGGATGTCGTGGTCCGGCTTGATGTCGCCGACGTGCTCCCGGCGGTGGTTGGGTTGGTGGCGCGGATCGGTGGTCGAGAGATGTTCGTGCCCGTGAGCCGGATCGATCGGCTTGAGCCGGCGGCCGCCCGGACGGCTACGACGAAGCTGAACCTGGCGCAGTTCGAGCGCCGGGCCGGAGAGGTGCTGCTGCGCGCTGATGTGCTGGATCACAGCCTGATCAACCTGCAGACGGCCAGTCTGGTCAGCGCGCGTGACGTCGAGCTGGTGCGCGAACAGGGAACGTGGTGGGTGGCCGGGGTTGATCCGAGCTTCCGCGCCCGGATGTATCGGCTGCTGCCGCGCCGGTTCCGCGGCCATGACTCCGAGCACACGGATTTTGTTCCGTGGCGAGACATGGAAGCGTTTGTCGGGCACGTTCCGACGTCGCGGCTGAAGCTAGGGTCGCGGCGCCTGCATCGTCTGCATCCGGCTCAGATCGCGGATCTCGTCGAGGCCGCCTCCCACGAGGAGGGCGAGGAGATCCTGCAGGCGGTGGCGCAGGACAAGGAGCTCGAGGCTGACGTGTTTGAGGAGCTCAACGACGAGCACCAGGTCGAGTTTCTGCGTGAGCGCTCAGATGATCAGGTCGCTGAGGTGCTCGGGCGGATGGCGTCAGACGACGCGGCCGATCTGCTCCTCGAGATCCAGCAGGAGCGCCGCCTGCCGATCCTCAACCTGCTCACGCCGGCCAAGCAGATCAAGGTCCGGGGCCTGCTCGGCCATAACCCGTCGACTGCCGGCGGGCTGATGAACCCCGACTTCGTCGTCGTGCCGGCCAGCTCGACGGTCGGCGAGGCGCTAGACCGCGTCCGCGCGAGCGCGCTCGGTCTGCAGCAGATCGCGACCGTGTGCGTGGTTGACGAGCATGGGGCGCTGGTCGACGCGGTCTCGCTCGCCGAGCTGGTCCGGGCCCAGCCCGGGCAGGCCGTATCGGCGCTGGTCGACTCCCAGCTGCCGACCGTGTCAGCTGATGCTGATCTGCCCGAGGTCGCGCGGTTGATGGCCGATTACAACCTGATCGCGATGCCAGTCTTAGACCAGGCGGGCGCGCCGGTGGGGATGATCGCCGTCGATGACGTGCTCGAGCTGCTGGTGCCCGAGGATTGGCGTCGCCGGGCCGGCGTCGCGCGTAGCTGAGCCGGGGCCAATTTCCGGCGCGGAACCTCACGAAATCACACCCGCGAGCGCCGGTCGTTGCTACGCTTTCTTATGCATGGCGACTGATATTCGATATTCCGAGCACGACGACTTACCGCGAAGTAGGAGTCTCGCGGCCCGCGCGGAGACCGTTGCTGTAGCCGGGACTGAGTCTCGGCTGATGTGACCTCCTGCCGGCCGTGGCTCTTCGCTGCGAACGGGTCAAAAGGAGGTTGAGATGACGACAGATCCGACAGGCGACGCCTCAGGCGCCCAGCCGTCCCCAGCCGAGACGACGACAACTCCTGGGACCGAGGACGCGGTAGTTGTCACGCAGCCGTCAGCCGAGACGACGACAACTCCCGCGGCCGAGGACGCGGCAGTGGTCACGCACGCCCCGGTCGCGCCGCGGGAGCGTGCGGTGCTCGATTCCGCGCACGTCGGCGACATCAAGGGCGCATTCGGCACACTCAGCCAGCACGAGGAGAACCACCGTGGAGTGCGCGCCCGCTCGCTGGCGCTGCTGGCGATCATCGGCCCGGGCCTGATCGTGATGGTCGGCGACAACGACGCCGGCGGCGTGGCGACCTACTCGCAGGCCGGCCAGAACTACGGCACGAGCCTCCTGTGGGTGCTGCTGCTGCTGATCCCCGTGCTGATCGTCAACCAGGAGATGGTGGTCAGGCTCGGCGCCGTGACAGGCGTCGGCCACGGGCGGCTGATCATCGAGCGCTTCGGGCGCTTCTGGGGCTGGTTCTCGATCGGCGACCTTTTCGTCCTCAACTTTCTCACGATCGTCACCGAGTTTGCCGGCGTCAGCCTCGCGCTCGGCTACTTCGGGGTCTCGAAGTACATAGCGGTGCCGATCGCGGCGCTGGCCCTCATCGCGATCACCGCCAGCGGCAGCTTTCGTGCCTGGGAGCGCTCGATGTTCCTGTTCGTGTTCGCCAACTTCCTCGTGATCCCGCTGTTCTTCCTCTCGCACCCCAAGGCCGGCGCGGTGGCCAGGGACTTCGTTGTGCCTGGCATCCGCGGCGGAGCCAACTCGACCTCGATCCTGCTGATCATCGGTCTCGTCGGCACCACCGTCGCCCGGTGGCAGCTCTTCTTCCAGCAGTCGAACATCATCGACAAGCGGATCACCCC
This sequence comes from Actinomycetota bacterium, assembly GCA_030853685.1. Classification (GTDB taxonomy): domain Bacteria; phylum Actinomycetota; class Thermoleophilia; order Solirubrobacterales; family Solirubrobacteraceae; genus Palsa-465. The sequence goes on along the minus strand of JALYUQ010000262.1, from coordinate 1,302 downwards.
GCGCTGGATCAACTACGAGCGCCTCGACACGTGGATCGGGGCCATCGTCGTTGTCGTTGCCGCCGCCGCGCTGATCGCCGTCTCGGCGTTCGCGTTCGGCCACACCCACTACTTCGGGCACTGGACCGACGCGGGTGGGACCGCGGCCGGGCTGGGGCACGTCCTCGGCTCGACCGCCGGGGCGTTCTTCGCGATCGTGCTGCTCAATGCATCCCTGATCGGCGCCGGCGCGCTCACGCTGTCGACCAGCTACGCGTTCGGTGACCTGTTCGGCACCAAGAGCTCGCTGCATCGCAGCTTCGCGGAAGCGAAGAGCTTCTATTTCATGTTCGGTGGCATCGTCGTCGGCGCCGCTGCGATCGTGCTGATCCCGGGCGCTCCGCTCGGAGTCATCACCCTGGCCGTGCAGGCGCTCGCCGGCGTGCTGCTCCCGAGCGCCAGCATGTTCCTACTGCTGCTCTGCAACGACCGCGAGGTCCTCGGTCCGTGGCGCAACTCAGCCTGGCTGAACGTGCTGGCGGTCGTGATCGTCGCGGTCCTCGTGCTGCTGTCGCTGATCCTCATGGCGACTACTCTGTTTCCCAAGATAGACGTGACCGCGGTGACGCTGGGCGGTGGCGCCGTGCTCGTCGCGGGGCTGCTGGGAGCCGGCGTGGCGGCGCTGCGCTCCAGGCGTGGAGCTGAATCGGTGACGCTGATCGAGCCGGGCCCCCAGGTCCCCAAGGAGCAGTGGACGATGCCGCCGCTCGCCCTGCTCGCCCGGCCGCAGATGTCCGGCGGCCGCCGAGCGGCGATGCTGACCCTCCAGGGTTACCTGCTGCTCTCGATCGCGCTGCTGGTGGTCAAGGCGGTGCAGCTCGCCGGTGGATGAGGCCGCTCGGGCCGCTGCGCGGTTACCCTCTCGCTATGGGCCGGCTTCGGTTGATCGCTGCGATCGTTGTGACCGCGTGCGCCGCCGGCCTCGCCGCGACGGCCCTGGGGCGGAGCTCCGTCCACGACGGGAGCGCCACCTCCGCTCCCGTCGTAACGCTCTCCTTCCCTGCGCAGGGAGCGGTGATCCACGATCCGCAGCCGGTGTTCTCGGGCTCGGCCGTGACCGCGCCCGGCGACCTCAGGCGCGTCAGCGTGATCCTCTACCGAGGTTCGCGGGGACATGGCCGGCCGTTCGGGATCGCGGGCGTGGCCACGAGCGGATCGACGTGGGTAGGGCGCTGGCCGCGAGTCCTGGCGCCAGGACGCTATACGGCTCGTGCAAAGCAGCGCGACGATGCCGGCCACACCGGCTACAGCGCTTTCCACACC
>JALYUQ010000254.1 GCA_030853685.1 Actinomycetota bacterium | reverse complement strand
AGCACGACGACGGTGGCCTTGCGGGCCGGGAGGTAGAACATGTCGGAGGTCCAGCCGGGATAGCCGCCGTTGTGGCCCAGTAGCCCGCCGAGGCTGAAGACGCCGAGCCCGTATTTGGCCGGCAGGCCGGCTGAGACGTCGGTGCCGGGCAGGGGCGGAAAGATCGCGGCCGCCAGGGACGGCTGTCGCTGTCGCTGGAGCGCCGGTGGCAACAGTGTGCCTGTGGCCAGTGCCTTGGCCCAGGTCTGGAGGTCCCCGAGGGTCGAGATCATCGCCCCGGCCGGCCCGAACACGGACGGGTCTATCGGCGGCGCGGAGATCGATTGATCTGCGCTGATGAGGTAGCCGGTGGTAGCGGGTGCCGGCATCGTCGGCGTCGTCGGGTAGCTGGTATTGGCCAAGTGAAGGGGTCTGAGGATCTGGCTGTCGATCAGGCTCTGAATCGGCTTGCCGCTGAGCGCCTGGGCGATGATCCCGAGGATCACGTAGTTGGTGTCGGAGTACTCGAACCTACCCGGAGGGCCCGCGGGGCCGTGGGCGATCGCGAGGTTGACGATCTCCTGCGGGGTCCAGACCTTGCTTGGGTCGAAGACCGACCGCTTGGCGAGCCGAGAGCCGGGGGCCCCTTCGTCATAGATGCCGCTGGTCATGTTCAGCAGCATCCGGACCGTGATCGTCTTGGAGCTCTGCACCTTGGGCACCCACCGGTTGATTGGTGCCGACAGGCTCAGCTTTCCCTGCTGGACGAGTTGCAGGATGGCGGTCGCGGTGAATGTCTTGGTGATACTGGCGATCCTGAACTTGTCGTTCGTGTTGAGCGCCTGCTTGGTGGATGTGTCAGCGAACCCGTAGGCCCCTACCCACGAGCCCTCGCCAGGCACGGTGACTGCGACAGCCATTCCGGGAACGTGATAGTGCTCGCGCACTACCGAAACGACGCGCAGGAGCCTTTGCTCGACATGAGCGTTGAACTTGCCGGTCGACCCTGAGTCCCTGGATGGTGGATGGCTCGAGCCACAGGCCGCGAGCCCGATCGTGAGGAGCATCATCGTGAACGTCGCACCCGCCAGCCTGAAGCGGCGCCACACCACCCGCAAGACGCACACGAGCGCCTCGGTTGGCGTTGTCTTGCTTGGCATTGTCATCGTGGCTTCCTCCGTGTCGTGTGTTTGTCGATCTCGATCTCGTGGGTTGTGTTCGTCATCGCTGCGCCGCCGCCAAGACCACCAACAGGGCGACGACTCGAGCGGCGGGCACCTCGTAGCGACCACGTCCAGCCGTATGCAGCCAGCCGGCGGCAACCAGTTGGCGGAGATGGTGATATAGCTGCCCGGCGGTGCCAAATCCTTCTACGGTGCCGAGGTCCGCGACAGTGTCGATCCCGCCCAGGATCTCGCGGAGGATCACCAGCCTGACCGGATGCCCCAACGCAGCGAGCACGTCGCTGGCCAGGCTCCAATCCGCGTCCATCAGAGCATCGACCCTGAACTGCTGCTGCCACACGTACTTCGCGTCGGGGGGCAACGTGACGGACCCGGTAAACAGGACGGCGCTGCCATCTGAGGTCCGCGACCTGAGCCCTTCGAGCGCCCAGAACCGTTCGGGATCAATTGCGCTTGCACCCTGAGCCCGCGGGTCCGCGGGCAGCCTGTCGGCCGGGTCCGCGGGCAGCCTGTCGTCCGGCGCGGGCAGCCTGTCGGCCGGGTTCCGAGCCTCCAGTTCGGTCATTCGCTGTTCGAGTTGGGCTAGGCGCCGGCTGAGGTCTTGTGCAGTAGGTCCAGAACCCATGAATCAAGTATTACGTAGTTGCGTAGATCTTGCAAGGCTGGCTCGGTGCTTGTGCTCCGAGCGGCGGCTAGCCCCCCGGATGAGAGAATTCAGCCGATGGCGTACGCCGCAAACGGATCAGGCCCCGACGTGGCCGACCTGCTCGAGCGCCGAGCGGGCGAGGCGATGGCGCTCAACCAGCGCCACCTCAACCCGCAGCTCGGGCGCGTGCTGCAGACCCTCGGCTTTGACCGCGACTGGGTGCAGGGCCGCGGGTCGCATCTGATCGACCGCCAGGGAGACGAGTACCTCGATCTCCTGTCGGGATACGGCGTCTTCGCGCTCGGGCGCAACCATCCCTACGTCAAGAGCCAGCTCCAGCGCGTACTGGCCGTGGACACCCCCAACCTTCCACAGCTTGGCGTCTCTACGCTCGCGGGCGTGCTGGCGCAGGCGCTGATCGCGCGCGCACCGGCGTCGCTTGATGCGGTGCTGCTCACGAGCTCAGGCACCGAATCGGTCGAGGGGGCGATCAAGCTGGCACGTGCGGCCACCGGCCGGCCGCGGATCATCTATTGCGAGCGGGGATTCCATGGCCTCACGCTGGGCGCGGTCTCGGTCAACGGCAACGAGGAGTTCCGGGAGCGCTTCGGTCCCCTGCTGCCAGGCTGCGATTCCGTGCCGTTCGGCGATCTCGACGCGCTCGCGCTGGAATTGGGGCGTGGCGACGTGGCGGGGTTCATCGTCGAACCGGTGCAGGGGAAGGGCGTGTTCGTGGCTCCCGATCGCTATCTCGCGAGCGCCCAGGAGCTCTGCCACCACGCCGGCTCACTGCTGATCGTCGACGAGGTGCAGACCGGTCTCGGACGCACGGGGCGCTTTCTCGCGCTCGAGCACTGGGGGCTCGAGCCCGATCTCGTCACCGTCTCCAAGGCGCTGTCGGGTGGTTACGTCCCGGTGGGCGCGCTGCTCGCGAGTCGCGCCGCGTTCAAGGGCACGTTTGACTCGATGGAGCGCAGCGTGGTGCACGGCTCCACCTTCGGTGGGGGTGATCTGGCCGCGGCCGCCGGCATCGCCACCCTCACAGTGATAGAGCGGGAGCGGCTGACCGAGCGCGCGGCCGCGCTGGGCGAGCTGCTGCTGGAGCTCACGCGTCCCCTCGCCGACCGCTTCGAGATCGTACGCGAGGTGCGGGGGCTTGGCCTGATGTGGGCGATCGAGCTCGGCCCTCCGGCGGGCCGGGCTGCCAGGCGGCTGTGGGACGCGATCGAGCGCCGCCAGCCTGGCCTCTTTGCGCAGATGGTCACGGTTCCCCTCTTCCGCCAGCACAGCATCCTGACCCAGGTTGCGGGGCACCACATGAACGTGATCAAGGCGCTGCCGCCGCTGGTGATCGCCGAGGACGAGCTGCGCCGCTTCGCTTCGGCGCTCGAGGCTGTGCTCACCTCGGCCGAGCAGCACCTGTTCCGCAGCTATGCGAGCCTCGGCTTCGAGCTCGGCCGCCGCAGCTTGGCGGTGCGCTAGGCCCGTTTTCCGCGTAACGACGCGGTAGAGGCGGTCGGCTGCCGGCCGTTCGGCGGCGGGTTGCGCGATGTTTGCTGGCATCGTGGGTCGATGGTGGTTGGTCGCGCTGTCTGGCTTGGACT
>JALYUQ010000235.1 GCA_030853685.1 Actinomycetota bacterium | reverse complement strand
AGCCTGAGCTTGCCGTGCAAGCCATCCCACGCGACCGCGGGCGCCTCAGCCTCCCAGCCGATCAGGCGGATGCCGACATCGTGCTTCTTGCCCTCGACCGAGCGCAGCTCACCACGACGGCGGAACCCGGGCCGCCGATGGCGGGCAAACATGTGCGCCTGCGCCACCCGCCACGCCTCGGTCGCGGCCTTCTGCGCAGTGTTCGCGTCCAGATGCTCCCGGATCCAACACTCCCGCCCAAGGCTCGGATGCTTATGAGCCGAGAACTCCGACAGCCCGTAGCGACAGCGCACCGCGAGGAACGCGGCGGAACGAGCGGTCCGTTCGAACTTGGTCCTGCGAGGCATCTCCCTCGCCTCGGCCCATCCCGGATCGCACCGAGCCGCGTCCAGGCGCCGCAGCAGATCGCCGAGCACCGCGTTGTAGAGCTGGCGGGCAGCCTCCATCCGCGAGCGCAGCACCCGCCGATCATGGGGCGTGGCCTGGACCTCGATCTCGCACACGAACCGGGGCGCTCCGGGCTTGCGCACAGGTCAGCGTCCCCGCTGCTCTTCGACGTAGCGCTTGACCACATCGAGCGTCGCCCCGCCCGTAATCGCGGCGAAGTAGCTGTTGGTCCACAAGGCCAGTGAGAACTCTGACATCGGTCCCCACCCTACGTGCGCCCCCAGACGGATCGACAGGGGACGCACAGAATCACGTAAGACGGCACTCAGGAGGCCCCGAGCTGCGGTTGAGCAGGTCCCAGGGCGCCATCGGCGCCAGGCCAGGGCCGGGCTAGCTCAAGCCGATACTGCCCGATTCGCCGCGGCGCTCGCGGCGAACGCCTTCCAGGTACACGAGCGCCATGCCGATCAGCGCGCCGGGAATCGCCTGCAGCGCGGTGACGAGGTGAGTCGCGTGGCGTCCGGGAATGTGCAAGCCGCTGATCAGCAGGCCGCAGATGGCGGCCCCCACCAGCGCGCCGACCAGCGCGCCGACGATCCCGCCCCAGTAGCGGTCGGGTAGCCAGATCGTGAAGTGCCAGAGCGCCAGGCCCATCATCACCCACGCGAGCATGCCCATAGCTACCTGCGCCTCCCGTGCTGGCGATTGCGGGGCTTTGACTTGGCCGGGCGCTTGGGCTTGGCGACAGGCGAGACGCCCTCGTTCTCGGCCACGTCCGGCGCCGAGACGTGGTGGGCGCCATCCCCTGCCCCATCGCCGCTCCCATCTTCCGGCTGGGGGGGCGCCGGCGCGGCGGGCTTCTGCGGCTGCTCTTCGTCGGCTCGCCGGGGCTTCGCCGGCGCCCCGGGTCGCTCTGACTTGGCCGGCGCAGCGGACCGCCGAGGCTTCGCCGACGCGGCGGATCGCTCTCCCTTCCCGGGCTCGGCGGCCCGGCGGGGCTTACGCGGCGTCGCGGTGGCCGGTGCGGCGGGGGCCGGTGCGGCGGGGGCCTGCTCGGCCTCTGCGCTGCGGGCGAGGCGCTTGGTGAGCGTCGAGGTGGCGCGGCTGGGCGGCTCGGCCTCGCTCTCCGCGAGGTCGCGCTTCATCTGCTCGAACTCCGCCGCCGACACGGTCTCGGCCTGGGGCGTCGTGAGCCTCCCCGGGCGCCGAGCCTGCTTCTCGGCGGGCTCCACGTCGGCTGCGCCTTCCGCGTAGGCCGGCACCACTCCGCCGGGTGTCTGGGCTTCGATCCGGCGCCGGCGCCCGCGGTAGAGCGACTCGCGCTCCTTCCAGTGGGTCAGCACGGGAGAGGCGATGAAGATCGAGGAGTAGGCGCCCGACGCGACGCCGATCAGCAGCGCGAAGGCGAAGTCTCCGAGCACGCCGCCACCGCCGAACAGCAGCAGCGCGACGACGGGCATCAGCGTGCAGAAGGTCGTCGCGATCGAACGGGTCAGCACCTCGGACATGGACCTATTGACGATCTGCGAGAAGGCCGCCCGCGGCATCCGCGGGATGTTCTCGCGCACGCGGTCGAAGACGATGATCGTGTCGTACATGGAGTAGCCCAGGATCGTCAGCAGCGCGGCCACCGTCGAGTCGGTCACCTGCCGGCCGGTCAGGGCGTAGACGCCGCTCGTGATCAAGAGGTCGTGCATCAACGCGATCAGCACCGGGATCGCGAACTTCCACTCGAAGCGCAGCGCCACGTAGGCGGAGATCACCAGCAGCGAGGCGATGATCGCGATGATCGCGCTGTTGGCGACGGTCTGCCCGAATGTCGGCCCAACCGAGGTGTACTGGAAGGCTTGGCCGCTGTGCGCGATCCCGTAGCGCCTCTGAAGGGCGCTACTGATCTTTTCGCGCGCTCCTGGCTGCAATGTCTTGGACGAGATCTGGAAGCCGTTGGCGCCGAGCGCCTTGTTGCCCGAGACCGCCTGGACCGTCGCGTTTGGCACGCCGGCCGACCTGATCGTCGCGGCAACCTGTTGCTGACTCGCGGCGTGGGTCAGCCCAGCGCTGATCTGAGTGCCCGAGGTGAAGTCGATCCCCAGGTTCAGGCCCCGGCCCGAGATCGCCAACGCCCCGACCAGCAGGATCACCCCCGACATCGAGAAGAAGTAGCGCGAGGCGCCCATGAAGTCGAAGCGCCACGTGCGCTTCTTTCCGCCCGCCCCCAGCGCCGACGGATGGGATATCGCCCGCGAGCTGCCCATGCTCATCAGGATCGCCTGCGTCGCGAGCACCGCGGTGAAGAGGGAGACGATGACCCCGATCCCGAGCGTGAATGCGAACCCCTTGACGCTGGAGGTGGCGAGCACGAACAGGATGAACGCGGTCATGATCGTGACCACGTTCGCGTCGATGATCGCCGTCAAGCCCTTGCGGTAGCCGATCGCGATCCCCTGCCGAATCGAGCGTCCGCCGCGGATCTCCTCCTTGACGCGTTCGAAGATCACAATGTTGGCGTCCGCGGCAACGCCGATCGTGAGGATCAGGCCCGCGATCCCCGGCAGCGTGAGCGTGATCGGGATCAGCTTGATCAGCGCGTAGAAGTACATCGCGTAGACGAACAGGGCGCCCGTCGCGATCAATCCCAGCACGCGGTAGTAAGCGAGCAGGAAGATCGCCACCACGAGCAGCCCCGCGCCGCCGGCGATCAACCCCTGATGGAGCGCCTGCTTGCCGAGCGTCGCCGAGACCTGGGACTCAGAGATCAGCTTCAGCTTGATCGGCAGCGCCCCCAGGCGCAGCTGGGTAGCGAGGTCCTGGGCGGACTGGATCGTGAAGCCGCCGGAGATGTCGGCGCCGCCGCCGCCGGTGATCCCATCCGGATACTGGTGAAAGTCGATCTTGGGGACGGTGATGAGCTTGTTGTCCAGGGCGACGGCGAAGTGCTGGTCGTAGATGTGACCGAGGCCGCTGACCGCGGCACCGCGGTGGGCGATCAGGCTGGTCACGTTCTGGAAGGCGGTATTGCCCGGGGAGGTGAAGGAGAAGGTGACGTCCGGGGCGCCGGTTTGATCGGTGCTCTGCGTGGGGTTGGTGATCTCGTTGCCGAACAGCGAGACGTGGTCGCGCAGCACGTAGAACTGGGCGGTGGGGGCGCCGAACGCGGTCGTGTGGCTCGCGCTGGGATCGGCGGCCTGGAGCACGACCGTTCCCGGCCGAACGACCACCGTCTTTCCCTGCGACGCGCTCACCCCCGCCGGCAGGCCCGCGGTCAGGTCCGCCGGGCTCTCCGCGGGCCCTGAGAGCAGGCAGTGGACGCCCGGCGCGGGCGCCTTGCCCTGATCCTTGGCAGCGGTCGCGCAGGCGGCGCTCCCGGGCGCCCCGAAGCTGTAGTACTCGTTGCCCGCGCGAGCATTGTCAGGGCTCTTCTGGGGAGGCTGCTTGGCGGCGAGCGTGACCGCGGCATAGAGCGACATGCTGCCCGCGCCCGGGTCGCCCGGATTCGAGCCAGAGGCCTGGCTGATCTGAAGCGCGGTTGGATCTTGGGCCTGGAGCTGACCGGCGACCGGCTTGCCATTGGGGGACAGCGCGTTGGCCTCCCAGTCGTAGAACTCCAGGCGTGCGGTGGTACCGACCTCCTTCTCCGCGCGCGCGACGTCCTTGACGGCGGGCAGGGCGGCGTCGATCTGATTGCCGCCCGAGGTCTGGATCTGGGGCTCGGTTACCCCGAGCGCATCGACGCGCTCACGCATGATGTCAACGGCCCGCGCGAGCGCGTCCGGGGTGACGACCGGCGTCTGCGGGGTCGGCTGCCCGAGGTAGACGAGCTCGACCCCACCCTGCAGGTCGAGACCGAGGCTCGTCTTGAACTGCGTCAGCACAACTGCCGAGGCCGCGAGCAGCCCGACGACGAGCAGTAGGACGAAGCCGTAGCGCTTTCGGTCGGTCATTGCATCGCGAGGTTGCTATCGATGGGCTTGGGGCAAGGCGCGGGTTGGGCCACGAGGGATGGGTTGGGCCACGAGGGGTGGGGTCGGGCCACCACGGGCCGGGCTATCAGCGGTGGTTGTTGGGCGTCAGCACGAGCAGCAGCCCGCCCTCGTCGTCGTCGTAGGCTGGGAAGATGTCGGCCACCGCGCTGGCCGGCCCCTCGTGGCCGGCATTCACCTCCACGGGCTTGCGCTGGACGCGGACCTCCCATTCGAGCGCGGTCCCGACGTGGTCGGTGCCGTCCTCGAAGCGCAACCCGAGCGCGTCGCGCACCGGCCGCCCGATCGCCTGCTCGGTCTTCATGCCCGTGAGCTCGAACGATCCCTTGCCGCAGTCGACGATCTTCCCGCCTGCGTCGCAGGCGAAGAAGGCCGCGTTCGGTGCCGGGTAGTAGTCGTCCAGCAGCTCGAACAGGTACGCGAAGCCGCACTTCTCGCAGCCCCGTGCCTCACGCCGGAAGCCGGCGTTGCGGTCGGTGCCCATCGAGCGGTGCCCGCAGTGTGGGCAGATGAAGTAGTGCTCGAGGCTCATCCGCGCCCAGGATAGCCGTCCGTGCCCAGAGACTGACCCATCAGAGCAGCGCCAGTGGCCCTGGCGCATCCAGTCCGAGGTGCTCGTATGCACGCCTGGTAGCCGCGCGCCCGCGCGGTGTGCGCTCCAGCAGCCCGCGCTGGAGCAGGTAGGGCTCGTATACGTCCTCGATCGTGTCCTGCTCCTCCCCCACGGCGACCGCGAGCGTCGAGAGGCCCACCGGCCCGCCGCCGAACTTCTCGCAGATCGCGCGCAGGATCTCGCGATCCAGACGGTCCAGCCCCACGTGATCGACCTGGAGCAGGTCGAGCGCCGCGCCGGCGACGGGTGCGCTGACGACGCCGCTGTGGCGCACCTCGGCGTAGTCCCGGACGCGCTTGAGCAGCCGGTTGGCGACCCGGGGCGTTCCCCGGCTGCGCTGGGCGATGGCGCGGGCACCGGCGTCCTCGATCGCCACCTGGAGCAGTGCCGCGGAGCGGCGGACGATCTCCGACAGCTCGTCCGCGGCGTAGTGCTCGAGCCGGTGCTGGATCCCGAAGCGATCGCGTAAGGGCGTGCTCAGCAACCCGGTCCTGGTCGTGGCACCGATCAACGTGAACGGCGGCAGCTCGAGCGTCACGATCCGGGCGCCCGCCCCCTGTCCGACCGTGATCGGCAGGCATCGGTCCTCCATCGCCGGGTAGAAGGTCTCCTCCAGCGCCCTCGGCAGGCGGTGGATCTCGTCGACGAAGAACACCGAGCGCGGCTCCAGCGCCGTCAGGAATGCGGCGATGTCGCCCTTGCGCTCGAGCGCCGGCCCGGCGGTCTGCACGAACGCCACGCCGAGCTCGGCCGCCACGATCTGCGCGAGCGAGGTCTTCCCGAGCCCCGGCGGCCCTGCGAGCAGCACGTGGTCGAGAGCCTCGCCCCGGCTGGCCGCGGCAGCGATCGAGACCGTGAGCTGGTCCTTCAGCGCCTCCTGGCCGATGAAGTCCTGAAGCCGGCGCGGGCGCAGCGAGCGATCGAGCTCCTCGTCGGGCAGCGCCTCCGGGGCCTGGATGCGGGGGCGGGCCGAGCTCATCGAAGTCCGCTCCCAACGCGCGGGCAGGCCAAGCTCATCGGTGTGCGGTCCGCAAGGCGTTTGCGATCAGCTCTTCCGCGGTCTCCCCCACGGCTCCGTCGAGCAGGCCTTCCACCTCACCGGGACTGTAGCCGAGGCCGAGCAGGCCCTCGCGGGCCACTGCGCGGGAGTCCGCGGCGCCGATCAGGGCATCCTTGTCCTGCGCCGGCAGAGCGCCATCCACCCGCTCGCGCAGCTCGACGATGATCCGCTCCGCAGTCCGCTTGCCGACCCCGGGGACGGCCTGCAGGCGGGCGCTGTCCCCGGCCGCGAGCGCGGCGAGCAGCTCTCGTGGCGGCCCTCCTGAGAGCACCGCCAGCGCCACCTTCGGCCCCACGGACTGAACCGCGAGCAGCAAGAGAAAGAGCTCGCGCTCCTGCTCGCTGGCGAACCCGTAGAGCTGGAGCGCGTCGTCGCGCACGACGAGGTGCGCGTGCAGCACCGTGTCCTTGCCGACCGCCGGCACCTTCTTCAGCGTCTCGGCGGAGACCGCCAGCCTGTACCCCACGCCGCCGCAGTCGACGACGACGTGGTCGCTGCGGCGGACCACGACGGAGCCAGAGACCAAGGCGATCATGTCCGCGCCAGAGCCTTGGCGAGCGGAGCACGGTTGACCTCGCAGATCGCCACCGCGAGCGCATCGGCGGCGTGGTCGGGCGTAGGGGCGCCAGCCAGCCCCAGCAAGCGACCGACCATGCTCGCAACCTGCTCCTTGCCGGCGCGCCCGTGCCCGCAGACCGCGGCCTTGACCTGCTGCGGGGTATAGGAGTGAGAGGACAGTCCCCGCTGCCCCGCGGCGAGCAGCATCACCCCGCGGGCCTGTCCGACCGCGAAGGCCGTGCGGGCGTTGGCCCCGAAGTACAGCTCCTCGATCGCAAGCGCGTCGGGCTCGTGGGCGTCGAGCAGCTCTCCCACCCGTGCGTGGATGTCTGCCAGGCGCCGCTCGATTGCCACGCCGGGCCGAGTCTGGATCACCCCATGCTCCACGGCGCGAAGACCGCGGCCAACGGCCTCCACCACGCCGTAGCCGGTGCTGGCGGTTCCGGGGTCGATCCCGAGCACGATCATCGAGGTAGACATTCTGCGCCGGCGCCCGGACGCCTCCCGCGCACCGGCCCTGGCGCACCGTTCACCGCCGGTGTGCTGTTCTGTATCGCAATGAGGCCGACGAGAAGAGGCATCCGAGCCCGCGGGCCGGGACTGGCGCTGGTCGCCGTGCTCCTGGCGGCAGCCGGGTCGCCCCCCCTTGCCGCTGCGCCCGCGCCGGCGCTGGCGCAGGATCCGATCCCTGCCCCGCCCGTCACCGTCGACGGGCCGAGTCCTCAAATCCAGAGCCTCTCGGGTCTGTCGGTCGCACGGGACGGAACGGGGGGCCTGGTCTACCTGAAGGCCGGGCGCGTATTCGTATCACGCCTGCTCGGAGGCGTCTTCGGAGCGCCGGTGCAGGTCGACTCCTCGCTGCGCGGCTCCTCCTCGCAGCCGGTGATCGCGGCCGGCAACGGGGGAGCTCTGCTGATCGCGTTCATCAACGGCGGGCAGCTCTACACCGTCGACCGCGCGAGCACGACCTCCCCCTACGCCGCGCCGAGCGATCGCTTCGCCGGCGCCGGGGACCCGGCGCTCGCGATGAGCGACTTCGGCAAGGGATACCTGGCATTTACGGCCGGCGGGCACGACATCCGGTACGCGTACTACTACCGAGGCCGCTGGTCTGTCGAATCGTCGCCGCTCAACGCGGTGCCGGCCGAGGCCGCCGGCACGGGCACGGGTCGTCCGGCGGTCGCTGCAGCGGGTGACGGGGTCGGCGTGGTCGTCTGGGGCGAGGCCGGCCACGTCTTCTCCCGTCGCGTCTCTAAAACGTCACCTAGCGTGGTCTACGAGCAGGCCGACGTCCCTTCGCTGTCTGGGTCCCGAGAGCTGGGGGCGGACGAGCCGAGCGTCGGCGCGGGTGGCGACTCCTCCTATGCGAGTGTGGTCTTCCGCGAGGTGCTCTCCACCGGCGCGGGATTGCAGTCGCGGGTGCTCATGAACCGGCTTCAGGGGAGCGCCTACGACGGCGTGACTCAGCCCGACGGCCTCTCGACGCCAGGCGCAGAGAGCGCGGAGGAGCCCCAGATCTCGGTCAACGAGTACGGGACCGGCATCGTGACCTCAGGCCGGTATAGGTCCCACGCGCTGATCGCGACGCTGCTTGGCGACAACGGCTACAGCGAGGGACCGCAGCGCATCGACAGCCTTCAGAACGCGGCCCCGCCCTACGCGGTCACGGGGACGGCGGGACTGTCCTCGGATCTCGTCGCGTGGCAGCAAGATCCGGGCGTCAGCGGCCTCCCGGATATCCGAGCCCGCTACCTCGATCGCTCGAGCTTCGGGCCCGAGCGGGTCCTCTCATCCCCCAGCCTCGGCCCGGCCGACGCCGCGGCGGGGCTGGCGGCGGCCGGCGACCGCTCCGGCGACGGGGTGCTCGCCTGGGTCCAGGGCACCGGAAGCTCGACCCGGATTGTCGCCGCGGAGCTCCTGCAGCCGCCGGGATCCCCGGTCCCCGCGAAGGCCATTGCCTACGCGCGCAGCGCCCACGCCGTGCTCCGCTTCACGCCCGCGCACGAGCTGGCTAGTCCGGTGCTCTACGCGGTGAGCGTTGACGGGACTCTCGCCGGGAGGACCTACTCGACGTCTTTCAGAGTCCCCGGCTCGCTCTCAGATGGCCCACACCCGTGGCAGGTCGCGGCCTTCAACCGCGCCGGCGAGACGAGCACAGCGCGTCGGGCAACGATCTTCGTCGACACCGTGGCACCATCGGCGAGCCTGAAGCTCACGGGCTCCGAGCGCGCGGGCTCGCCGCTGCGCGTGTACGTCCGCTACGCCGACGCGCCGCCGCCGTCAGACCCTCCTGCGGACGCCTCGGGCATCGGCGCCGTGGTGATCCACTGGGGCGACGGGACGAGCTCCCGCCTCCGGCATCGGGAGCATCAGAGCTCTCACGGCTACCGGCGCCCGGGCCGCTACCGGTTGACGGTGACCGTCGCCGATCGGGCGGGGCATAGAACCACCGTCCTACGCGCGATCACGATCGCGCGCGAGTCGCACAAGGCTCGCACTGGCCGCCCCGCTCCCCCGCCTCTCAGCGTCCCACGCAGGCGTTCGAGTGCCCGGGTAGCGTGACGCGCACGACGCGCCAGGCGCCGGCTTGTGCGATTAGCGCCATCCCGGTCAGCCTAGGGCTCACTGTCGCGGGTCCGCCGTCGATCGAGTTGTGCGGGCCGATGAAGTCCACGCCGGGCTTGCGTAGCGCAGTGCCCACCCGTCCGAAGGTGACGTGGAGCTTCCACGCGAGCGCGGTCTGCACGGAGTGGTTGACCGCCGAGAAGCTCGACCGGCACGGAAAGACACCGCCATGGCCACCGGCCGCCCTGACGGCGGCCGAGAGCTCGTTCAAGGTGCGGACCGCACGGCCGGCCACCGCCTTCTGCGCCGTGGCGGCATCGATTCGAGAGCTGCTGAGCGGGATCGAGACGGCGATCAGCGCGCCCGCGAGCGCCAACGTGGCGATCCTCCCCCCCCGAGCGCTCACGCCGGTCAGGACCCGCCCGCCGGCGAGCACTGCGACCCAAGCCACCCCGACCCCAGCCAGCACGCACACGACCGCGGTCGCGGGCAGGAAGAAGCGCTCCAGGCCCGGGTAGCCGTCGATCACCATCGCCACCACCACGACGGCCCATCCCACCGCGCCGCCCGCGAGCGCCAGCACGCGCCGATCGCGCCCACGCAGCCACGCCAATCCAACCGCGAGCACGGCCGCGACCAGGACTGGCAGCACCTGGAGGTTGGCGGCGCGCCGCAAAGCCTCCAGCACCGGGCTGCTGCCGAGATGCCCGTTGTAGTCCTTGGCGTGCGATGCGGCGAGGAACGGCTGCCCTGACCCGATCCATGGGGGAACGAACCAGAAAAATGGGATCGCGGCGATGCCGGCGAGGAGCAGAACGCGTAGCCGCGGCTCCTTGAACCAAAGCCAAACGGCGTAGACCCCCAGCAGCGGCCACGCCTCGGGGCGGATCAGCGAGGTAGCCACGCCGAGCACGAACGCCTGCGCGTGGCGGCCGGCGAGCAGCCTGTCGATCGCCCACAACGCGCTCGCGACGAGCATCGGCTCCGAGGCGCCGCGGAACATGTAGTACGAGAAGTCCTGGGTCAGCGCCAGCCCCAGCACCGCGACCAACCCGGCGACCCATCCCGCGATCGGTGCGGCGTGCTCAAAACGAGCGTCTTCGCGGCCGCCACCAGCGCTTTCGACGCCCGCTCTGGCGAGCCTCGAGCTCAGCCGCCATGCGGCGAGGAGCCCGAGCAGACCGCCCGCGCGCGCGGTGATGACCCACAAGACCGGCGCCGCGCCCCCGAACAGCCCGAAGACCGCCGTGAACACCACGGGCAACGGCTTCCAAGAGTTTCCACCGCTGGTAGCGAAGCTGAGATGCGGGTCCACGAGCTCCCTGCCCCATACGATCCAGGCCCACGGGTCATAGCTGGGGACCGTCGGCAGCAGCGCTGCGGATAAGGCTGCCAGCGCGACGCAGACACCGATCGCCACGAGGATTGGCGAGCCACGGACTGGCGCGCGCCACCCCAGGGCGCGCGCAGAGAAGACGCGTGGCTCACGATCAGGCGGGGGGAGCGCCGTGCTGTCCTTCGAAACGGCCACGATCGTCGGTACTACGCGCGTGAGAACCGGCAGCGCACCAGCTCCGCCACCACCCGGAAGCCGTCGCGCGCGGTGAGCTTCTTGCCTTCCGCGGTCGCCCGCGCGCGGTAGTGCACCGGCACCTCGAAGATGCGCTCGCCGCGCTGCACCAGCCTGGCGGTGATCTCGGGCTCGATCGCGAACCCCGGTGAGCGCAGCGCCAAGCTGCGGAAGATCTCGGTCCTGATCACCTTGTGACAGGTCATGATGTCGTGCAGATAGACGTTGAAGAGGAGGTTGCACGCCAGCGTCACGCCCTTGTTGCCGAGCACGAACAAGAACGAGTGGCTGGTGTAGCCGTCGAAGACCCGCACCCCGAAGCACGCGTTCGCGCGGCCGTCCAGCAGCGGCGCCGTCAGCAGTCCAAGGTCGGCGGCGTCGTATTCGAGGTCGGCATCGAAGATCGCCGCGTACTCGCCCTGCGCGTTCTCCAGGGCGGTCTGAATCGCGGCGCCCTTGCCCCGGTTCTCGGCGTGCTCGAACAGGCGCACGCGCCGATCCCAACTACCGCTTCGCAGGATCTCGCCGGTTCCGTCGGTCGAGCCGTCGTCGACCACGATCAACTCGAAGTCAGTCGGCAGCTCGGTCCCGAGCACCTCGGCGACAGCACGCTGCACGCGCTCACGCTCGTTGTAGACGGGCATCAGGATCGAGAGCATGTGAGCTTGGGATTCGGGATTCGGGTCGGTTGGCCGCGACCGGAACCGAGTCTGGGTCCGCAAGGGCGAGCACGGGGAGCGGCGGTCGCGAGCCGGCTGTGAAAACTAGGAAGCTACGAGGCGGCCAGCAGATCGATCACGAAGACAAGCGCCGCATTGGGTGGGATCTTCGGCGGTTGCCCGGCCTTGCCGTAAGCGAGGCTCGAAGGAATGATGAGCTCCCGGCGGCTACCCACCTTCATTCCCACCAGGCCCTTGTCCCAGCCCGGGATCACCATCCCCTGGCCGAGCTTGAAGGGCCCGAACGGCTGGCCATGCGAGTAGGAGGAGTCGAATTCCTGGCCGCCCTTGTCGAGCACGCCGACGTAGTTGACGGTCAGCGAGCTGCCCGCCTTGGCCACCGCGCCGCTCCCCTTGATGAGGTCCTTGACCACGAGCTGCTTGGGCGCTGCGCCGCTCGGCACCTTGACGACCGGCTTCTTGGCGAGCGCCGGGGGCACCTTGGGTGATGGGGGCGCCTTCGCCGCCGGCGTGGTGGGAGTCGTGGGAGCCGGGGGCGCGCTCGCGACCGGCGCAGGCTGGGTCTGTCCAGCCGCTGGCGCAAGCTGAACCCCGGGCGCCGTCGAGCTGCCGCAGGCGGCCAGCGCGAGGGTGATCGCGCCGAGAACCGAAGTGAGAGCGATTCGCTTGAGCATGGGCGAGAAGATTCGCTTGAGCAAGGGCGGGAGGGTAGCGACACTGCGCCGCAGGCGCCGGCCCAGCCGCCAGCCGGCCGCCGCCGCTGGGCCCCGGACACCGCGGCGCAGCCCGGCCCGCCGTAGGCCGGGGCACCCAAGCCCGGTCAGCCGGCGATCCGCTCGAGCACCGCCGCGTCGACGTCGAAGTTCGCATGCACCGCGCCGACGTCGTCGGACTCCTCGAGTGCGTCGATCAACCTCATCAGCTTGGCGGCGTCGGCTTCCCCCACCGGGACGCGCAGCTTCGGAAGCTGCGTGACGTCGGCGCTCTCGATCTCGACGCCGGCCTGCTCGAGCGCCTCGCGCACGGACCCGATGCTCCCGGGCTGCGCGATCACCTCGAACACGTCCTCGTCGAGCGCGATGTCCTGCGCCCCGGCATCGATCGCGCCGATCAGGTCATCCTCGCCGTAGCGGTTGGCATCGACCATGATCACGCCACGCTTGTCGAACAGGTAAGAGACCGAGCCTGGCTCGCCGAGGCTGCCACCGTGCTTTGCGAGCGCGTGACGGACATCGGCACCGGTGCGGTTGCGATTGTCGGTCAACGCCTCGATCAGGAGCGCCACGCCGCCCGGGCCGTATCCCTCGTAGAGCACGGTCTCGATCTGGGCGGCGTCGGCGCCTTCACCGGTGCCCTTGGCGATGGCGCGCTCGATGTTGTCCTTTGGCATCGACGCGTCCTTGGCCTTCTGCACCGCCAGCGCTAGAGAGGGATTGCCATCGGGGTCAGCGCTGCCCTCACGCGCCGCGACGCTGATCGCTCGCGCGAGCTTGGTGAACTGCTGGCCGCGGCGTGCATCCACGACCGCCTTCTTGTGCTTGATCGAATGCCATTTGGAGTGCCCGGACACGAACGGGAGTCTAGATGGCCGGGTGCACCTGAGCTAGCCTTTGCACTCTCCCACTTCGACATCAGGAGGAATCCATGGGTGACAGCGACCAGCAGCAGGGGGCCATCAAGCCGACCGAGCAGCGCGGCGGCGCCACACCGGATGACGCGGAGGCCCGTGAGAAAGGTCCGTGGGCCCAATCCGCGGACGAAGGAGTAGTTCCCGCCGAGCTCGGGGGCTCCGACGCACCGCGCGAGATGCTGGCGCCAGACCCGCAGCTACGCAGCTCGGTCCTCGGGACGAGCACCGGTTCGCAGGAGCCGGCGACCGACGGCGGCGTCGACCGCAGCGCCGGCGACGAGGCCGACGCCACCTCCGACGGCGGCCCCGACCTGCCCCAGGGCGCGGAGCCAGACTTCAAGGACGCTGCCTCCGCGGTGCGCCACAGCGACGCCGAGTCGGCCTCCTAGAGCAAACGCTCACCTCGCCGGCATTGCCGCCGGATGCCGACGGTAGAACTCGATCGTTCGGCGCAGTCCTTCCTCGAGCGTGACCGCCGGCTCCCAGCCGGTCAGCGCGCGCAGCTTGGTGGCGTCCACCCATTGACGGTCGATCTCTGCGTGGGGCAATCCTTGACCGCGGATCTCGGGCTCAACTTCGCTGCCCGCGAGGTGGCAGATCAGCGAGACCACCTCGCGCACGCTATAGGAGGCACCGCCACCGGCGTTGAATGCCTCGCCGCGCCCCTCATCCTCGCCCAGAGCCGCCCAGATCGCGAGATAGGCTGCGACGGCGTCTTCGACGTACAAGAAGTCGCGCTCGGGCGACCCATCCGAGCGCACGATCGGCGCCGCGCCGGCGAGCGCGGCGCAAACAGCCTCTGGAACCAGGCGCGAGCGGTTGGTGTCCCCGCCGCCGTACAGGTTGGCAAAGCGAGTCACGGCAACAGGTAGCGAGAAGGTGTGCCAGTAAGAGCGCGCGAGCAGGTCCGCCGCTGCCTTTGAGACGTCGTAGGGATAGGTGGGCGCCAGCGGCTGCTCCTCGCGATAGGGCAGCTCGGCCTGACGCCCGTAGGCCTTGTCCGAGGAGGCCACGACGACGCGCTGCACGCGGTGCTGGCGGCAGGCCTCGAGGACCAGCCAGGTGCCGCGAATATTGGTCTCGAAGGTCGACAGTGGCGCGCGACTGGCGGTCCCGACGAGCGTCTGGGCGGCGAGGTGAAAGACGCTGTCGACCTCGTACTCGTTCAGGGCCCTGGCGACCAGACCCTCGCTGCAGATGTCGCCGTGCACGACATCAACCCGGGCCTCGAGCCCCAGCAGCGAAAGCGCCGAGATCGCTGGTTCGTCGCGGCGAAGGGCGATCACCCGGGCTCCCCCCTGAAGCAGGGCCTTGACCAGCCACGAGCCCAGCAGCCCGTAAGCACCGGTCACGAGGACCGATCGCCCCGCGAGCTCCGGATGCCCGGCTAGCTCCAGAGCTTCCACGGTGCGGCGCCCTGCGCCCATAGGTCGTTGAGCACCACTGCGTCCTTGTAGGTGTCCATGCAGTCCCAGAAGCCCTCGTGGCGGAAGGCCCGCAACTCGCCCCGTGCCGCGAGGCGCTCCAGCGGCGCGCGCTCGAGCACGCTCCCGGGCTCGAGCACATCCAGTACGGAAGGCTCGAAGCAGAAGAAGCCGCCGTTCACCCAATGCTCGCTGCGCGGCTTCTCGATAAAGCCGCGCACGACTCCGTCGCCGGTCAGCTCGGCGACGCCGAACTGGAGCTCGGGGCGCACGACGGTCATCGTTGCGGTTGCTCCCTGGGCGCGGTGATAGGCCAGCAGTGCACCAAGATCGATGTCGGCGACCCCGTCGGCGTAGGTCGCGCAGAAAAGGCCGCCCGCCAGCGCCTGGGCGGCGAGGTAGAGGCGGCCGCCGGTCGGGGTGTCCGCACCCGTCGCCACGCAACGGACCTCGGTCCCCTCCGGCCAGACCTGGGACTGCGCGAACGCCTCGATCTGCTCCCCCCTGTGCCCGGTCAAGAGCAGCACGCGCCGGAAGCCCTGTGCGAGATAGATCTGGATCACGTGCCACACGATCGGTCGGCCCCCGATCTCGACCAGCGGCTTGGGGATCGACTGCGTGTGCTCCTGCAAGCGGGTACCGCGCCCGCCACAGAGGATCGCGACGTTCGGGTTCACGCGACGCTCGGGTTCACGCGACGCACGGCGGCGGATACGCTGAGGTTCACGACGCCAGATTATCCTGCACGCGCCGCTGGGCTTGCTCTACGCTGCGGCGACAGCGAGCGCCCTGGTAAGGCAACCATCAGCGCCGCCGCGAAGGGGACCGGCCGTACGCCCCGCGTGGCGACGGACAGGGCTCAGTCCCCTGCTCCGAGTGACGCACTCCTTTGGGGCCGGCCCGCTGGCCGGCCCCGGGTAGCATCCGCCACCCATGACCGCGAGCATGAGCGCCGAGATCTTCAAGGCCTACGACATCCGGGGGCTCTACGGAACTGAGATCGACGCCGCCGGTGCGGAGCTGATCGGCCGGGCGTTCACCCGCGTGATCGCCGAGCTGGAGGGTAAGCCGAGCTCCGAGCTGGCACTCGGGCTCGGACACGACATGCGCTTGAGCGCTCCCGAGCTCGCGGCCAGCTACCGCCGCGGGATGTGCAGCGAGGGTGCGAAAGTGCACGACGCAGGCCAGATCGCGACCGAGATGCTCTATTACCTCGTCGGGTCCCGCGAGCTGGACGGTGGGCTGATGTGCACGGCCTCGCACAACCCGAAGGCCTATACCGGGGCCAAGCTCGTCAAGCGGGGTGCGATCGCGCTCTCGGGCGAGGCCGGCATCGGCGACGTCAAGGCCACGCTCGACGCGGGGCTCGGGCAAGCCCCGGGCGGCGGGTCGGTGGTGGAGGTCTCGCTCTACGAGGAGTTCCACCGCGCCGCGATCGAGTTCATCGATGCCGGCGCGGTGAAGCCGCTGCGGGTGGTGGTGGATGGCGGCAACGGGATGGCCGGACCGATGGTCGGGCCGCTGCTGCGGAGCCTCGAGCTCGACCTGATCGAGGCCTACTGGGAGCCCGACGGCAACCTCCCCGGACACGAGCCTAACCCGCTGCTCGCGGAAAATAGGGAGTTCATCATGGGCGAGGTGCTTGACAAGAAGGCAGATCTCGGGATTGCCTGGGACGGGGACGCCGACCGCTGCTTCTTCATCGACGAGCAGGGCACATTCGTGGACGGCGACTTTGTTACCGCGCTGCTCGCCGACTCGCTACTGGCAAAGGATCCTGGCGCCACCGTCCTCTACGACGTCCGCGCCAGCCGCGCTGTGGCGGACACGGTGCAGCGCGCGGGCGGTCGGGCGCTGATGAACCGCGTCGGCCATGCCTTCTTCAAGACCCGGATGCGCGAGGAGGGCGCGATCTTCGGCGGCGAGGTGTCGGGGCACTACTACTTCCGCGACTTCTACTGCGCGGACTCAGGGACGCTCCCGGCACTGCTGATGCTCGAGCTGCTCAGCGTGCGAGGGATGCGCATGTCCGAGCTACTGGCGCAGTACCGGTCGCGCTACTTCATCTCGGGGGAAATCAACTCTGAGGTCGCCGATCCCGATGCCAAGCTCTCCGAACTGTCATCGCGCTACGGCGACGCGCGCCAGCACCGGCTCGACGGCGTTTCGGTCGACTATGACGACTGGCACTTCAACGTACGATCGTCGAACACCGAGCCGCTGCTGCGCCTGTGCCTGGAGTCGATGCGCTCGCGCGAGGACATGGAGCGCCGGCGCGACGAGGTGCTCGGCGTGATCCGGGTTTGAGCGAGCCGGTTTCGCCCGGGCCTGGGCGCGGTGCCGGGGCTTGCTACATGCGATGATCTGGACGATGAGGGCACGCCGCGCGAAGCTGCTGGTGACTGCGGCTGCCGCGGCAATGCTTGCTGCCGGTTGCGGGTCGGGCGCCACCACCAGTCCGCCCGCGAACGCGGGTCCGCGAGCGGTGCCCGCCCCGGGGCACGGGGGATCGGTCACCCCACCCGCCGGCACCCCACTTCCCGGCCCCGGCTCGGGCTCGGACCCGGGCTCGCAGGCGATCCCCGCACCAGCCCCGACCGGCATCCCGGCCAACCCCGCTGGCGTGAGGGTGATCCGCGGCTGGTCGAACGCGCTGCTGCGCGGCAACGCTCGCGGGGCGGCTGCGTACTTCGCGCTTCCGAGCGAGTTCATCAATTCGGCCGGCCCTGATGGAGGGGGCCCTGTGATCGCGATCCACACCTTGCACGATGCCGAGGCGGCCGACGCAACGCTGTCCTGCGGCGCTGAGTTCGTCTCGGCCGATCAGCGGGGGCGCTACATCAACGCTCTGTTCCGCCTGACCCAGCGGCCGGGCCTCGGCGCCGGCTGCGGCTCCGGCGTCGGCCAGCTCGCACGGACGAACTTCGTGATCGTCAACGGGCGCATCACCCAGTGGATCCGCGCACCCAACGACCCCGGCGACGGTAAGCGCGAACCTCAGCCCCCAGCCCAGCCGGCTCCTTCAGGGCCTGGTGGCCCGCCAATGGTCTGAGGGCGCCCAAGCATCCGCCGGCGCCGTGACTGGCGCCGTGACCGGCGCCTGTCCCGCGCTGGGGCCGTCACGGCTCGGTGGCCTCGCGCCCGGACTCGGGTGCCAGCAGGACCGCGCCCTCGCCGCTCGAGTACGCCTCCTCGCCGTGCTGGATGACGTCCATCCCAATCGCCTCCTCCCGCTCTGTCACCCGCAGCGCCATGAAGAGACCGAGCACGCGCAGGATCACGTACGTAGCGCCAAACGCGTATGCGGGGGCCGCCACCGCCGCCACCGCCTGCCAACCAAGTTGTCCCGCGTGCCCGAAGGCAAGGCCGTTGGCGACGCCGTTCCACGAGCGCTGTGCAAAGAAGCCGATGAAGAGGATCCCGGTCAGCCCGGCCAGGCCGTGGGCAGCGAGCACGTCGAGCGTCTCGTCCAGGCGCGTCCGTGGCCTCCAGACGATGAACGCGTAGCTCGGCAGCGCCGCGATCGCGCCGAGCAGCATCGCCCACGTGGGGCTGACGTATCCCGCCGCCGGAGTGATGCCGACGCACCCGACGATGATCGCCGTCGCCGCGCCGATCGCAGTCACCCGGCCCCCCCGCAGCAGGTCGATCAGGAACCAGACGACAAGCGTGCACGCGGGCGTCAGCAGCGTGTTCGTGAAGGCGAGCACGCTGGGGTGCCCCGTCGAGTAGCCACTGCCGCCGTTGAAGCCGAACCAGCCGAACCAGAGCAGGCTGGCGCCGAGCAACGCGTACACGGCGTTGTGGGGCAGCATGGCTTGGCGGCCATAGTCCTTGCGCGCTCCGACGACGGACGCCGCGGCGAACGCCGAGAAGCCCGATCCCATCTCGACCGGCACCCCGCCGGCGAAGTCGAGGGTCCCGTGGCGCTGCAGCCAGCCGCCGCCGAAGACCCAGTGTGCCAGCACCGCGTAGACGAGCACCGACCAGAGCACCATGAAGATCAGGAACGGCGCGAACCGCATCCGCTCCACGACGGCGCCTGATACCAGCGCCGCGGTGACGATGCAGAACGTCGCCTCGAAGGCCATGAACAGGAGGTGCGGGATCGCAGTCCCCGTCCGCGGCGCAAAGGTCACCCCGCGCAGCAGGACGTACTGCAAGCCGCCGATGAACCCGTCGCCCTTGTCGAACGCGAGCGAGTATCCGACCAGCGCCCAGGTGACGGTGACCACTCCAAGCGCGCCGATGCTCATCATGTACGTATTGAGCGTGTTCTTCGCACGCACCAAGCCGCTGTAGAAGAGCCCCAGCGCAGGCGTCATCATCAGCACCAGCGCCGTCGCGACCAGCATCCAGGCTGTGTCGCCTGCGCTCACGTGGCTCGGGAAGGCGCCCACGTGGCCCGGGAGGGCCGCGACCGCAGCAGCCATCACGCCGCTTCGGGCGTCACGGCACTGCTGTCGGTCTCGCCGGTACGGATTCGCACCGCCCGTTCGAGTGGGACGACGAAGATCTTGCCGTCCCCCACCTCACCGGTGCGCGCAGCCGTGCATAGCGCGTCGATCGTCGGCTGCACGAACGGGTCGGACACCGCGACTTCGAAGCGGACCTTCTCGGAGAGCCCCATCTTCACGGTCGTCCCGCGGTAGGTCTCGACCCGGTCGAGCTCGCCGCCATGGCCCTGGACGCGGCTGATCGAGACCCCGCGTACCTCAGCGCGGTAGAGGGCTTCCAGGACGTCGTTCGCCTTCTCCGGACGGACGATCCCGATCACGAGCTTCACATGCCACATACTGCCGCAAAACCTTCGAGGCGAGAACTGGGGGGCCCTGACGTGGCGGACAAGGCGGCGATCGTGACCGGCGGATCGAGTGGAATCGGGCTCGCGCTCGCACGAATGCTCGGCGAGGAGGGCTACGGCATCACCCTCACCGCGCGGCGCCCCGAGAAGCTGCAGGCGGCGGCCACCGAGCTCGCCGGCGCGGGATGCGACGTTCAGCATCTCGCGGGCGACATCGGCTCGGAGGAGACCGTGGCGAGTGTGGTCGCCATCCACCAAGACAAGTTCAAGCGCCTCGACGTGCTGGTCAACAACGCGGGCATCGGCATCGGAGCACCGCTGCAGGAGATCGAGACCAAGCACCTCGACCTCCAAATCTCGGTCAACCTCCGTTCGATGGTGCTGCTCTACCGTCAGTGCGCGGAGATGCTGAAGGCGGCCGGCGCCGAGCACCGCAACGCGCTGGTGGTCAACACCGCGTCGATCGCGGGCAGATCGGGGCAGGGTCAGCCGTGGCTGTCGGTCTACTCGGCGACCAAGCACGGCGTCGTCGGCTTCACGGAGGCGATGAACAAGGAGCTCGCCTCGTATGGAGTCAAGTCCTGCGCGCTGTGTCCCGGATTCGTCGATACCGCGATGACGGGCTTCGTCAAGCAGAGGGTTCCGGCTGACGAGATGATCCAGCCTGCCGACATCGCCGAGGCGGTGAGGATGCTGTTGCGGGTCTCCCCGGCTTGCGTGATACCGGAGATTGTCTTTCAACGCGTGGGCGCGGTGCTGTAGGGGCAGCCCCACCGCCGTCGCGAGTTGCAGGTACGCGCCCACAGCGCTGCGGCTAGAGGGCAGGGCCACCGCGTTACCGGCTGTAAGCCCGCGGGCCTACAGCCGATGAGAAAAACGCTCAGCCGACGAGCTCGCGCTCGCGCTCGCAGTCCTCGCCCAGGGCGTCGTCCGCTGAGCGCACCAGTGCGAGCGCCCGCTCGTACTCGTCGTAGCGGCGGAACGGACGCATCCAGGCCCAGCCTTCTTGCTCGCGGAGCTCGGCGCTGCGATCCGGCTCGTCGGGCCGGACCCGCGGCGCAGCCGGCGGCTGGCGCGGCCGTGCGGTCTGCTCGCGCGGCCCTGCGGTCTTCGCGGGCGGCGCTGCGGTCTGCTGGCGCGGGGACGTTGCTTTGCGCTGCTGGGCGAGGATCTCACGCTGAGTCGCCAGCTCGCGCTGCTCCACGAGCTCACGCTCGGCCACGAGCTCACGCTGCTCCTCGAGCTCATGCTGGGCCAAGAGCTCTTCCTGCTCCACGAGCTCGCGCTGCTCGCGATCCTCTCGGAGCGCGCGGTGCTCATCCATCGCGCCCAGTAGGTCGTGCTGCGCGACGAGGTCGCGGTGGTCCGCCATCGCCGCAATGAGATCGGGCGGCGGGCCCTCTTGCTCCTCTTGCAAGCTGGCCTCCAGGTGCGTCGTCAGGATCAGCAGCTCACGCTCGCTCGCACGGCGGGACTTGTTCTGGCGCGTGCCACGGAAGGCAAAGCCGTCCCAAGCGTCAGCAAAGGAGGAGAACCTGGTGCGAGCACCCTCCCGGTGGGCGGCGAGCATCGGGCATATGCCTCCATCGTCGGCGGCGTAGGAGCCGACGATGATCTCGTTGGCGCGAACACCCTCGAGCATCGCCACGCGCGTCTTTCTCGGCAGGCTGTCGATCGCCTGCCGCAGGTCGCTGATCGTCGCTGAGCATCTTGTTCGCATAAGGTTCACCGCCAGTTCGAAGGGGCCAGCCGGACCCGACTGTAACGGACGCCCGTCGAGCCCCGCCAGCGATCTCCTTTCACGAATGGAAACTTGCAAGTGAAGCTCGGGCTGCACATCGGCTACCTGGGCCTGGGCATGGGGCCGCAAGATCATCTCCGGGTCGTACAGGAAACCGAGCGTCTCGGTTACGACTCCGTCTGGGCCGCGGAGGCGTACGGATCGGACGCCGCGACGCTGCTCGCGTGGCTTGCGGCCGGGACGAGCACGATCAAGCTCGGCTCGGCGATATTCCAGATCCCGGGCCGCAGCGCAGCGATGACCGCGATGACGGCTGCGACGATCGACTCGCTTTCAAACGGGCGGATGGTTCTGGGATTGGGCTCTTCCGGGCCGCAGGTCGCCGAGGGTTGGCACGGCCAGCGATTCGCGCGTCAGTTGCAGCGCACCCGCGAGTACGTCGAGGTCGTGCGTATGGCGCTATCCCGGGAGCGGCTCGAGTACCGGGGCGAGACGATCGAGCTCCCGCTCCCCGACGGGCCGGGCAAGGCGCTGAAGCTGACGATCGCCCCTGCGCAGGAGAGGCTGATCCCGATCTACCTGGCCGCGATCGGGCCGAGGAGCACCGCGCTCGCAGGTGAGGTCGCGGACGGCTGGATTCCCACCTTCTTCTCGCCCGAGCACGTCGGGGAGCTGCGTGCCTTGCTCGAGCAGGGCGCCGCCCGATCGGGACGATCGCTCGAGCGGTTCGAGATCGCGCCCACGGTCAACGCCTACGTTCACGAGGATCGCGACCTTGCCCGGAACCTGATGCGCCCCGTGCTCGCCTTGTACATCGGCGGCATGGGCTCGCGTGAGCAGAACTTCTACAACAAGCTCGTCTGCCGCTACGGGTTCGAGTCGGTCGCTCGCGAGGTTCAGGACCTGTATCTGGAGGGCAAGAAGGACGAAGCGGGCGCTGCCCTGCCCGCTGAGCTGATCGACATGGTCTCACTCTGCGGCCCGCGTGACGCCATCCGCGATCGACTCGCCGCGTTCCGCGATGCGGGCGTCGGGACGCTGATGATCACGCCGATGGCGTTCACGGCCGAGGAGCGGATCGCCCAGCTTCGCGCGGTGGCAGAGCTGGCCGCTTGAGACTCCCTGTGTCAACCCCTGGGGCGAAATTGACGTGTGGGATGGGTTCTGTAGCGACTTCGGTCTTGCCGTCAAGCGCTGCGCGCTCTGCCCTGCGGGCAGCCTGCGGTGACGGCGGCGTCCG
>JALYUQ010000212.1 GCA_030853685.1 Actinomycetota bacterium | reverse complement strand
CTCGCGCAGCGCGCGAACGGCGGTGAGGATCGCCAGCGCCGTCATCAGCACCGCGCTGCCTACGCACCACTGGCAGATCGCCTTGATCGTGAACAGCTCGCGGTAGGTCAGGTAGGCGCTGAAGCCGAAGCCCGTCAGCGCGATCCCGAATCCCGCGACGCGGCCGCCGTATCCGCGCACGGCCAGCGAGAGCAGAATCGCGATGTAGCCGGCCAAGCCGAGGACCGCGACCGGGACGCCGCCGAGCTTGGCATAGCTAGAGCTCTGGACAGTTTCGCAGCTCCTGCCGGACAGGCACAGGATTTTGAGCCCGTCGTAGTGGACATAGGTCAAGTAGGTGGCCATCCCGATCCCTATCAGGGACAGAACCGCGATCGCCGTCCGCAGCCGGCGATCGACAGTGGCCCCGTGGCCGGCAGTGGCCCCGGGGCCGGCAGTGGCTCTCTGGCCGGCCGCGTCGCTCTGCGTCGCCACGGCGCCGCGCTCAGCGGTGCTCACGCGACCGACTTGATCGCCAACTCGAGCTGGCTGTAGCTCGGGATGCCTCCCGGTACCTGTGACTTGCCCTTCGGCCCTTGGGCGATCAGCGTCGGCGTGCCATGCGCACCTGCGCCCAAAGCAGCCTGCATGTCCACCTGTAACTGGCTGCTCAGGGCCGGGTCCTTGCGGGCGGAGCTCCAACGGTTGAGGTTGAGCCCGGGGATCTGCCCTGCGAGCCCATCGAGGTAGCTCTCGTTCACGTAGCCCGAGCTCTCGGTGCCCTGCTCGTGGTAGAAGAGCTCGGCGTAGTCCCAGAACCGCCGCTGCTGGCCCGCGGCGAGGGCCGCGGTCTGCTGGGTCTGGAAGGTCGCCGGATCGGTTGTGGCGGTCTCGAGCGAGTGGTAGAGAACCTGTACCTTGCCGCGCCGGACATCGTTGGCGACGAGCTGCGCAAACCCTCCGGCGAGCGTGAACTGGGCGCAGGCCGGGCACTCGAGGTCGCCGAAGTAGGTGATCGTCACCGGTGCCTTGGGATTTCCCAAGCGCGCACCGGACTGGGGGATGCCCGACAGAAGCTGCTCTACCGCGGTGGTCGTCTGCGATGCCTGCGTGCCGTGCTTCAGCGCCTTTGCGCTCCCGCCGCCGGTTGAGAGCACGATCGCCACGACCACCACTGCCACTGCGGCGACCACGACGCCAGCGAGCATCTGCATTCGCCGCTGGCGCCGCTCGCGCTCGGCCTTCGCCTGCTCTTCGGCTAGGCGCTGGGCGCGGGCTGCTTCCTTTTTGCTGCTACGCGAGGCCATGAGTGGTGGAATACAGAGCGCCGTCGGCGGAGTACTCGCTGGCCGGCAGAATAGCAACGCCTCGAGCGCCGCACGCCACGCCTCACGCGCCCACGCCACGCCTCCATCGAGCCCACCGGCCCACGCGGCCTACGCGGCCTACGCGGCGCCCACGGGTGTACGGTGCCCACGCTGCGCTGCGCCCACGCGGCGCCAAGCCGCCCCGACGGGCTCCGGTGCCCACGCTGGCCCACATGTAAAGATCCTGTGACCACGAGGGGTGGCGAGGAGTTTTTTGTCCCCATCGTGCCTTACAGTGCGCGTCATGTCGGCTGAGAGGAGCGAGGAGCTGGCGGCGGGAGTACCGCAGCGCTCGCAGCACCGGCTCCGGCTGGCGGTCATCGACCGGGACTCGGGTCTCATGCAGGTGCTCGCAAATCGTCTCGATGCGCTCGGGTGGGATCACCGTTCGCTGTCGAGCCCGGTGACGGCGGACTCGCTCGTGGCGATGCGCCTCAACGCCGTGTTGCTCGACCTGGCGGTGCTCGGTCCGGGCGGCTGGGAGTACCTCGGGCGCGTGTGCGCCCAGTTCCCGGGTCTGGCGGTGGTCGTCTGCACTGGTCAGTCGTCGGTCGCTCAGCGCGTGCGCGGGCTGCGCCTCGGAGCCGATGCATGGATCACCAAGCCCTGCCACGCCGAGGAGCTGATCTGCGTCGTCGAAGCAGCGATCCGCCGCCACCGCCGCAACGACATGCCCGCGCTCGAGGCCTCCGCCCAGGTTGGTGAGATAACGATTCGCCCGGATCTCTACCAGGCCTACGCCGGGGCGCTGAGCCTCGACCTGACGGCGAAGGAGTTCGAGATCCTGCACCTGCTCTCGGGCTCCGATCGCGTGCTGCGCCGCGAGGAGATCTACGAGCGCGTTTGGGGCTTTGCGATGGCGCACGGCGATCGCTCGGTGGACGTGTTCGTGCGTAAGCTTCGCCAGAAGCTGCGCACCGTCTCGCCTGCTTGGAGCTACATTCACACCCACTTCGGCGTCGGCTACCGATTCACGCCCCTGCCTGACGATGGCTCGACGAGCCAGAACGCGACCAACGACGAGATCGAGCACCGGGAGGAGCTCGATCGGGCGCTGACGCCCTGAACGGCGCGTTCCTCCGAACCGCGCTTGGACTGCGCGCCGAACCCCCGACCCGCCCGGGCGAGCACCACATTCGGGTCGATCACAGCTTCTTCACATTTGCGTAACAGGTCGGTATCACCAAGGCCGGCCAAGGGCTGGAAGCTCCTGGTCCATGGTCGCCACCGCTCAGTCGCATTGCGAGGTGCTGGAAGCCGGCCCGCTGGAGGTTCTGCCCGAGGAGCACCTCGCGCGGGGTGCTGGACGAGCGTTGATGCTCTCAACCCGCGAGTTGCGGCTCCTGACCGAGTTGGCCCGCCGGCCTCACCGGATCGTGGCCCGCGAGGAGCTCTTCAGCCTCGTTTGGGGCCGCGAGATGCGCCCGGGAGACCGTTCGGTCGACGTCTATGTGCGCAAGCTGCGGGTGAAGCTCCGGCAGACGATGCCCGAGTGGCGGTTCATCCACACGCATTTCGGCTTCGGCTACCGCTTGAGCGCCGAGATCGCCGAGATCGCCGAAGGGGCCGAGATCGCCGGAGCGGCCGAGGCCCGGCAAAGTGCCCAAGCACAAGGCCCCGACAACGAGACCCCAACGAGTCGTTCACAACTGGGTAACACCGTGAAGCTTCGGTCGGCAGAGACTGCGCTGACAATCAACTGAAGGAGAGGATCTTGAGTACTAGTCGCATTGGCGCGGTCGCCCTCGTGGTCGCCGCCTCGCTCGGTGTCGCAGCATGCGGCTCGAGCTCCAGCAGCTCCAGCAGCAGCGCGAGCTCGTCGGGGTCGACGAGCGCGAGCAGCCCCACCACGAACGGGAGCGCAAAGACGCTCGTCGGCGCGGGCAGCACGCTTGTAGCGCCGCTCGTCTCGCAGTGGCAGCCGGACTATCAGACCAAGCACGGCGTGGCCGTGACCTACGGCGGGATTGGCAGCGGCGGCGGGATCGCCCAGATCACTGCCAGGACTGTCGACTTCGGCGCAAGTGACGCGCCGCTCTCACCGAGCCAGACCACCGCCGCCAAGGGCGTGGTGCAGATTCCGTGGGCGCTTGCTGCGACGGTGATCGCCTACCACGTGAGCGGCGTCCCGAACCAGCTCAAGCTCACCGGGCCGGTGCTCTCGCAGATCTTCCTGGGCAAGATCACGAGCTGGAACGCCCCGCAGATCGCCGCGCTGAACCCCGGGGTCAAGCTGCCCTCGACAAAGATCGTTCCCGTGTATCGCACCGACGGAAGCGGCGACACCTATGCGCTGACCGACTATTTGTCCAAGATCAGCCCCCAGTGGAAGTCCCAGGTTGGCAACTCGACCCAGGTCCACTTCCCGGTCGGGCTGGGCGGCAAGGGCAACTCCGGCGTCGGTGGCGTGCTCTCGCAGACCAACGGCGCGATCGGCTACATCGCCATCGCCTACGTGTTTGCGAACAAGTTCGACTACGCACTCGTCAAGAACGCCGCCGGCATGTACCCGGCGCCCGGAGTACCGAGCATCTCCGCGGCGGCCGCAGCGCTGAAGTCGGTCCCCGCAAGCAACAAGGTGTCGATCGTCGATCCGTCCGCATCGGCGGCCGGGGCGTACCCGATCTCGACCTTCACCTACGCGCTGGTCCCGATGAGCAGCCCCAAGGGGAGCGCGCTGAAGCCGTTCCTGCAGTACGCGATCACCGACGGCCAGAAGTTCGGCGCGAAGCTCGACTTCGCCCCGCTGCCGCCGAAGATCGTGACCGCCGACCAGGGCACGATCGCGAAGGTGAGCTGACCTGGGCGAAGCACCCCCTCCTCCCCCGGCAGACAAGCCACGGCGGTCTGCCGGGGGGCCTGAGACACTGCGACGGATACCTACGACCGCCTGAGCAGACCGCCTCGATCCCAGACGCCCAATGACCACCGCCACGCCAGTCGCATGACCACCTCCACGCCAGTTCTCGAACTGCCTTCCAGCCTCTCGCGCGCTCGGCGCAAGCTGGCCGACCGGATCGGCGACCCGGCACTGCGGGGGCTCTGCGGCCTCGCGTCCCTGGTTGCCTTCGCGCTCCTGCTGCTGCTCGCCTACAAGGTCTTTGACCAGTCGGGCTCCTCGTTCTCGAAGTTCGGCCTCGGGTTCATCGGGCATCAGACGTGGGATTCAGGGTCTGCCCAGCAATTCGGCGCAGCCGACTTCATCTTCGGCACGCTCGTCACCTCGCTGGTGGCGATCCTTTTTGCGGCGCCGATGTCGATCGGGATTGCGCTCTACTTGACCGAGCTCGCCCCGGGCAAGGTTCGCCGGCCGATCGCCACCCTCGTCGAGCTCCTCGCTGCGATCCCGAGCGTGGTCCTCGGCCTGTGGGGGATCCTCGTGCTCGCGCCGTTCATGAACAGCACGCTCGAGCCGGCGCTGCACAGCGTGCTCGGCTGGATCCCGCTGTTCGGCGGCTCGCCGTCGGGGTTCGGGCTGCTCACCGCATCCGTGATCCTGACGATCATGGCCGTCCCGATCGTCAGCGCGGTGACCCGGGAGGTGTTCGAGACGGTGCCGCCGGAGCTCAAGGAGGGCGCGTACGCGCTCGGGGCGACGCGCTGGGAGATGATCAAGATGGCGGTCCTGCCTTACGCGCGGCCGGGGATCGTCGGCGGCGTCATCCTCGGTCTCGGGCGCGCGCTCGGCGAGGCGATCGCCGTCACCCAGGTGATCGGCGGGACGCAGGGCATCCACGCCTCGCTGTTCGGTCCCGGTGACACGCTCGCGAGCCGCGTCGCCAACGAGTACCAGGGGGCCACGAGCCCGTTACAGATCTCCTCGCTCTTTTATCTCTCGGCGATCCTGCTCGTGATCGCGCTGCTGGTCAACGGCACCGCGAGGCTGATCGTGCGCCGGAGCACGCCGGCCGGCGTGATGAACTGAAGCGATGAGCGCGCATGCAGGTGACATCGGCGGGGGCTCGCGGCTGACCGGCGCGGGCAACGGCCGCCGGCGACTGGCGAATCGGCTGATGGAGGGGCTGGCGACGCTCACGGCGGTAATCGCGGTGGGGGTGCTCTTGATTGTGATCGGCTCGGTGGCGATCAAGGGCGTGAGCGCGATCAACCTCGACTTCTTCATCCACTCGCCGGCCCCGTTCGGGCAGGCCGGGGGCGGGATCGCGAACTCGATCGTCGGCACGGCGATCCTGATCGGGCTGGCGACGGTGATCGCGCTGCCGATCGGGATCCTGGTCGGGATCCACGCCAGCGAGTTCGCCAGCCCGCGCGTCTCCGGTGCGGTCCGCTTCGCGCTCGACATCCTCGCCGGGGTGCCGACGATCGTCACCGGCATTTTCATCTTCGGACTGCTCGTCGTGGGCCACGTGCAGAGCGGGATCGCGGGGTCGATCGCGCTCGCGACGATCATGCTGCCGATCGTCGCTCGCTCCTCGCAGGAGGTGCTGGCGCTCGTGCCACGCACCCTGCGCGAGGCAGCGCTCGCACTGGGCGTGCCTCACTGGCGCATGGTGCTGCGGGTAGTGCTTCCCTCCGCCGCTAGCGGCCTGATCACGGGTGCGCTGCTCGGCGTCGCCCGCATCGCCGGCGAGACCGCGCCGCTGCTGTTCACCTCCTCGATCGCCGCGAGCACCGTCACGACCAACATCTCGCAGGCTCTGCCCTCGATCCCGGTCTCGATCTTCACCCTGTCGGAGTCCGCCAGCCCGTCCGATCACGCCCAGGGGTGGGCGGCGGGGCTGCTGCTGATCCTGTTCGTCCTCACGCTGAGCGTGCTCGCGCGAGCGCTCCACGGCCGCAGCCACCGGCGGCTGAGGGGCCGGTCTTGACCGCGGCGCCGGCGACTGAGCGGGCGTTGACCGCGGCGCCGGTGACTGAGCGGGCGTTGACCGCGGCGCCGGCGACGGTCCGTCCCACCACATGACCTCGATTACGCGACTGATCTCGTAAAGGAGCAACTGGCATGATCTCCTCCCGCATCCGGGCACAACGAAGCAACGTGTCCACCTCAGACCCTCGCCCCGTGCAACAGCAAGCCCCAACTGGAAAGCCGGCGCCCGCCGCTGCTGGTAGTGGCCATCGCGTCGTGCTCCAGGGGCTGCACGCCTACTACGGCAAGCAAGAGGCGGTCCATGGGATCGATGTCGAGTTCCCGGCAAACAAGGTGACCGCGATCATCGGCCCCTCCGGGTGCGGGAAGTCGACGATGGTCAGGTGCATCAACCGCATGCACGAGGAGATCCCGGGCGCGCGGACGGAGGGCAGCGTCAAGCTCGACGAGCTCGATCTCTATGCCCAGAACGTCGACGTCACCGCCGTGCGGCGCCTGATCGGAATGGTGTTCCAGAAGCCCAATCCATTCCCCACCATGTCGATCTCCGACAACGTCGCGGCCGGGTTGAAGCTGAGCGGCACCAAGCGCGAGAACCTCCGCGAGCGAGTCCAAAAGGCGCTGAGCTCGGTGGGGTTGTGGGACGAGGTCAAGGACCGGCTCGACAAGCCCGGAATCAGCCTCTCCGGTGGACAGCAGCAGCGCCTGTGCATCGCGC
Organism: Actinomycetota bacterium; assembly: GCA_030853685.1. Taxonomy (GTDB): domain Bacteria; phylum Actinomycetota; class Thermoleophilia; order Solirubrobacterales; family Solirubrobacteraceae; genus Palsa-465. The sequence goes on along the minus strand of JALYUQ010000212.1, from coordinate 3,441 downwards.
GCACGATCGCCGTCGAGCCCGAGGTGATCCTGATGGACGAGCCGTGCTCGGCGCTCGATCCCGTCGCGACGCTCAAGATCGAAGATCTGATCGACGAGCTCAAGGAACGCTACACGATCGTCATCGTGACCCACAACCTGCAGCAGGCGGGGCGCGTCGCGGACTCGACGGCGTTCATGCTCGACGGCGAGATGATCGAGCACGGACCCACCACGGAGATCTTCACCAATCCGGGCGACGAGCGAACTGAGCGCTACGTGACCGGGAAGTTCGGCTGAACGTCATGCAAGAGACCCGCCACCAATTTCGCGAAGTGCTCAAGGGGCTCGAGCACCAGACGCTGGGGGGCCTCAACCTGGTCACCCAGCAGCTCGACCGCTCCCTGGAGGCGATCAACTATCAGGACGTGGAGCTCGCGGGCATGGTCATCGCCGACGACGACCGCATCGACGGGCGTTACCTGGAGGTCCACCAGGGCATCCTGTCGCTGCTGGCGCGGGAGTCGCCGGTGGCCGGTGACCTGAGAATCGCCGCCGCGCTGCTGCACATCATCCGCTGCGTAGAGCGGATGGGCGACCAGTGCGTGAACATCGCCAAGGTGGTGCCGCTCTCAGGCCACGAGGCGCGTAAGGACAAGGACATCCTCGAGTCGATCGAGCGCATGGGCCAGCTCGCGCGCTCCCAGGTCTCCCAGGCACAGGAGGCGTTCGGCTCGCGCAACTCCGAGCTCGCGCATACGCTCGCCGGGCAGGACTCGGAGATCAACCGGCTGAACCGAGACATCTTCAGGCTGGCCGTCGAGGCCGGCGATGACCTCGAGATGCGCGAGTGGGCGATGTTCATGGTCCTCGCCGCGCGCTGCCTGGAGCGCATCGGCGACAACACCGTCGAAATCGCCGAGCAGACCGTGTTCGTCGTCACCGGGCTGTTCCGCGAGTTCGCCGACGCCTCGCAGCTCGCCACGCCCTGATTCGAAGGCCGACCGACCCCTGATTTGAAGGCCGGGCCGGGCGATGACGCCCCGCAGCCCGCCACGAACCTCGACGCGAAGGGCCGGCCGCGATGATCGCGGCCGGCCCCAGCACTGAGGGGAGAGAAGGTCAGAGTAGGACGGCCCAGACGGGCGCGTGTGACGATTTGGTGTTCGGGCGCGGTAGGCCGCTCAGACGTGCGTGAGTGGTTGGTGCGTGCCTCCCAGGCGGTCGGTGCGCGCCCCGAGCAGCCAATGTCAATCTGTGCGCTGCGCAAATCTCCGCCGCCGATCACAGCTCTTCAACAACTTGCCCCCCTCGCTTCTTTAGCTTGCACTCATTCGAGTGCTCGGCAATCCGAGCGCCAACTATTTGGACGAGCGACATAGGAGCGATGATGAGTGATTCAGCAGTCATGAGTGATCCCCGCGGTTCTCGATCGTCGCGCCGCAGGCGCATAGCGGCCACCGGCGCCGCGGCGCTGGGAGTGCTCGCGCTCACCGCGACGGCACTCGCCGGGGGGAGCTCTCCCGCTCTGGCCCGCCGTGCCCGTGCATCCGCGGGCTCGGCTCACCACCACCGGCGCCACAAGCCGCAACCGAGCTTCGGTGCCACGGCGTCGCCGATCAAGCACGTGATCGTGATCATCGGCGAGAACCATAGCTTCGACAACGTGTTCGGCACCTACAGCGCGATGGCTGGCCAGCACGTTCAGAACCTGCTCTCGGAGGGAATCGTGACCGCTTCGGGTAACCCCGGGCCGAACGTCTCCAAGGCTGTCCAGCATCAGGCCAGCGAGACCGGGAGCTACCAGATCGACCCGGCGGACACTGGTCCGTACGCGACCCTTCCGCAGCCGAGCACCACGTCTGTCTCGAAGCCGTGCAGTGGGCAGGCTGCGGACACCCCCGATACCCGCTTCCCGGCCAACCTGCCCAACAGCCCGTATCCGATCACCAGGTACGTGCCTTACTTCGACGGGCACGGAAAGTACGCGCAGTACGGAACCTGTGAGTTCAACGGCGCCTTCGTCGGCGATCCGCTCCACCGCTTCTACCAGATGTATCAGCAGATCTCGAATGGCAAGAGCGATCTCTTCACGTGGGTGCACGACACCAGTGGGGACTCCAACGGCAACCCGCCGCCGAGCCCGTTCACAGACGAGTCCACCAACCAGGGCTCGGTCGAGATGGGCTACTACAACATGGCCCGCGGGGACGCGCCGACGTTCGAGTACCTCGCGCGTCACTACGCGATCTCTGACAACTACCACCAGGCGGTAATGGGCGGCACCGGCGCGAATCACATCGCGATCGGGACCGGCGATGCGGCGTTCTACCAGGACTCCAGCGGTAGGGCAACCGTGCCGCCGCAGGGTGAGATCGAGAACCCGAACCCCCAACCGGGCACCAACAACTACTACACCCAGGACGGCTACGGCCAGAAGGGGACCACCAACGGCGGCAGCTACACGGAGTGCGCCGATCGCGCGGCGCCCGGGGTCGCCGCGGTGTACTCCTATCTCGACAGCCTCTCCTACCAGACGTTCCGGGGCAACGACTGCGGCCCCGACCACCATTACATCGTCAACAACTACAACCCCGGCTACAACATCGACGGCTCGCTGAACACATCGACATTCACGGTTCCCCCGCAGCACGATCTGCCGACCATCGGCGACGAGCTCTCCGCTCACAAGATCGGCTGGGGCTACTTCGGTGAGGGCTACGACAACGGGAATCCGGGCCCGAACTACTGCGGCATCTGCGACCCGATGCAGTACGCCAGCTCGATCATGACCAACCCGGCGCTGCGCGCCAATGTCCAGCACGGCCTGCAGGACTTCGACGCCGGCGCGAGCAGCGGCAAGCTGCCCTCTGTCTCGTTCCTGAAGCCGGGCGACGACGACGGGCACCCTGGCTACTCGACCCTGGCGGCATTCGAGGGATTCGTCGCGCATGCGGTCGCCGAGGTCCACAACAACCACAAGTTGTGGAAGAACACCGCCATCTTCGCCACCTTCGACGAGGGCGGCGGCTACTACGACTCCGGCTATGTCCAGCCGATCTCGTACTTCGGCGATGGCACACGCGTACCGCTGATGGTCATTTCGCCCTACGCCAAGCGGGGCTTCGTCGGCCACGTCTATGACGACCACGTGTCGCTGCTGAAGTTCATCGAGCGCAACTGGCGCCTGTCTCCGCTCTCCGACCGCAGTCTCGACAATCTCCGCAACCCGGTCGCCAGCGGCAATCCATACGTCCCCGCTAACCGCCCGGCGATCGGCGACCTGTTCAACCTGTTCGACTTCAGCCGCGCACGGGCGTCGGGCGTCCCGCGGTTGGTCGGCGATAACGGTAGGCGCACAGGTGCGAAGGTGACGAGCGTGCCCAACTCGCTGCGCTGAGTACGGGGGGCGGCACCTGAGTAGGACTGCCAGCCCGGCCCGCGTGGCCGGGCTGGCAGGGGG
>JALYUQ010000211.1 GCA_030853685.1 Actinomycetota bacterium | reverse complement strand
AGCCTGAAAGCCGGCCAAGAGCATGCGCTCTCGCTGGTGCCCGGCTCGTGCGCTGTCTCCCCGGCCGCCGGCCGCGTTCCAATCGGCTGCGCGACGCAGTCGGGAGCGCATCGCGCTGGACATGATCCTCAGCGCCAGGAGCTCAGTCACGTCGGCGTCCGGCGCGACCGCTCTCGCCGGCGCGAGGCCGTCCGGCGCGACCGCTCGTAAGCAGCAGCAGCCCGGTGTCAGAGCGTGCTTCGGGGCTTAGTGCTATGCTTATGTGTCTATGCGTTGTCGTAGCGGAAGTCATTGTCAGCAGCCGGCCGAGCAGGGCCACCGATTCTGCGCCGAGCACGCGGCGCAGCTCGCTCGCATGCGCGAGGAGCTCAAGCACGCTGCCGCGGCCCGTATTGGCCGCGGCCGGCCCAAGCGTTCGTCCACATGCTGCCGCCCCGGCTGCTACGAGCCCCGTGTCCCACCCGCCGCATATTGCGACGCGTGTGCCGCCGCAGGGTACGTCGAAGAAGCTGCTTAGAGCGCGTATCGGACGCTACGGCGCTGGGCGAGGCTGCGACCTGGGTCGTCTACGCTGACGTGAGGCGAGCAAGATCGGGCGAGTCGGGTAGCGGATGGGAGCGAAGCTTCGGCCTTTGGGGTAGCGCGGTAGCGAGGAAATGGGGTAGCGCGGTACCGAGGAAATGGGAGTAGCGCGGTAGCGAGGAAATGCTGACCGGGCTACCCGGGCATTCCACCCCTGCCGGCCCACGCCTCCCTCACCGCGACGCCGTTGCGCGCCATGTACTCCTTGACCTCGGTGACCGTGTGCTGGGCGTAATGGAAGATCGAGGCGCAGAGGACCGCATCCGCGCCGGCCTTCACGGCGGCGGGGAGGTGGCGCAGCTCGCCTGCCCCGCCCGAGGCGATCACGGGCACGCCGACCGCGCCAGCGACCGCTGAGGTCAGCTCCAGGTCATAGCCCGCGTTGGTGCCGTCACGATCCATGCTCGTGAGCAGGATCTCACCGGCGCCGCGCTCCACGCCCTCACGCGCCCAAGCCACAGCATCGCGGCCCGCCGGCTCGCGCCCGCCGGCGAGGTAAGCCTCCCAGGCGCAAGCCCCCAACCCAGGCCCGGACCCCGGTCCAGACGCCAACCCAGGCCCGGACCCCGGTCCAGGTCCAGACGCCGACCCACCAGACCCCGACGCCGGGCCAGCCCCCAGCCACGAGCTCCCACCGCGCGCCTTGGCGTCGATCGCCAGCACCACGCACTGGGCACCGAACGTACGCGCCAGCTCGTCGATCAGCGCGGGATTCGCCAGCGCCGCGGAGTTGATGGAGATCTTGTCCGCGCCGGCGTCGAGCACCGCCTGTGCGTCGGTCACCGACCGGATCCCGCCGCCGATCGTGAACGGGATGAACACGTCGTCAGCGGTCCGGCGCGCGAGCTCGACCACCGTCTCGCGCTTGTCCGAGGTCGCGGTGATGTCGAGGAACACGAGCTCGTCCGCCCCACCGGCGTCGTAGCGGCACGCGAGCTCGACCGGATCCCCGGCGTCGCGCAGGTCCAAGAAGCCGATGCCCTTGACGACGCGGCCGGCGTCGACGTCGAGGCAGGGGATCACTCGCTTGTAGTGCACCGATCCCGACTCCTCAGCCCCGCCGCTGTAGTGCGTTCTGGCCCTCGGCGACCGTGAAGCGCTGCTCGTAGAGCGCCTTGCCGACGATTGCCCCGGTCAGCTTGCTTTCTCCGAGCGCGGCGAGCGCACGCAGATCCTCCGTCGAAGCGATCCCCCCCGAGTAGACGAGGCTTCCGCGCACGGCACCGGCGATCCGCGCAGCAGCCTCCAGATCGGGGCCGCTGAGCATACCGTCGCGCTCGATGCTCGAGTACACGAACCGGCACACCCCTCGCTCGCCGAGGCTCGCGATTACGGCTTGCACTGGAAGCTCGGTCTGCTCGGTCCACCCCGAGGCCGCGAGATTGCCGTCGCGCGCGTCGACCGAGACGACCACGCGCTCGCCGAACTGCTCGATCGCGTCCTCGAGGAAGTCGTTCGCGCTGTAGGCGGCCGTACCGAGCACGACGGAAGTCGCCCCAGCCCCGAGCGCGTCGCGCACCGCCGCGATGCTGCGCAGCCCACCCCCGATCTGCACGGGCACGGCGACGTCGCCCGCGATGCGCGCCACGTGCTCCAGGTTGACTGGCGCGCCACTGCGCGCCCCGTCGAGATCGACGACGTGCAGGGCGTGCGCGCCGGCGGCCACCCACCGTCGCGCGGCGTGCAGCGGGTCCGCGTCGTACACCGTCTCCTGCTCGAAGTCCCCCTGCGCGAGGCGCACCGCCTTGCCGCCGAGGATGTCGATCGCGGGCAGCAGGATCATGCGCGTGCGGGTGCCGGCGCCACCACGCGCGCGCCCGCGGCGGCCGGTGTCCCCGACGTCCCGGGCGTACCCGACGTCCCCGACGTCCCGGGCGTCCCCGACGTACCCCGCGCTCCTCTGCACATCCGCGTGAAGCTCCTGAGCATCGTGAGGCCATGCGCAGAGGACTTCTCCGGGTGGAATTGCACCCCGAGCACGCGCCCGCGCGTCACGATGGTGGCGAAGCGCTCCCCGTACTCCGAAGTCCCGACGGTGTCCTGCGGATCGCTGGGCCGCGCCGCGAGCGAGTGGACGTGGTAGAAGGGACAGCCGTCCACGGGCAGGCCCTCGGTCAGCGGCGAGCGACGCTGAAAGGACACGTCGTTCCAGCCGATGTGAGGAACACGCCTGCCCCCTGCGTCGAGCCAGGTCACCGTGCCCGGGATCAGCCCGAGCCCCTCGGTTGCCTCTAGCTCCTCGGAGCGCTCGAACAGGAGCTGCATGCCCAGGCAGATCCCCAGCAGCGGCACACCATCGGCGACGCAGGCGCGGATCAGATCGTCCAAGCCCAGCTCGTGCAGGTTGCGCATCGCGA
>JALYUQ010000184.1 GCA_030853685.1 Actinomycetota bacterium | reverse complement strand
GCTCCGAGACCCAGCAAGCACCGTCGCGGACGCCCAAGCTCGAAGTGCTTGCCGTCAGCGGGAGACCAGCAAACGGGTCCGGGGCCGAAGCGGAAGAGCGCGTGACCGAGCTTGGCGCTGACGCTTGGGCGACGAGCAGTACTCACGCCGCACTGCTCCTTCCTGGCGAAGCAGAAGACCTCGACACGAGCCTACGGGCTGTCGAGATTGAGCAGCTCCAGCAGCCTGGGATCGACGCGTCGGCGCTCCTGCTTTGATCGTGCGACGAGCATCTTGAGTTCAGCGGAGCCTGCCCCGCAACGCGCGGAACGCGGGACTCGCGGTCGGTCCAGAGCTGCGCGCTGGATCGTCGGCGCTATCCTTACTTCCTACCTATCGTAAGGAAGCCACATGGATACGAGTGCGAAGATCACCTCCAAGGGTCAGGTCACGATCCCGAAGAGCGTTCGGGACGCGCTTGAGCTGGACGAGGGCGACGAGCTGCTGTTCCGAGTGGAACGCTCGCGGGCGGTGATCGCCAAGACCCCTAAGTTCCTTGACCTCGCGGGCAGCGTGCCGGTTCCGGTCGGAAAGCGCGGCACATCGTGGGATGAGGTTCTGCGTCGCACTCGAGCCGACCGCGCGGGACGACGCCGCTGAGCGCGTTCGTCGACACGAACGTCCTGCTTCGGCACCTGACGGGCGATCCGCCCGACATGGCGGCCAGGGCTACGGCCGCGCTAGCCGCCGCTGAGGAGCTGTTGCTGGCCGATCTCGTCGTTGCCGAATGCGTCTATGTGCTCGAATCGTTCTACGAGGTCGAGCGCGAGCGGGTCGCTGAGTTGATGCGCGCTGCGATCGCGCTTCCGTCGATCAAGGCCGTTGACAGCTCCGCGTTGCTGCGCGCGCTCGAGGTGTACGAGGTGGAGCGCCTCGACTTCGCGGAGGCGTACCTCGTCGCGCAGGCCGAGGCCACCGGAGTAGGCGCGGTGCTGTCGTTCGACAAGTCGATCGATCGCCTCGGCACCGTGGAGCGCCGAGAGGCCTGATACGACCGCACGACCCGCGGACCGTCTGCGCCTGGCGCCGCTGCTCTGTTCCGGCAGCGGAAGCCTCCCAGCCCAAGATCTGGCCCAACGACACTCTCGCATTCGCCCGAGGAAGCGATGGCCTGCACGCCGCCGAGGCAGGCTTCCACAGAGGAACGCCGGCAGAAGTGGTCCACACGGCGTGCTCGGCTTCTGCTTTGCCCTGGCGAAAGCGGAAAGTGCTGGACGCGGCGCGCTTGGAGCGCGACCGGTGGCGGCGCCCAAACCTCAGTAGGCGCCCAGGTTTTGGCTACTTGTCGGTTGGTGCCACGTTCCTGCCATCGGCGATGTCCGCTCTTCACACCCTGAGCACTTCCAGCGACCATCGCCGATCAGCCAGCCGCCCGCATGCCCACAGTCCGGGCAGACGAACCCTCAGGCCACGCAGCCAGGCCAGGTAGTCCAGGCAGTCAGCGTCGGCCCCGAACAGGCGTGGCACTCGCCCGACGAGCGCGGATAGTGCTTTCCGGCTCGAGGACTGGAGATTCGCTCATTCTAGTCCGCTTAGATGGATACCCCACAAGGAGGCAAATCCGCTCCAAGAACCACCACCCACGACCCACGCCCCTACCCTTGAGAAGACACCGATGTCCGACCAGGCCCTCATTCGCAACTTCTCGATCATCGCCCACATCGACCATGGCAAGTCCACGCTGGCCGATCGGATCCTCGAACTGACCCGCACTGTCGCTCCGCGAGCCATGCGTGCGCAGGTGCTCGACACCATGGACTTGGAGCGCGAGCGCGGGATTACGATCAAGGCCCAGGCGGTACGGGTCTTTTACGAGGCCGGCGACGGCAACACCTATCAGCTCCACCTGATCGACACCCCCGGCCACGTCGACTTCACTTACGAGGTCTCGCGCTCGCTGGCGGCGTGCGAGGGAGCGCTGCTGGTCATCGACGCCTCCCAGGGCGTCGAGGCGCAGACGATCGCCAACACCTACCTGGCAGTCGAGGCGGGACTCGAGCTGATCCCGTGCCTGAACAAGGTGGACCTCCCAGGCGCCGAGCCCGAGCGCGTCGCCGAGGAGGTGGCGGATCTGCTTGGCGAGCCGGCCGGCAATGTCCGGCAAATCAGCGCCAAGACGGGGGAGGGGGTGATCGACGTGCTCGAGGAGCTCGTCGCGCGTGTCCCGCCACCGTCCGGGGACCCCGGCAAGCCCCCCCGCGCGCTGATCTTCGACTCTCAGTTCGACCAGTACCGCGGTGTGATCGCCTACGTGCGCGTCGTCGACGGGTCCTTCACCAAGGGAGAGGCGATCCGCGCGATGCAAACCGGGACCGAAGCGGAGATCGACGACATCGGCTTCTTCGCCCCGCTGATGATCTCGGCACCGGCGCTGGGAGCCGGCGAGGTGGGCTTCCTGACCACAGGGATCAAGGACGTCACCAGGCTGCGGGTCGGTGACACTATTACCACCATGGCCCACCCGGCCGCGCACCCGCTGCCCGGCTACCGCGAGGTCAAGCCGATGGTCTTCTGTGGCCTCTATCCGATCGACTCGGACGACTACCCCGAGCTGCGCGACGCGCTCGAAAAGCTGACCCTCAACGACGCTGCCCTGGGCTGGGAGCCCGAGACCTCGGACGCACTCGGGTTCGGCTTCCGGTGCGGCTTTCTCGGCCTGCTGCACATGGACATCGTGCGCGAGCGCCTGGAGCGCGAGTACGACCTGGAGCTCCTGGCGACGATGCCGAGCGTCGAGTACGAGGTGACGCTGACCGGGCTCGAGGGTAAGACGATCCCTGTGCACTCGCCCAACGACATGCCCGATCCGGGGCAGGTCGCGCAGGTGCGCGAGCCCTACATCCGCGCCTCGATCCTCACTCCGAAGGAGTACATCGGGCAGATCATGGAGCTCTGCCAGGAGCGCCGCGGTGAGCACTCGGGCATGCACTACCTGTCATCGGAGCGCGTGCAGTTGACATACGAGCTCCCGCTGGCGGAGATCGTGCTTGACTTCTTTGACCAGCTCAAGTCCCGTACGCGCGGCTATGCCTCGCTTGACTACGAGTTGATCGGGTTGCGCGACTCGGATCTCGTCAAGCTCGACATTCTGCTCGGGGGCGATCCTGTCGACGCGCTCTCGATGCTCGTGCACCGCTCGAAGGCCTACGCCGCGGGGCGCACCCTGACCGAGAAGCTGCGTCAGAAGATTCCCCGCCAGCAGTACGACGTCCCGATCCAGGCTGCGATCGGCTCGCGCGTCGTCGCCCGCGAGACGATCAAGGCATACCGCAAGGATGTGATCGCGAAGTGCTACGGAGGTGACATCAGCCGCAAGCGCAAGCTGTTGGAGCAGCAGAAGCGCGGTAAGCAGCGGATGAAGCAGGTGGGCCGGATCGAGGTGCCCCAGGAGGCGTTTCTGGCGGTGCTCGAGCTGGGGGAGAAGGGGTGAGGCCGGGCCCGGGGCCCCCCGCGTGTGGGGGGGTCCGAAGCGAGCCCTCGTCAGCGGCTCGCGCGCGCGCTATCCAGCGCCACATCCCAGCGTCTGCACCGGGTACTGGGCGATCAGCGGATCGGCGGTCAGGATCGGCACGTCGAGTAGCTTTGCCTGCGCGACCAGCAGCCGATCGAATGGGTCACGGTGCAGGCGAGCAAGCGCTGCAACCGCGAGCGCGTGCGGGTGCTCGATGGGCAGGGCGTGGGCGCCGATCGCGCGCACGCGCTCGGGCACATAGGTTTGCGGTGGCTCAGGCAGCGGGAGCTTGCCGAGCCCGTACTTGATGGCGATCTCCCAGGAGCTGGCAGCCGAGAAGAGCAGCTCGCTGCGTGGATCTTCGATCAGGCCCAGATGCTCGCCGACTCGCTCGGGTTCAGTCTGTAGCCACAGGAAGACGTGCGTGTCGAGCAGCAGCTTCACCGCTCGAACGCGGCGAGGACGTCATCGGGTAGGGGGGCATCGAAATCCTCAGGCACGACGTAGCGCCCGCGATCCATCGCCAGTCGCCGCACGGGCGACTGGCGCGCGGGCACGAGACGGGCCACCTCCTCGCCGCGCCGGGTGATCACGATCTCCTCTCCGGCCGCGACATGAACCAGCAGCTTCGAAAGATGGGTCTTTGCCTCGTGTACTCCAACGGACTTAGTCATGGACTAAGTCTAGCAAGCTTGTCTTTATGTAGCGC
>JALYUQ010000175.1 GCA_030853685.1 Actinomycetota bacterium | reverse complement strand
GTAACTGTTCACGTCGCGGCGGACGTGGGTTTGGTTTCAGGGTGATGCGCTGGCGGGTAGCCAGGGTGTTCCGGCGGTGAGCGCGTCGAGGGCGTGAAGCGCGCTGATCCCGTTCTTGCGGGCGGTGGAGAGGTAGCTGCGGATCGTCAGGAACCGTTGCGCGCCGTCGCTGGTGCGCCAGCAGCCGGAGATCTTTTGTTGGAGCTTGACCATGCGGATGTCTTGCTCGGCTTGGTTGTTGCCAAACGGCACCCGGAAGTCGTGAGCGAAGCGCAGCACGTCGGGCTGATAGCGCTCCAGGCGCAGCAGCAGGTTGTGCGCCTTGGTCTTTTTGGCGGTCGTGGCCGGGTGCTCGTCGTGGCCCATCTCGATCACGGTCTTGTAGCTGGCGGCCAGCTCGCCCAGGGCGCGGGCGCCGAGGCGGTCCTGATCCTCGGCGATGGCGCTGGCGACGAGGTCCTTGGTGTCCATGAGCAGGCAGCTCATCGCGATCGGCCAGCTGTGCCCGGCCTCGATCGCGGCCTGCAGCTCACGGAGGTGATGGATGTTGCACAGGCCGTGCTCGCAGCCGCTGTAGTTGCGATACGGCGCCCACCCGTCGTGGACCGCGACCCCCTCGAAGTCGGGGAGCACGCCGGCGTGATCGATCGCCTCGGCGCCCCGGCGCTGATGGGTGGTGTACCGGGTGAGCTTCTCGGTGCTGGCGCTGTGCACCCACCCCAGCCGGCCGGCGATCCTGGCGCCGGTCTCATCAAAATGGCAGACGGGCGCGTCGCAGAGCAACGCCCGCAGGCGCTCGTCAAAGTCGCACAGCCCCGCCGCGGCGCCCGTGACCCACTCGCTCAGCGTCCCGGTCGAGACCGTCGCGCTGACCAGATCGCAAAGCGCCTGGCAGGCCCGGTCATAGGGCAGGTGCTGAAAGACGTGCAGGTAGACACCGAGCGCGCGGACCCCAGGCCCATACTGCGTCGGCGCCCCCACACCAGCGGGGAACTCGCCGCAGCTGACATGCCCACAATCGCAGCGACGCAGCGTCGTGACGTGCTCGATCACCTCCAGCGCTCGCTGTTGGGGAACGTCGAACACCTGCCGGGACTCCCCGCCCTCAACGCTCTGTGCCCCGGCCAGGTCCTTGCCGCACTCCTCGCACTGCTCCGGGGGATGCTCAACGCTTGCGCCCGGGACCGCGATCCGATCAAGGCGCGCGCCATCGTGCCCCTCCTGCCCGCCCTGCTTACGCCCCGACTCTCGCCGCAAGCTCCGCTTCTTGGGATCGAGCGCCGGCTTGGAATACCCATCTGAGGAGCCCGGCCGCGAGCTGTTACGCGAGTTGGCCGCCAGCCGCGCCTTCAACTCAACGATCTCCGCTCTCAGCTCGACCACCAACGCCGCCAGCTCGTCATAGCTCGGCTGCCCCGCAACATCCCTTGCATCCGCCATGCATGCAAACTTCCCTGCACACGACCGGAATCCTGCCCAACCGTAAAACGACGTGAATAGTTACGAGCAGCGAAGACAGGGTGATTTTGGAACGAAGACTTACCATTTGGTCTTGACCCTCCTTGAAGGATTGAAACGTACGCGTCAGCCGCCCTGGCGCGTGATCAGATAGCCGTTGCCGATCACCGAGAAACCAGGGTCACCGATCCCGGCGAATGCGTATGACTGGTGTGGGACAACACGATCGTTGATGTATGACCCGCTCGCGAACCCATAGCTATAGAACGAGTTGAAGTTGTGCGCGTACATGTTGTGGGTGAGACCAACGAACGCGGAGGAGTTCTTACTGTTAAAGCGGCCTTGGAGCGACGTGTATGTCTTGTGGGCGGGGGTGTGGACGCACGTCGGCGGGAACGCGCGTCTGTTAGAACGCGATCCGCAGTACGGACCTTGTGCTGCTGCTGCGGTCCCAGTCAACCCCAGGCCCAGGGCAGCGGTAGACAAAATGCCCGCTCCCAACGCCTTGGTGCTGAGCAGGCGAGGCGAGGCTTCTCGACCTCTCGACCGGCGGATTGGCTGCACACTTTCGGCCGACGATGAAGGGTCGTGCTTCGACATGATGAAATGAACACCTCTCATTCAGTTTCAGCTTTCAGCTACTTATACTTGCGCAGACCGAGAAATCAGCACCTCCGGCGGGTGACATGTAGTTTTCTTGTGATCTCCACGAGTTTGTTTGGATCGGATCTTCCCCCGAGATCGATGAAAAGATGAATAGCCCCGCGAAACAGCGAAACGCTTACGGGACGAAACGCCGGAGGACGATCGGCGATGCCAAGATTCGTGGGGTTGCACGCTTCTCTCCTGTACTGGCCGACGAAGAAGATGTGATGCAGCTTGTAGATGCACGCTTGGCTCTTCATGCGCACCCCGTGAGTGCAGTGGTTGAAGCCGTTTCCGTGGACTTCGCCGTAGTACTGCCGGGTGTCATAGGCTTGCAGCTCGCAACGATACCCGGTAGGGACGGTTGCTGGCACGGCCGTTCTCGGAGTCTGCGCGCCGAGGAGCGAAGTCGGCGCGAAACCACATTGCCGCTTGGGATTGCGTTCATCATCGATTCCGGAATCTCTTGCGGCGGGCTAATCGAGTCCGGCAACCTCGCTGGTGCTCGGAAGTCCGCAGACCGCGTCTTGTAGAAGTTGCACGCCCGACGCGAGGCCGGCCCCGCATAGCGCATTCTTGGCCTGATCGACCGCTGGAGGATCTGCAAGCGCCGTGGCCGGAGCGCCGATCAGCCCAGCGGTTGCAACCACAAATCATGAACGAAGTGCATCGCTTCCTACGCTTAGATCTGATCATCTCTCCTCCTTACCTTGGTGGCGGCCAGGCGTGAGCGCCTCAACCCGCGTTGCGCTCCCAGACCAACCGCAGCCCGGCCAGGGTCAGCATGTCGTCAACCCCGTCGATCGCCTCCCGCACGAACGGGACCAGCGCCGCCGCCAAGCCCCCAGTTGCGATGACTGTGGTGCTCGCGCCCAGCTCGGCGCGCAGGCGGCGCACGATCCCCTCAACCTGACCGGCGATGCCGTAGGCGATTCCACTGCGGATCGCGTCGACCGTCGACTTCCCGATCAGCGAGCGCGGCTCGGCCAGCTCGACCTTAGGCAGCTTGTCGGCGCGCTCGTAGAGCGCGTCGAGCGAGATCTCGGCGCCCGGGCTGATGATCCCGCCCAGGTACTCCCCGGCCGCGGAGATCGCGTCGTAGGTGATCGCGGTACCGAAGTCCACCACGACACAGGTGTCGCGGACCCGCTCGTAGGCTGCCACGGCGTTGACGAGACGATCGGCCCCCACCTCATGCGGATTGTCAATCCGGATCGGCATACCGGTCCGGATGTCAGGGCCCACGATCAGCATCCCGTGGCCTAGGTAGCGATGCGCCATCGCTGTCCAGCGCTCGGGGAGCTGGGGGACCGTGGAGCAGACGATAGAGCGGTCGATGTCCGCGAACCGCAGGCCCCGCAATGCGAGCAGGCTCGACAAGACAGCGCCCAGCTCATCGCCCGTCGACTCGCGGACCGTCGCGAAGCGCCAGTCCTGCGCCGGCTGCACCTCGCCCTCTGCAAACAGGCCGAAGTGCGTCTGGGTGTTACCGACATCGACCACGAGCAGCATTGGAGAGCCACATTACGCTCGTCGCCTGCTCTACCACGGGGACGCGCGCGCAGCTGCGGCGCGCGCGGGGGGAACGACGCTCAGAGGACGGGGCCGCGGGCTCGGCGGGCGACGCTCACCACCACGCCGCCCGGCGCCCAGGGGGCGGCGCGCTCAGTGCAGAGGCGGACCGGTCTCCCGCACCGCTTGCCCGGGCCCAAGCGCCGTGAGCGCATCGGCGAGCCGGCGGCCGTCTGGCATGGTCAGCTCGGGCTCGAGCTCCAGCAGCGGCACGAGCACGAACCTCCGCAGCGCGATCTCCGGGTGCGGGAGCATCAACGCGGCGGTGCCGTGCTCGAGCTTTCCCAGCAGCAGCAGGTCGACGTCGATCACCCGCGGGCCATGGCGAACGCCCCCCGCCCGTCGCCCGAGCACCCGCTCCACCTGCTTGCAGGCGTGCAGCAGCTTTTCTGGATCGAGCTCCGTCTCGATCCGCAGGCAGGCGTTCAGGAAGTCGCGCTGCTCGAGCACCAGGCCGATGGGCTCGGTCTCGTAGACCCGGGATGACGCGAGCACCCGCACGCCGTGGCGCGGGAGGCTGTCCACCGCCGCAAGCAGATGCGCGCGTCGCTCGCCCACGTTGGAGCCGAGCCCCAGGTAACCCAGGTGAGCGGGCAGGCCCTCACTCACCACGCCAGCGGGCACGCCTTGCCGCCCCTCGGCGGCCACGCGTTCACTCTTCTGCCTCGCGCCACACCTCGACTGACACTTCGCTCACCGGCAGCGCCAGCGGAGGCTCGGGCTTGGCGGCCTTGACCCATACGGCGTGGGCTTCGTACTGCTCCAGCAAGCGTTCAGCAATCGCCGCACAGAGGCGCTCGAGCGTCTTGTAGGAACGTTGCTGGGCGACGAGGTTGGCTGCATCGCATACCTGCGCATAATCGACCGTGTCTTCGATCCGGTCGGTGATGGTGGCGTCGCACTCGCCGACGTCGAGCCGCAGATCCAGCAGCAAACGCTGCCCGACCTCCCTCTCGGCAGCGCTTACCCCGATATGCGTGAAGAGAGACAGGCCGCTGATCTCGATCGTCACCTCGGACTCGGAGCCCGCCTCCTCGCCGTCGTCGTCCGCGTCTACCTCGTCGAACTCGTCGGCGTCCTCGTGGCCCATGGCACAGTGACCGTAGCAGCCGTCACCGCGAGCGCGTCATGGACCGGCGCCACGTCGTGCACGCGGAACACCCGCGCTCCACGCTCGTAAGCGAGGACGTTGGTGGCAATCGTCCCGGCGACGCGATCGTCCACCGCGCGGCCGGTGATGGCGCCGAGGAAGCCCTTGCGCGAGCTACCGATCACCACCGGGCGCCCGATCGCTACAAGCTCCTCCAGGCGCGCCAGCAACTCGAGATTGTGCTCCCAGGTCTTGCCGAACCCGATCCCGGGGTCGAGCATGATGCGCTCCCGCGCCACGCCGCCTTCGATCGCGAACGCCAAGCGCTCCGCCAGGAAGGCCTTGACGTCATCGACGACGTCCGCGTAGCGTGGATCGAGCTGCATCGTGCGCGGCTCACCGCGCATGTGCATCAGACAGCAGTCGGCCCCGCTGCCCGCTACGAGACCTGCCATCTCGGGGTCGCCGCGCAGCGCCGTCACGTCGTTGACGAAAGTCGCTCCGGCCGCGAGCGCGGCGGCCGCGACCGCAGCCTTAGAGGTGTCGATGGAGATCTGGGCGAGCGTGCCGGCCGACATTAGGCCCTCGATCACAGGCAGGATGCGGCGCAACTCCTGCGCCGCGCTCACTGGCTCAGCTCTTGGGCGGGTCGATTCGCCGCCGATGTCGAGGATCGAGGCGCCCTGCGCCACGAGCTCGAGCCCGTGTGCGATCGCCGCCTCCGGCTCCGAATATCTGCCCCCGTCCGAGAAGGAGTCAGGGGTGACGTTGACCACCCCCATAATCCGAAAGCCGCCGGTCGTTCGTCCCTCCCCGGGTGCAACGTGAAAGCCGCCGGTCGTTCGTCCCTCCCGGGGTGCAACATGAGCGCCGCCGGTCATTCGTCCTCCTGCCAATGCCCGTGCCGATCGAAGTACGCGCGCGCCTCCTCCTCTCGGTCGCGCTCACGGTTGCTCTCGACGCTCATACGGAACAGCCAGTTGATCATCCACACGATCAGCGCGATGATCAAGAGTCCCACGCCTGCGCTTGCGGTCGCGGTCTGAGCGTGACCCACCGCGATCGCGACTACGCCGGCCAGCGCGATCGCAATCGGCAGCCACACCCTAGTCGCGGTGAGCGTCACGCGTCCAACTCTTCCCGGACGCCGTCCAACTCGTCCCTGGCGGTCAGTCACCGGCCGGCGCGTTTCAGCGAGCCTCGTCGGCGCGTGCATTTTGCTCCATATTGGAGCATTATGTAGCAAGCACCCGCCCAAGCCCCCGCACCCGCAGTTGGGCCACCGCATCCCTACTCAGCGGTACCCCCGGCAAGACCCGGCCTCGGCAGGGGCCGCGGCGCCTCGCGGCCGGCCCGCTCGGCCGGCGTGCGCGGCACCGGAACGTCGGGCGGTGGCGGCGCCTCAGCGCCGAAGACCTCTTCCTCCGTTGAGCCGCCGAGCAGTGCCTCGAACTGCTCCTTCTCGATCGTCTCGCGCTTGATGAGGACCTCGGAAAGCTTCTCGAGCGAGGCGCGGTGCGTGCCCAGGATGTCCTGAGCCTGCACGTGCGAAGACTCGACGATCCTGCGGATCTCGTCGTCGATCTCCCGTGCGATCTCGTCGGAGTAGTCGGGCTCGGCGCTGAACTCCCTGCCCAGGAATGGCATGCCGTGGTCGTGCCCGAACACCCGTGGCCCGAGCTTCTCGGACATCCCAAAGCGCATCACCATCTGCTTCGCAGTCGCGGTGACCTTTTCCAGGTCGTTGGAGGCACCCGTCGTGATCTCGCCAAAGACGATCTCCTCAGCGGCGCGCCCACCAAGCGTCATTGCCATCGTGTCGAGCAGATCCGCGCGCGTAGTCAGGAACTTGTCCTCGGTGGGCAACGAAATCGTGTAACCGAGCGCTTGTCCTCGGGAGATGACCGAGATCTTGTGGACCGGATCGGAGTTCGGCAGGTAGTGACCGACGATCGCGTGGCCCATTTCGTGATAGGCGGTGATCTTGCGCTCCTTGTTGCTCATTACGCGGGTCTTCTTCTCCGGGCCCGCGATCACCCGCATGATCCCTTCCTCGAGCTCTACCTGGGTGATCTCGCGCTTGCCGTTGCGCGCCGCCAGCAGTGCGGCCTCGTTGACGAGGTTCGAGAGATCAGCGCCGGTGAAGCCGGGGGTCTGTCCGGCCAGAACGTCGACGTCGATCTCCCTCCCGAGCGGCTTGCCGCGCGTGTGGACCTCGAGGATCTTTCTGCGCCCCAGGCGATCAGGACGGTCCACGACGATCTGGCGATCGAAGCGCCCCGGGCGCAGCAGCGCGGGGTCGAGGATGTCCGGGCGATTGGTGGCCGCGATCAAGATGATGTTGTCCTTCATCTCGAAGCCGTCCATCTCCACCAAGAGCTGGTTGAGGGTCTGCTCGCGCTCGTCGTGACCGCCGCCCATCCCCGCACCGCGGTGGCGCCCGACGGCGTCGATCTCATCCATGAAGATGATGCACGGGGAGTTCTGCTTGGCCTGCTCGAACAGATCGCGCACGCGGGAGGCACCCACGCCGACGAACATCTCCACGAAGTCAGAGCCCGAGATCGAGAAGAACGGCACGCCGGCCTCACCGGCGACCGCGCGCGCCAGAAGCGTCTTGCCGGTGCCCGGCGGCCCGTACAGGAGCACGCCCTTCGGGATCCGCGCCCCCAACGCCTGGAATTTCTTTGGATTCTCCAGAAACTCCTTGATCTCGTGCAACTCCTCGACGGCCTCGTCGACCCCGGCGACGTCCCGGAAGGTGATCTTTGGGCTGTCGACCGACATTCGCTTGGCGCGCGACTTGCCGAACGACATCACCTTCGAGCCGCCGCCCTGTACCTGGTTCATGAGGAAGAACCAGAGACCCAGGAAGAGCACCAGCGGCAAGGCGTAGGTGAGCAACGACAGCCACCCGCTCGAGGACTTGCCCTGGACATCGAGCGCGTTGCCCGCACCGGGGATGTGCTGCTGGGCCTCCTTGATCAGTTGCCCGGCGTAGCTGTCCGGATAGCCGACCGTGAAATGCTGCCCGCTCGCGGTCGTCGCGTTGACCGTGTTGTCCTTCGTGTGGATCGACATGCTCTTGATCTGATTGCTGTTCAGGTCGCTCACCAGGGTGCCGAACGTCTGCCTGGGGGCATGGCTGCCGGAGCCGATCAGCTTCTGGGCGAAGAACGCCAGCACGATCACGATCAGGATCGGGAACAACGCGCTCTTGAAGAACCTGCTCATAAGGGGAGTCTTTGCATCCGGGCGTCACCGCGCGCTAAGCGCGCCGTGGGCTGGGAAACGAGGATGGGCAAGCGTAGCACCTGCGTTTGAGGCTCTGAGCGTCCCCGCGCCTCGAGCACCACGTCTAGTCACCACTGCGCCAACCGAGCACGTCCGTTCGCCGCTGCGCCACGGCTCTACTCCCGCAACGCGGCGACGTAGGGCAGGTTGCGGTAGCGCTCGCCGTGATCGAGCCCGTAGCCGATCGCGAACCGGTCGGGAATTTCGAACCCGACGTAACGCGTGTGGAGATCGACCTTGCGGCGCTCGGGCTTGATCAGCAGCGCGCAGACCTCCAGCGAGCGAGGATCGCGCGCGCCCAAGTTGCGCAACAGGTATTGGAGCGTGAGGCCGGAGTCCACGATGTCCTCCACGATCAATACGTCCCGGCCTTCGATCACCGCGTCGAGGTCCTTCAGGATCCGCACCACGCCCGAGGACTTCGTCGCCGACCCATACGACGCCACCGCCATGAAGTCCACCTCGCAGGGAATCGCCAGGTCGCGCATCAGGTCTGACAGGAAGAACACGGCGCCCTTCAGGACCCCGATCAGTACCAGGTCCTTACCCGCGTAATCGCTCGAGATCTCAGCCGCGAGCTCGTGGACCCGGCGCGCAAGGTCCTCGGCCGGAACGAGTATGTCCCCGATCGCATCCTCGTCGGTCACGGCGCTGTATTTTATGTCGCGCTGACGCGCGATTTTTTCTCGCGCAGCGTGAGCCTCGTCGCTCGGACTCGCCGCGGCCGCGCTATCCGGCTTGCGCTTTCTTCGTGCGCTCACCGTGAGCCGTGCCGTCTGCCGCGTGGCGGCGGTGACCTTGAACCGGTCGGAGACTGCGACCCCGGCCACCCAGACGATCTCCTGCCCGGACTGAACCACGGGGACCCCCCCGCGCTCGCGACGGGGAACCCGGCGCGCGGTGAAGAGGTCCTGGAGGCTCTTGCTCCCGCCCAACCCGAGCGGCGCCATCCGGTCCCCGCTGCGCCAGGAGCGCACGATCAGCTCCATGCCGAGCGCGTCGCGGTCGAGCACGGCGGCCTGCTCCCACCGGCGCTCTCGCTCTCGCTGACGCGAGTGCCCGGCGCGCGCGTCATCCGGGTGCGCGGGGTGCGCGGGCTGCCCGAGCTCGCAGCGGACCTCCTGCTGACCAAACTGCACGGCGCCGGGGATCCGCAGGCTTACCGGCGCCGGCACGAACGCGGGCTCGGAGACGAGGTCGCGACTCTCGAAACGCAGGCGACCGTACTCGGCCAGTGCCCTGACGCCGTTACCGAGATCCAGCGCTGCCGTTCCCCGCGTCCGCAAGGCCAGGACCTCGTGCGCCCGGCGGCCCGCTCCCGGCGCGAGCCCTCCCGCCGCTTCGTCGGCCAATCGCTGCACGACGAGACGGGACACCGCGTGCGGCAGCTCGCGCAGCCGGAGGAGCTCGATCTCCGTCGCCTCCGCGAGCACCTCGTCGACGAGCGCGTCGAGCACCTCAGACTCGTCTCTGAGCAGATCCGCCAACGCGAGCACGTTCGCCTGCGCACCGGGGTGGATCGCGACAAGGGCTGGCAGCAGTCCGCTACGGATCCGGTTGCGGGCGAACACGCCGGACTCGTTTGAGTCGTCCTCGCGCCAGCCCAGGCCTCGCCGCTCGCAATGCTCGGCGGTCTGCTCGCGGGTGAACGTGAGCAGCGGGCGCACGAGCAGTCCTTCACGGGGGCGCATCCCCAGCAGGGCACGCCGGCTGGGCGAGGACGCCAGCCGGTAGAGAATTGTCTCGGCCTGGTCTGTGGCGGTGTGGCCCGCGGCCACGTCGCCACCGCGAGCGAGCGCGAGCCCCGCTGCCGCGCCATACCGCGCGTCGCGGGCCCAGGCTTGGAGATTACCCGCCACCGGCTTGCCCGCCACCGGCTTTGCGCCCGGCGCCAGCGGTCTTTCAGGGCGGCGCGGACGGCTCACAGAAAAAGCCACGCCGAGGCGCTCGCAGCACTCCGCGCAGTGGCGCTCGTCCGCGTCGGCGTCATCGCGCAGGCCGTAGTTGACGTGCAACGCCCGGACGGCCCCCCGGCCCGCAATCGTAACCGCTAGATCCAGCAGGCAGGTCGAATCGCGCCCGCCGGAGTACAGCACTACTACGGGCCTGCCCGGAGCGAGTAGGCGAGCGTCTCGGACGCGTGGCTCCAGAAGCTCCTGCGCTTGCGTCAAACCTCCAAATGCGGATACTCGGCGCAGATCAGCTCGCGGTAGCGCGCGAACAGGGGCTTGGTGATCGGGAGGATCGCCAGCGCAGCCTTGACGTCTCCACCTGCCTTGATGCGGCGCCGGGCGATCGCCATCGCGACGTTCTCCTTGCCCTGGAAGTACCTGTTGGCGGTGTCTGCGCTCATCGTCATCTCGACCTTTGGCTTCCAGGCGACGTCGTCAGACCACTCCCACGCCAGGTTCGGCTCGTTGGGCGCTCCAGCGCGAATATTCACAACCAGATCGAGATCGGTGAACTCGAACCGCTGCGGCGTGTCGGCGTCACGGAGCCGAGGCCCCATGTCAGCGTCCTCGCTCATCAGCGTGAACGCGCGATCCATCACCTCGCGGAACTCCAACGCGGACTTGAAGACCGTCATGTCGGGATCGTCGCTAGAAGACTGTGCATGCCGGCGCAGAGTCTAACCTCGTGCGCCTTGGCGCCCACCACGATCCATCTGCACCCGACCGCTGAGCTGGCCGAGCGGGTGCTGCTGCCCGGCGATCCCGGACGCGCCCTGCTGCTCGCCCAGTCACTGTTGGAGGCCCCGAAGATGTTCAACCACAACCGCGGCCTTTGGGGTTACACGGGCACTGCCGCAGACGGCGCCCCGTTGACGATTCAGAGCACTGGGATGGGCGGCCCGAGTGCGGCGATCGTGATCTCCGAGCTCGCCAGGCTCGGGGCGGCGCGGCTGCTGCGCGTGGGCACCTGCGGCGCGCTGGATCGATCGCTGCGCCTGGGCGAGATCGTGATCGCCACCGAGTCGATCGCGGCCGACGGCACCAGCCGCGCGCTCGGCG
The DNA here is from genome assembly GCA_030853685.1 of Actinomycetota bacterium. Lineage (GTDB taxonomy): Bacteria > Actinomycetota > Thermoleophilia > Solirubrobacterales > Solirubrobacteraceae > Palsa-465. The sequence continues at coordinate 46,246 of JALYUQ010000175.1, read as the reverse complement.
CGGGCACTCGAGCCGCCGCGAGCCCGGACCTGCTAGCCGCCCTGCTGGCCGCCGCCAGCAGCGCCTCAGAGCAGCCATCTTCGGTGGCGGTCCTTGCAAGCTCAGAACCGTTGGCGGGCAGCGCAGGCTCAGAGCCGTCATCTCTGAGCGCGGGCAGCGCAGGCTCAGAGCAGTCGGCTCTGAGCGCGGGCAGCGTCCGTGCCGGCTTGGTCGCATCCACCGACCTCTTCTACGATGCAGGGAACGGCCGCGAACAGGAATGGCTGTCGGCAGGTGCGCTTGCGGTGGAGATGGAGAGCGCAACCCTGTTCGCCCTCGCCGCGCGCCAGGGTCTAGACGCCGGCTCGCTGCTGGTGGTCTCCGACATCGTCCTGCCCTCTCGAACACGAATCGATCCTGAGGCTTTGAGATCCGCCGAGCAGCGGATGGGCGAGCTTGCCGTGCGAGCGCTTGCCTGCTGACTCTGACCGGAATGCGGCCCTGCGTCGATCGCAGGCTGGAGGCTAATGCCGCTTCGCGCCCGCCGCCGGCTTGGTGCCCGCCGGGGCGGCACTCGCCGGCTTGGCGTCCGCCGGGGCGGAATCCGCCGGCTTGGCGCCCGCGGTCTCGATCCGCTTCAACGTAGCTTCGATCGCGGCCAGGTGCTGGCGTACCACGCTCGTGGTACCCAGCCCCTCTATCCGCTGCTCCAGCCGATCCACAGCGTCCTCGATGCCCTCCAAGCGCTGCGAAACGCCTCGCAGGCGGCGCGTAAGCCGCTCTAGATCGCTGGCCGACGGAAGGTTGAGCGCGCCCATCGCGACCTCTTGCGCACGCACCGCACGCCCTCGCGTCTCAAACGCCGCCGACAGCGCGCCGCTGACGATCGGGTTCTCGATCAGCTCCTGGGCCAGCTTGCCGATCGCCTCCTCGCCCTGGCGCGTCACTCGTTCACGCAAGCCCTCGTCTTCGGTCATCGATGGAGACTCTATCGCGCGGTCCGTCTATCGCGCGGTCCGTCTATCGCGCGGTCCGTCTAGACCCGATCCTCCTGCGCCCCAAACGGACGGCCTCGACCTGAAGTCGAACGTGAGAGTCCACGATCAACCGTCACTTTTCATTGAAATCTCCGCTCGACAGGCGGTTTGACGTTGCAAAGCTCCGCGACAGTCGGTACCGTGCGCGTCGCGCCGCCATGTGGTCGCGGCGAAAGTACACTGCGGACGCGTCACGCGGGAGGAGAGAGACCACGGTGTTGAGCGGGAAGTTGAAAGTGGCCGCCGTAACGGCGGGCTTAGTGGTTGCCGGGATTGGCCTGGAGGCTTTGCCGACGGCGACGGCTTCGGCTGAGCCCTGCGTGCTCACGGTCACTCTGCTCGGCGGGGCGCAGTTGTCCATCGGCGTGAACGTCCCCCCCGGGACGCCGCCGTCGTCGATCTCGCTGCCCGGCGGACTGGGAACCGTCGTCAACGTATCGGAGTCGTGCGCTTCCTCCACTCCATCTCCCGCTCCTGCGCCGCCGCAGAGCTCCCAGGGCACCGCTTCGCCGGCCGCACCTGGACCCGCAACGCCCGGGACCACGACGACCGGACCCGCGGCGCCCGGGACTACGACCGGGACTACGACCCCGGGCAGGACCCCACAGTCCCCGCCACACCCCAGGGGGCCCGGGACTTTGCAGCGTCCGAGCACACACGTGCCGAGGACCAAGAAGGGGCCCGGTCACAAGCAGCCTCCGGCCAACGGTGCGGCTCCCAGCAAGCCGACCGGCCCCCCGGGAACCACCACGCCCCCGCCGGCTCCCGCACAGCCGGGAGCGATGCGAAGCGCAGGTGGCGTGCCGACCCCGACCAACCCGACGTTCAGCTTTGCCTTGCCTGGGCCGTCGCCGATCGGAGTGCCCAACTTCTTCATCGACAGCTTCCGTATCCCGCCATTCCTGCTGCCGATCTACCAGGCGGCTGGGATCGAATACGACGTGCCGTGGCAGGTGCTGGCGGCAATCAACGAGATCGAGACAGACTATGGGCGCAACCTGTCGGTTTCGTCCGCCGGGGCCGTTGGCTGGATGCAGTTCCTTCCCGCAACGTTCAAGCAATACGCGGTTGACGCGACAGGGACCGGGACCGCCGACCCCTACAACCCCGTTGACGCGATCTTCACGGCGGCGCGGTACCTGGCCGCAGCGGGGGCCTCGAAGAATCTTCCCAAGGCGATCTTCGCCTACAACCACGCGAGCTCGTACGTGCAATCGGTGCTGCTGCGCGCGAAGCTGATCGGCGGCATCCCCAATCAGTTGATCGGCGCGCTGACCGGCCTAGTCGAGGGACACTTCCCGGTCGCAGCGAAAGCCATGTACGCCGATGACAGCGTCGAGCGGCTCGCGACCAGGCGCGTGAAGTCAGCCAACGCGGCTGTCCCGATCGACTCCAACCCCGCCAGCAAGGGCGTCTCGATCTTCGCCAATCAGGGCTCGCCGGTGGTGGCGGTCAGCGATGGCAAGATCCTCAAGGTCGGCCACAGCGACAAGCTGGGGCATTTCATCGAGCTCCAGGATTCGACGGGGAACATCTACACCTACGCCAACCTGGGGTCCATCCCTTCGAAGTATCCGGTACCAAAGCCCGTCAAGGTCACCGCCGCGCAGATCGCCTCGGAGCTTTCGGCGCCGACGAAGCCGTCTCCCAAGCCCCAGGCTCCGGCGAGCGCGGGCGCTCAGCAGGCGCCGGCGACCGTCAGCGCCGCAAAGGCCACGCGGCAAACCAAGACCAAGCCGACCACGCTTCCGGTCACTTCGGCTCCCGCCCAGAGCGCCCGGCCGGCGCCGGCCGGGATTGTGAAGGAGCGCCTGTTCGCCTATCCCGCGCGCCGGGCGTCCTATGCCGCCGGCGGGGATCTGCAGCTACACACCACCAGCGCTCCGATCTCGAGCTTCCAGAATTACTTCTCAGACGTCCTGCACCTCGGGAAGAACCAGTACACGCTGCAGCCGCTCAAGGCGGGCGCAGTCGTGGTATCCGGCACGATCCTCGGGAGGATCGGCCCCGCCAGCCCCGCCAGCGCCTCAGCCCCCGCCAGCGCCTCGCACCTCTTGTTCACGGTCCGGCCCGCCGGCAAGAACGCGCCGCCGATCGACCCCAAGCCGATCCTCGACGGCTGGAAGTTGCTCGAGGCGACCGCCGTCTACCGCGCCGCGGGCGTTGATCCGTTCTACGGCCCCGGGGGAAAGAATCCAACCGTCGGCCAAGTGCTGCTGGAGTCCAAAGCGCAGCTCACCAACTCGATCCTCATCGACCCGCACGTCCAGGTCTACGCGTGCGGGCGCCGGGACATCCAAGCCGGGTTGATCGATCGCCGAATACTGGCGACGATCGAGTTTCTCTCCGCGTCGGGGCTCGATCCGTCCATCTCCGGGCTCGCGTGCGGCCCCAGTGCCGGCGGCGTCAACGGCTCGAGCGCCGACATCTCAAAGGTCAACAACGTCCCCGTCCTCGGCCACCAGGGGTCCGGGTCGATCACCGACCTGACGGTTCGCCGGCTCTTGACCCTGCAAGGCGCGCTCAAGCCAGACCAGATCATCAGCACGATGAGCTACAAGGGCCAGACCAACACGCTCGCGCTGCCTGACCACAAAGACCGCGTCCAGGTCACGTTCATTCCTCTGTACGGGCAGAACAAGAAGCTCGCTGGGGAGATCCAGCAGATCCTCAAGCCCGGTCAGTGGGTTGACCTGATCAACCGGATCGGCCAGATCCCCGAACCGGTTGTTCCGATCGCCCCCAGCCAATACGCGGTCAAGGTTCCCGGCAGGTAGGACAGTCCCGCCGGACGCGCCGCACGCGCCCAAGCTCGGGTCAACCTCAACCTGAGCGTAGGCGCACGCTCGGTCGGCCGCGTAGTAGGGTCGCCGCGTCCACGTAAAGAGGGGGCATGGCCGCCGGCCCGCAATGGGCAATGCCCGGGCTCCCGGCGATCGGCGCGTCAGTTGCCGGTGAAGCGCGCGGTACGCCTCTGCAGGAACGCGGAGATTCCCTCCTTGGCGTCCTCGGAGCCGAACACTCTTGCGAACGCGTGCTGCTCGGCATCGATTCCGGCATCGAGATCCGCGGTGCCCGAGACGAGCTTGATCTGCTCGATCGCGAGCGGTGGCTGAGTGGCCAGCTTGCGCGCCCATGAGAGCGCTGTGTCAAGCAACTCGTGATCGGGGGCCACGCGGTTGGCGAGCCCTAGCTCGTATGCCTCGACGGCGCCGATCGGCTCACCGGTCAGGTTGAGCTCCAGCGCGCGCCCGTGGCCGACGAGCCGCGGCAGCCGCTGGGTGCCGCCAAAGCCCGGGATGATCCCGAGGTTGATCTCGGGCTGGCCGAAGATCGCCGACTCCGCGGCGATGCGGAAGTCGCAAGCCATCGCCAGCTCACAGCCGCCCCCGAGCGCGAGCGCGTTGACGGCGGCGATCGTGGCAATGCTCGAGCCCTCCATCGCGCGCATCAGTTCGTGCATCTGGTGGACCAGCTCTCGCCCGGCGGAGGCGTCCATAGTGGTGAAGGCTTTGATGTCGGCACCCGCGCAGAACAGCATCGGGTTGGCGGAGGCAAGCACGAGGCAACGAACCTCCTTCAAGCCGTTGACCGCGTCCCAGCATTTCAGCAGCGCCTGAACGACCTCCGATGAGATCGAGTTCGCGGGCGGCGTGTCGAGCCACGCGATTGCGATCTGGTCCCGGGTCTCGAGCTTCACCGGGCTCTCGTCCCAGCCGGCATCCGGGCGCGCGTAAGGGAAGAAGCCCTGCCCGGATTTGACGCCCAGGCGACCTTGGGCAACGAGCCGGCGCAGGATCGCCGGTGCTTCGAAGGTCTCGCCCCATTGCCCTGCGGCACGCTCGAGCTTGGCAAGCACCTCGTCGAGCCCCGTCTGGTCCGCGCGCGCGAACGGCGGGGGGATGATTCCCGCCCCAGCCATCATTCCGAGGTCGATGTCCTTCATCGGTGCAATGCCCTCCTCGAGCACGAGGCAGCACTCGACGAGCGCCTTGAGTGTGAAGCGCTCGACGAGCGCGACGGGATCGATTTCAGCCGTGCTCATAGAAGCCCTTTCCAGACTTGGTGCCGAGATCGCCGCGGGCGACCAACGACCGCATCTGCTCGTGGACGAAGAACCGATCGCCATACGCCTCGTTGAGGTGCTCGGCGACGTGGAGCACCGTATCGAGCCCCAGCAGATCAGCAAGGAAGAATGGCCCCATCGGCGCCACCTTGGACTCGGCGACGATCTTGTCGAGCGCCTGGACGTCGACCCCCGTCTCCTCCTGCACGCGCCACAGCTCCGAGACGGCAGAGTTCAGGACCCGGTTTACGACAAAGCCCGGTGCCTCCCCGCAACGGATCGGCAGCTTGCGGATCGCCTGCGCGAAGTTGGCCGCTGCCTGGGCGGTCTCCGCAGATGTCTCCTCGCCCTCGATCACCTCGATCAGCCGCATCACCGAAGCGGGATAGAAGAAGTGAAAGCCGACGACCTTGTCGGGCCGGCTCGTGAGCATTCCCATCTCGGTGATCGACAGCGACGACGTATTCGAGGATAGGATCGCATGCCCGGGCGTGACCTCGTCGAGCTCTGAGAACACCGCCTGCTTGACGGCCATCCGCTCGGGCACCGCCTCGATCACGAAATCGGCATCGCCGAACTGGTCATAGGAGGTGGTACCGGTGATCAGGCCGAGCTTGCGCTCGAGCCCGGCCGCGTCCATCCTGCCGACATCGACGCGGGCCTGCCACAGCGAGCGGGCCTTCTCGATGCCGAGATCGACGAGCTCCTGCTCGATGTCCTTGAGCACGACGGGGATCTCGGCGTTGGCGATCGTCTGCGCGATCTCGCCGCCCATCGTGCCGGCGCCGACCACGGCGGCTTTGAAGACGAACATGAGCCTCTCGTTCGGGTTCGTGGAGCAAAGTCACTGCGGCCGACGGGCCGCAGTCAGCCGGAGTCTAGTCCTGGTGCGCAGAGATGTCCCCTGCGCCCCTCAGGTCGGTACGCTAAGCGACGCCGTGCCCGAGATCCCACGACAGAGCATCGAACCGATCAAGCCCTATGCGGACATCTCCCCGAAGGCGTACGAGCATCCAGCCGATCGAGCCGCGACCGCCGCGCTGAAGGCGATTCCGATGCTCGATACGGTAGTGCGCAAGCTCGTCGAGTGGCGCTACGAACGAGCGCTGCGCCAGTTTTACCTCGGCAACTCGATCAAGGCCGGCGCGCGCCAGCTCCCCGAGCTGTGGGCACAGCATCTCGGCGTCTGCAAGGTGCTCGACATGCCGCGCAGCTACGACCTCTACGTGCACAGCGCGATGTCGGCGAACGCGCACGCGATCGGCTCGCAGAACCCGATCGTAGTGATCGACTCCTTGCTGCTGGAGCGCCTGGGCCCGGGCGAGCAACGCGTCGTACTCGCCCACGAGCTCGGGCACATCCTCTCCGATCACGTCCTCTACATGACGGCGCTGGACATCCTCATGCGCGCCGGCGGCAACGTGCCATTCCCGGTCGGGCTGCCGTTGCGAGCGGTGCAGGCGGTGCTGCTCGAATGGATTCGCGCGGCTGAGCTGAGCTGCGACCGGGCCGCCACGCTGGCGGTACGCGACCCGCAGATCGTCTGCCGCACGCTGATGGTGACCGCCGGCGGGCTACCCGCCGAAAGGCTCGACCTCGATGCTTTCATGGCCCAGGCGATGGAGTACGAGAGCTGGGATGACCCGACCGATCGCGTGCGGCGCTTCTTCTACGAGATCGGCGCTACTCACTCCTACGCCGTCAGGCGCGTCTCGGAGGTCATGAAGTGGGTCCAGGGTGGCGAGTACGACCGCATCGTCCGCGGTGAGTACCGCCGCCGCGGCGACGAGCGCGACGTGCGCGAGGAGGCCGGTGACGCGATGGAGTTCTACGCCGAGCGCTTCCGGGCCCTGTTTCGCGAGATTGGCGAGAACGTCACGACGATGGGCTCGCAGTTCGGCGACCTCAGCCAGCAGGTCGCCGACTGGATCCGGTCACGGGGCGGAGGGTCGGGGGATTCGCAGCACTGACCCGCCAGGCGGGCGAGGCGCTGCGCGCCGAGAAGGAGTCGGGCGGGACGCGCATGAGCTATGTCGACCTGGTCTCCTGGCTGCGAGAAGGAAGCGACGCTGATGAGGGTTGATCGCCCAGCGCGAGCGCACGTACTGCGGGGGTCTCCTGGCTGCGTCAGCACTCTTTCCCAAGCCGCGACTAGCTCTTGACAAAAGAACAGTCGCGATATATCGTCCACCTATCGTTGCAACCAAACGAGAGGTACACCAGATGACTTGCTATGTCTACGCAGATGAATGGCCCGGCCGCGGAGGCTGGGGACACCCCCATGAGCCCGGCGCGCGCGGATGGGCGTTCGCCAAGAGCGGGCGGGGCCGGGGGCGCCCGAGCCCCGAGGATCTCGAGCGCTTCGCCGCAATGCGCCACATGCGCGGCGGTCCCTTCGGGAGCATGGGCGGCGGTCCGTTCGGCGGCCGGGGTCGCGCGCGACGCGGCGATGTCCGGCTAGCGCTCCTGCTGCTGCTCGCCGAGGAGCCGCGCAACGGCTACCAGCTCATACAAACGATCGAAGAGCGCAGTGACGGTCGCTGGCGCCCGAGTCCGGGGTCGGTCTACCCGACGCTCGCCCAGCTCGAGGACGAGGGCCTGGTCAGAGCCACCGAAGCCGACGGCGGCAGGCACTTCGAGATCACCGATGCCGGGCGTGAGCACCTGGCGACCCGCTCCGAGGAGCCGGCGCCGTGGGATGACGGCGAGGAGGGCGCAAATCCAATGTGGGAGATGCGGTCGCTCCTAATGCAGACCGGCAAGGCCGCCTGGCAGGTGGCTTCGGTCGGCGACGAGGCCCAGCGAGCGCGCGCCGCGGAGATCCTCGCCGAGACGCGTCGCGCGCTCTACCGCATCCTCGCCGAGGACGAACAGGCTTGACCCCGTAAGGTTCGGAAACGCTATGGCGACCAACGACGAGAGCACACCCGCGGCGCCCGCAGGCACACCCGCGGCGCCGGCACGCGCTGCGTCCTCGCCCTCACCCACCCCACCCGCGCCCGGAGCGCCCTCACCCACCCCACCCGCGCCCGCCGTCGTCGTCGAGGGCCTCGCGAAGTCCTTCGGCGACGTTCAGGCGGTGCGCGGCGTGGACTTCGAAGTCGCGGCGGGGGAGGTGTTCGGGTTCCTCGGGCCCAACGGGGCCGGCAAGACGACCACGATCAACATGCTCTGCACGCTTGCCAAGCCGTCTTCGGGCTCGGCAAGGGTCGCCGGGCACGATGTCGTACACGAACGCGACGACGTGCGGCGCAACATCGGACTTGTCTTCCAGGACCCGACGCTCGACGGCTACATGACCGCGCAGCAGAACCTCGAGTTGCACGCCGAGCTCTACGGGGTCCAGTCCGATCTCGTGGCGCCGCGGATGCAGCAGCTCATGGAGATGGTGGGGCTGTGGGACCGCAAGGACTCCCCCGTCGCCACCTTCTCAGGCGGAATGCGACGCCGGCTGGAGATCGCCCGCGGTCTCATGCACTCCCCGCGGGTGCTCTTTCTCGACGAGCCGACGATCGGCCTGGACCCCCAGACGCGGCGCTCGATCTGGACCTACATCCGCGAGCTCAAGGAGAGTGAGGAGATCACGATCTTCATGACCACGCACTACATGGACGAGGCCGAGTGGTGCGACCGCATCGCGATCATGGATCACGGTCAGATCGTCGCCCTCGACGCCCCTGAGACGCTCAAAGCGGGCGTCGGCACCGACCGCGTCACAATCCACACCGAAGACGACGACGCCGCGATCGCCGCGCTGGAGGACCGCTTCGGCGTACGGGCCAGCGTGTCCGAAGGCGCTGTGACGTTCGGCGTCCCCGGCGGCGAGGAGTTCGTGCCGCGGCTGTTCGCAGAGCTCGGGGTTCCGATCCGGGCGGTCAGCGTCAGCCGCCCGACACTCGACGATGTCTTCATGTCCTACACGGGAACCACGATCCGCGACGCCGAGGAGGACTCGAGCAAGCACAAAAACCGCGTGATGATGCAGATGATGGGTGCTCGGCGATGAGCAGCCGGACGATTCACGCGCCCTCCGCCGTTGGCGAGCCAGCCGGAGGACGCGGCGGCCGCCCGATCGAGGCGAGCCTGGATGGAGAGCGGGCAGGCGGCCGCGGGCAGGCGGAGGAGGGCGTGGGCGATCGCCCCGAGACCGCCCAGCCGCCGCCCTCCGCCGCGCCCAAACGGCAGGTCGTCAGGGTAAGCGTCCCGAAGCGCAGCTTGCGCTCCGAGTTGCGTGCGATCAAGATCGTCTGGCGCCGCGAGCTGATCCGCTTCCGCGCCGACAAGCTGCGGATGATCACCTCGCTCGTGCAGCCGCTCCTGTTCCTGTTCGTGCTCGGCGCCGGCCTGCAGCGTCTGTCGAGCGCCGGCACCCACGGCGTCAGCCTGAAGACCTTCATCTACCCGGGCATCCTCTGCATCGCCGTCATGTTCACGGCGATGTTCTCGGCCGCCTCGATCGTCTGGGACCGCGAGTTCGGGTTCCTGCGCGAGATGATGGTCGCCCCTGTCCGCCGCAGCTCGATCGTGATCGGCAAGTGCCTCGGCGGGGCGACGGTGGCGGGGATCCAGGGCGTGATCGTGATCTGCCTCGCGGGCCTGGTGCACGTCCCCTACGACCCGCTGCTGATCCTCGGGATCTTCGCCCTGCAGGTGCTGCTCGCCTTCGCGATCACCGCCTTCGGCGTGATGATCGCGGTACGGATCAAGCAGATGCAGTCCTTCATGGGGGTCATGCAGATGATCGTGATGCCGATGTTCTTCGTCTCAGGAGCGCTGTTCCCGGTCTCGGGCCTACCCGGGTGGCTCAGCGTGCTCAACCGGCTTGACCCGCTTACTTATGCCGTGGATCCGATGCGCCGTCTGGTCTTCGGTCACCTCACGATCTCCCGTGCCGCTCGCCACGCGCTGGACCCCGGTGTCACGTGGTGGGGATGGCACGTCCCGGGGCTGCTCGAGGCAGGGGTGATCCTCGTGCTCGGTCTCGCGATGCTGGCAATCGCGATCTGGGAGTTCAGCGCGACGGAGTAGCGGTCGCTGCGTCTGGAGGAGCACCGGCCGCAACGGTGCCGGGAGCTCTCGACGCCGACTCGACGAATTTGCTCCCGCGGGTGTACGCGCGGGGGTGTACACGCTGGGTGAACTTACTCCTCGGGGCCGATGCGCAACGGTTCGCCGCGGGTCACGATCTGCCGCATGCTCAATCTACTCGTCTCTCAGCCACGCCGTACGCTGCTCGCCGCACTCCTGTTCGTGATCGTCGCAGGCGCGATCGGCGGTCCTCTCGCCGGCTCGCTGAAGAGCTCTGGCAGCTCCGCCCCCTCCGGCGCGGACTCCGAGGTCGCCGTCCGCCAAATTCAGGCCGCGACGCACCTAGAGCCAACCGCAGGAGTGGTGCTCCTCGTCAACACACCCGCGGGCGCCCTCGCCTCGCGAGCCCGCCTCGCGTCTGCCAGGATCCGATTGGCGGCGGTGGCCGGCATCGCTCAGACCACCGCCCCGGCCGCGGTCGCCCGGAATGGCCGCTTGGCGCTCCTCACCGGCACCCTGCGCGCTGGCGCGCAGGACGGGAAAGTCGCCCAGAGCGCGCTGCACGCCTTCGCCCACGTGCGCGGGGTGACGGTCGGCGGCCCCGCCGTCGCCGGTCGGCAGATCAGCGGCACGGTCTCGAAGGACCTTGGTCTGGCGGAGCTGATCGCCTTTCCGCTTCTCCTCGTGCTGTCGCTGGTGTTCTTCCGCGGCCGGGCGGCGCTAATGCCGCTGATCGTCGGCATCACGACGGTGCTCGGGACGTTCCTGGCTCTCACCGCCGTCAACCACGTCTACGGGCTGAGCGTGTTCGCGCTGAACCTCGTCATCGGCCTCGGGCTGGGGCTGTCGATCGATTACACACTGCTCCTGCTGACGCGCTTCCGTGACGAGCTCGGCGCCGGAGCGACGGCGGCGCAGGCGATCCGCACGACGATCTCGACAGCGGGTCGCACGATCGCGTTCTCCGCCGCGACGGTCGCCTGCGCACTGGCCACGCTGACGCTGTTCTCGCAGGGCTTCCTGAAATCGATGGGGATCGCCGGCGCGACGGTCGCGCTTGTCGCGGCAGCGGCCGCGCTGGTTCTTACGCCGGCGCTATTGGCGGTCTGGGGCGTCAAGCTCGCGCGCCCCGGTACGCGCGGACAGCACGGGAATGGGCGCTGGTACCGCCTGGCGCGGCGCCGCGCGAATGCGCGACCCGAGGACGGGCGCTGGTACCGCCTGGCGCAGGCGGTAACGCGCCGGCCGGGCGCGGTCGCCGCTGTCACCGCGGTGGCGATGCTCGCGCTGGCGCTTCCAGCGCTCAGCACGCTCTGGTCGCCGATTGACAGCACGGCGGTGCCCACGGGCCAGAGCGCGCGTACGGTGTCGGACGCGACCGGCCGCTACTTCCGCGGTGCCGGCCAGGCGCCGGTGACGGTCGCAATCGAGGCCTCGCGCTCGCAGCAGGCCGGCGTCGCGGCTTACGCGCGACGTGTCGCGAGCCTGCACGGTGTGCAGCACGCAACGCGCCCGGCGGCGCTCGGCAGCTCCTTGTGGACCGTCAACGCCGAAGTGGCCGGTGACCCGGCCGGACCGGCCGCCCAGCGCGTGGTCCGCGAGGTTCGGAACCTCCATGCGCCGTTCGGAACCAAGGTCACCGGGCCCGCCGCCGAGTTCGTCGACCAGCAGGCAGCGATCGGCTCGCGGCTGCTCCCGGCAATTGCGCTGCTCGCGGGGCTGACATTCCTCGTCCTGTGGCTGATGACCGGCTCGGTCGTGCTGCCGGCAAAGGCGATCGTGATGAACGCGCTGACCGTCGGCGTGGCGCTCGCCTCGCTGGTTCTGGTCTACCAGCACGGACACCTCAGGGGCCTGCTCGGCTACACCCCGAACGGCGGAGTGGAGCCGACCGACTTCGTGGTCACCGCGACGCTCGTCTTCGCGCTATCAACCGACTACGGAGTCTTCCTGCTCGGGCGGATCAAGGAGGCGCGCGAGGAAGGGCTCTCCGAGCGCCAGGCGGTCGCTGCCGGGGTCGGGCGGACGGGCCGGGTTATCACCGCCGCGGCGATCCTGCTCGCGGTGGCGATCGGCGCCTTCAGCACGAGCTCGATCTCATTCATACAGCAGATCGGCTTGGCAACCGCAACCGGCGTGCTGGTCGACGCCTTCATCGTACGCTCGCTGCTGGTCCCGTCGCTGATGGCGCTCCTGGGCCGCTGGAACTGGTGGGCGCCGGCGCCGCTGCGCCGGCTCCACGACCGGATCGGGGGCCGCGCGACCGGCGGGATCGAGGCCCACGCGACCGACCGGGTCGAGGCTAGCGAGACCCACTCCGCGCCGCGGCGCAGACCCGCCAACCGGCCTGAGCGGCCCAGCGCGCCCGGCACGCGACAATCAACATGAGGTCCGCCGTGAGCTCCCGCACCTTCCCTTCAGTCCGCACCGTCCCCACCGCCACGCTGCTCGATTGGCTGCCCGTCGGCGTCCTGCCGCCGGTCCTGATCGCCGACGCGGCGATTTCCTCGCGGCCGGTCGACGTCACCGGCGTGCTGGCGGCGGTGGTCGCGTGCCTTCCGCTAGTGCTGCGCCGGCGGCTGACCTTCACCCAGCTTGCGCCGCTGCTCGTTGCGGGGATCGTGCTCGTCTTGTGGCGGCTGCACCCCGCCAGCACTGTCGTGCTGATTCCGATGATCGCACTGTTCGAGCTCGCGCGCCGCGGCGACCGGCGCCACTCAATGTGGGTCGCGGTCGCGGTGGTCCCCTGCGTCGCCGTCAGCGTGCTCCCGTTCGCGGCGATCGCGGCCGACTTCGCTCAAATTGTGATCCGGAACGTGGCGCTCTGCCTGCTCGCGATCGCGGCAGGCGAGATCATCCGCTCGCGCGACGAGTCGGCCGAGCGCGCCGCAGCGGCCCGGGAGGAGGCGGCCCTGCGGCGGGTCGGCGAGGAGCGGCTGCGGATCGCGCAGGAGGTGCACGACGTCGTCGCGCACGCGATGGTCGCGATCAACGTGCAGGCCGGCGTCGCGGCGCACTTGATCGAGCGTGACCCCGTCCACGCGGGCGATTCGCTGCGGCAGATCAAGCGAGTCAGCGGCGAGGCGCTCGCCGACCTGCGATCAACGCTAGGCGTTCTCCGGGACCCCGAGCAGGCCGCGCCCGCCGGCCCGGCGGCGGGCCTGGGCGAGCTCGAGCAGCTCGCCGGCGGCCTACGGGCCGCCGGCGTGTCCGTCACCCTCGACATCGACCCGCTCGTCCGGGCGCCGCCGGCCGTCCACGCTGCGGGCTACCGGATCGTGCAGGAGGCCCTGACCAACGTCCTGCGCCATGCCCACGCCTCGACCGCGCAGATCCGCGTGCGTCGCGAAGCCGGCGCGGTACGCATCGAGGTGACCGACGACGGCTCCGGCTCGGACACGCGCGGCGACCACTTGCGCGCGGGCACACGCGGCGAGCGCTCCGGCGCGAGCGCCACCGGAGATGGCTCGGGGCACGGACTGCGCGGGATGCGCGAGCGGGCCACCGCGCTGGAGGGCACGCTCGATGCCGGGCCCGGCCCCGCCGGCGGTTGGCGGGTGCGCGCCTGCCTTCCCATCTCGGCAGCGACGATTGAGACGCCCGTGTGATCACCGTCGAGCTGGCCGATGACCAGGCGCTCGTGCGCGCGGGGTTCCGCGCCCTGCTCGACTCCGAGGAGGACATCACGGTGGTGGCCGAGGCCGCTGACGGCAGGGAGGCCGTGGACCTGGCCCGTTGCAACCGGCCCGACATCGTGCTGATGGACATCCGCATGCCGGTACTCGACGGCCTGCAGGCGACCGCGCGGCTGACGGGCGACCCCGCGCTGGCGGGGACCCGCGTCGTCGTGCTGACGACATTCGAGCTCGACGAGTACGTCTTCGGGTCGCTGTGCGCCGGAGCGTCGGGCTTCCTGCTCAAGGACGTGGAGCCCGCCGACCTGATCGCCGCCGTCCGCGTGGTCGCCGGCGGCGAGGCCCTGCTCGCGCCCAAGCTGACCCGCCGGCTGATCGAGGCTTTCGTGGCCCAGGAGCGCGGCGCGACGGTCTCGCCGGAGCTCCAGTCCGGGCGGCTCGACGAGCTGACCCCGCGCGAACGCGAGATCCTCGCGCTCGTCGGTCGCGGTCTGTCCAACGCCGAGATCGCCGCCCGGCTCGTGCTCTCGCCGCTGACGGCCAAGACCCACGTCGCGAGGCTCTTCACCAAGCTCGGCGCCCGCGACCGGGCACAGCTTGTCGTGACCGCCTACGAGAGCGGGCTAGTCGTGCCGGGGACGAGCTAGTCGGGGCCGTCCAGGCTCAGCCCACGGTGCCGGCGGCAGAGCGGCGTAGATCAGGACCAAGGAGTATTGACGCGACGAGTGTATGTGCTATGCATGATATAGTTGGTCTTTGTATGGGTGTGCTCGTGCAGATTCGCGACGTTCCGGACGAGGTGCATCGAAGGCTGAAGGCGCGGGCCGCCGCAGCGGGCATGTCGTTGACGGCATACCTACGCGAGGTCTTGGAGCGCAGCGCGACTCGCCCAACTCCGGCGGAGCTGAGCGCCCGGATTGCGGCGCGAGGCGCGATCGAGCCCGATCAGACGGCGGAGCGCACGGTCCGCTCGGTACGTGAACACGGGGAATGACCGTCATCGACAGCTCCGGGGTCGTGGACTTCCTGCTGGGGACCGGCGTCGCGGCGCCGATCGAGATGATGCTCGAGCGCGAAGGCGAGCTCGCTGCCCCTGATCTTTTGGTATTCGAGGTGCTCGCGGTGCTGCGTCGGGAGGCGAGGCGCGGTCTCGCCGCGGACCGTGCGACGGCGGCCGCGGGCGATCTCGGCGATCTTCCGCTGGCGCTGTTCCCCACGCTCGCACTGCGGGGGCGCGCATGGGCACTGCGGCACAACCTGACCGCCGCCGATGCGATCTTCGTCGCGCTCGCCGAGCATCTGGACGAGCCGCTCGCGACCAAGGATCTCCCGCTCGCGACGGCGGTGGGCAAGCACGCGCACGCTGAGGTCATCGAGCTGCGCTCGACTGCGTGAGATATGAAATCGCCGCGGCCCCGCCCAGCCGCTCCTCGTTGTCTGCGCCCAGCCCCTGCTCGCGCGCCGCCCCGACGCCGTTCAGCCGACCGTCCCGCCGAGCACCATCCGCTGGCCCGTGAAGTCGAAGGTCACGTCGCCGAAAGTGGACAGGATGTCGAGAGCGAGGAGGCGCTTGCGCATATTTTTAGTCCCCCTCAGCCCTCGGGCGTAGATTGCTGTGAATTTAAACTACCCGGAAGACTGGAAAGCAAACGGCGAGCCCGGATTGCGGGGCCCGGGCTCAGGAAGAGCGAGCCCGTTGGAATATCGGGACCGACCGAGAGCGCGTTTATGTCGTTGCGCTCCCGGGTATGCCGTCACGATTGGGTCGGCGTGGGCGGGAAAGGGGGTTGACGAGTACGACTGTCTGTGCGGTCAATCGACCATCCATCCACGCGGGCAGGTCAACAGGCGAAAGGATCAGCAATGCACAGTGATGCGGTCGCCGTGGCCTCGGGTGGGTTTGGTGAGCTGACCCGCGCGCAGCTTCGCGGTGCGGACGGCTCCTGGATCAACCTAAAGGAGCGCGAGCCGCAATCCGTGTGAACCAAACGTCCGGCGGACGGCGCCGGCAGATGATCTGGGCACGTGCAGCCGCATGCGGAGGACGTGCAGCGGCACGCGGGGGACGGCGACCAGCCAGAAACAGGGCCGCCGCGCGGCGGCCCCATTGATTCAAGAACCCTCAGAGCCCCGCGAAACAGTCGAGGCCGCGCTACGCGCTCGTAGCCGCCGGCTCCTCGGCGCGCCGGGGCAGCAGCGTTTCGCGGGCGATCACGAGGCGCTGGATCTGCGCAGTGCCCTCGTAGAGCTGGAGGATCTTCGCATCGCGCATCAGCTTTTCGACCGGGTAGTCCTTGATGAAGCCATAGCCGCCGTAGACCTGGACGGCATCCGTGGTGACCTCCATCGCGGAATCGGCGGCGAAGCGCTTCGCGTGCGATGACTCGAGCGTGTTGCGCTTGCCCTGGTCGAGCAGCACAGCCGAGTTCCAAGTCGCCAGGCGGGACATGTGGACCTTGGTCGCCATGTCGGCGATGATCATCTGGATCGCCTGGTGCATCGCGATTGGTACGCCGAACTGGACACGCTCCTTGGAGTACTGGATCGCGAACTCCATCGCGGCGCGCGCCACGCCGACTGCCATCGCCGCCACGCCAGGACGAGTCCTGTCGAGCGTCATCATCGCAATCTTGAAGCCCTTGTTCTCCTCGCCGACGAGGTGGCCCAGCGGGATCTCGACGTCGTCGAAGGAGATGGTCGCGGTGTTGGACGCCCGCTGACCCATCTTGTCCTCCTTCTTGTCGACCACCACGCCGGCGTCACGGGGAACGATGAAGCACGAGATGCCACGGTGGCCGGCCTGCTTGTCGGTCTTGGCGTAAACCGTGTACCAGTTGGCGTAGCTGCCGTTGGTGATGAAGCACTTGGAGCCGTTGAGCACCCACTTGTCACCCTTGCGCACGGCGGTGGTCTTCATCCCCGAGACGTCAGATCCGGCGTCGGGCTCGGTCAGGCAGAAAGAGGCCAGCAGCGGCGCCTCGCTGAGGCGTCCGAGGTACTCGCGCTTGAGCTCCTCGGAGGCGGCGAGCACTACCGGGGCGATGGCGAGGCCGTTGCAGGTCAGCGAGGTCCCGATCCCCGAGCATCCCCACGCGATCTCCTCCTCGATCACGACGCCGTCCAGGAAGCTGAGGCCGGTCCCCCCGTACTCAGTCGGAAGGTGGCCGTTCATCAGGCCCAGCTCCCAGGCCTTGTCGATGACCTCCTGCGGCCAGGTGCCGTTCTTGTCGTACTCCCAGGCGACGGGGCGCATCTCCTTCTCGGCGAAGTCATGCGCAAGCTCACGCATGCTCTTCTGCTCATCGGTGAGCGTGAAGTCAACCATTCTGTGAAGCTCCTTTATTGACCAAACTGGGAAGGCCGACTGACTAGTCAGTCAATAACTAGGCGATCAAGGATACCCGATCCCCGGGCGCGATCGGCACACGGCGCCGGGAGGGCCGCAACAGCCCGCTGGCCCATTGCGATCTGAGGTAGGGTGCGCATTCAGATGGCCGATCCGCTGACAATCGAGCTCGACGAGCTGGTCAACCGCCCAGGGACCTACTTCAACCCCCAGACCGAGATCGTGCTGATCGTGGACGACTCACCCCATGTCGATTCTGAGATCTTCGAGACCGAGGAGTACCAGGGAGGCGAGTGGGTCCTGATCTCCGACGAAGCGCCCGTACAGGAGCGCCGCCGCGACGAGCTGCTCGAGGCTTTCCAGGCGCGCCACCATCCGGGCGCGCTCGCCGAGGAGGAGGACGAGGACGAGGTGGAGGACGAGCTCGAGGCCGACCCGCAAGAGGTTGAGCAGGAGTAAGGCTCCTCGGAGTGGACCGGGCGTGCGACGCCGGCGGGGCTGGGGTCACGGTGGCGCGGAAGCTGTCGTCTCTAGCATTGGCGGATGCGCAGAGGACTCCTGGTCGCGATCGCGCTGTTCGTTTTCCCGTCCGCTGCCACGGCCGCGCCGGTGCTGGTGCTCGGACGCGGCGGTCATGCAGTGTTGCGCGAGGATCCGTTCCTCACGCAGCCGGGGCTGACCCCAACCCCGTCCGGGGCGCCGGCCTCGGGCCCCTCCCGGGCGCCAGCCTCAGCCTTCGCCGGTCCGCCAGCCAGCGTCCACTCCCTGAAAGTCCGGGCGAGGGTTGCCGCGCGCACCGTGGGCAGTGAGCTCGCTGGGCTACTGAAGAAGCATGAGCTCACGCGCGCCCAGTACCGCGGTTACAGCACGTCCTTCGATGCATCGCTGCGGACCGCCAGGCGCCTGCGCGGCACGCGCGCGATCGAGCTTCAGTCCGTGATCGGGAACGTGCAAGCAATTGCCGCCGCAGGTCTCACGCCCTCGCGCCTCCCCGTGCTGTTCGAGACGTTGCAGCGCAACGTCCAGTGGTGGACGAAGGGCCCGTTGCTGAGCTCCGGTCAGCGCGTCGAGTTCACGGGCTCGGAGCTCGTATGGGAGTACTACCCGGGCCAGGGCATCGAGCTGCAGGAGCTGGGAAGCTTCGGTAAGGCCGATGGCCTCTATACCGCTGGAGCTTCCCACTACCCCAGGATGCGTCACCTGCTCGCCGAGCTCATTCCCCTGGCAGCACTCCGTGGCGGCGGTTTGACGTGGGAGTACTACTTCAAGTTCGAAGGCGCCGGCCCGCCGTGGACCAGCGCGATGTCGCAGGGCACGGCGCTCGAGGCATTGACACGGGCTTACAAGGCGTTCCATGACCAGTCATATCTCACGATCGCACGTCGCGCCCTGGCGATCTTCTCCGTGGCGCCACCCGTCGGGGTAAGTGTCAGGACCGCGCTGGGTAGCCGCTATCTCCTGTACTCGTTCGCGCCCGGCGAGGCGGTCATCAACGGCTTTCTGCAGACACTGATCGGGCTTTACGATTATGCGCACGTGGGCCGCGATGCCCGCGCCGCCCGGCTGTTCGCACTCGGCAACGCCGAGGCGCAGGCTGAGGTGCCGCGCTACGACACCGGCGCGTGGTCTCTCTACGCGCCCGGCCAGGAGGACACGCTCGATTATCACACGCTTGTCACGGGCTTCCTGCACGAGCTGTGCTCACGCACTCGCGCGCGCGTCTACTGCATCACCGCCGAGCACTTCGACCGCTACCTGAAGACCCCGCCGTCACTCGAGTTGCTGACGCACAGCGTGAGGCGCGACAAGGCGACCTCGATCGCCTTCCGGCTTTCCAAGTACTCGCACGTGGGAATCGTGCTAACGCGGGGTGGCCAGACGGTGCTCCTCACCAGCGCATACTTCTCCTACGGGGTGGACGCCTTCTCGGTCCCGCCGCTGATCCACCACGGGCGCTACACGGTCCGCCTCGCCGCAACCGATCTGGCGGGGAACTTCAACCGGATCGTGGCGACCCTGCAGGTCTCCTGAGCTTCTGGAGCAGGCCATGTGCCGCGGTGCTCATCCACCCGGGAAAACGACGGGGCCTAGACTCGCGCGGTCATGGTGCCGCGAACGATCCTCTACACGGGCAAGGGCGGCGTCGGCAAGACCTCGGTGGCGTCATGCACGGCGCGTAGCTGCGCGGAGGCAGGCCGAAAGACGCTGGTGATCTCTACGGACCCCGCGCACAGCTTGTCGGAGTCTCTGTGCGCGGAGCTGGGACCGCAGCCGGTTCAGGTGGCCGGCCGTCTTTGGGGGCAGGAAGTCCAGGCGCAGGAGGAGCTGGAGCGTCACTGGTCTGGCGTTCGGGCTTGGCTCGGCGAGCTCTTCGTAGAGCGGGGCGTTGACCGGATCTCGGCGCAGGAGCTGACTGTCCCGCCCGGAATGGACGAGCTGTTCTCGCTGCTGGCACTCCAAGCCCAGCATCGATCCGGCGATTGGGACGTGATCGTCGTCGACTGCGCGCCGACCGGGGAGACGCTGCGACTGCTCTCGGTCCCCGATGTGGCCAGGTGGTGGATCGAGAAGATCTTCCCGATGGAGCGTCAGATCCTTGCCGCAGCACGGCCGATCGCGCGCTCGCTGCTGGATCTGTCGTTGCCCAGCCAGGCGGTCTTCACCGACATTCGGCGTCTGTCAGAGCACCTGATCGCGATGAACGAGATTCTCCGCGACCGTGAGCGATCGACGATCCGCTTGGTGATGAACCCGGACAAGATGGTGATCGGAGAGGCGATGCGAACGTTTACCTATCTCAACCTGTACGGCTACCTGACCGACGCAGTCGTCGTCAATCGCATTTTTCCCTCCGGCGTGGGCGACTACTTCGCTGACTGGCGAGAAGTGCAGGAAGACCATCTGGAGCTCGTGCAGTCGGCGTTCGCGCCGGTGCCCGTGCTATGTGCTCCGTACTTCGAGCGGGAGGTGGTAGGCGGTGAGATGCTCGATCGTCTTTCTGGTGCGCTGTTCGCCGAGCACGATCCCAGCGCCGTCCTGCACGATGCGCTGACCCAAGAGCTGATCGTCTCCGAGCACAGCACCAAGCTGCGACTCGCGCTTCCGTTCGCGCGCAAGGGCGACATTCAGTTGAAGAAGATCGGCTCCGAGCTCGTCGTGGGCGTCGACGGGCAGCGGCGCACTATCATGCTCCCACCCGCGCTCGCCGCCTTGCACGCAACCACCGCGGCGTTCGCCGACGGCGCGCTCGAGGTGACATTCAATGGAGCGCAGCGATCCCCAGGAGACTGACCCTGCCGGCGCAGGCGACACCGAGGCCGGCGCGGCCGCGACGCGTGAGGCGCTGTGGCGACTGCGTCAAGCATCCGGCGCAGCGCAACGGCTGATCGCCGACGCGGCGGCGCAAGCCGCAGTCACAGCAGCCACAGCAGCCACAGTTGGACGCGAGCGGCGCAAGCCCCCCGCGGCTGGCTGGCAGACGCCCGCGGGCGGCAATCGACCTGGTCGAGATGACCAAGCTGAGGCACCGAACGCACCGGACGATGCCGACCTGGTGGCGCGGTCGATCCAGGCGCTGTGCGAGCTGATCGGACCCGAGCTCCAGCAGCGGCTGGCGCAGGCTCTCCGGGAAGTGCTGCTCGCGGTGCGCGCATTGATCGACGGGTACATCGAACGACTCGAGCGCCATCCTCCAGAACCAGACGAAGTGCAGGACATCCCGATCCTCTGAGCGCTCCCGCGCGAGCGCGCGCGGGGTCCGACGCGGGAGCCCGGGGCCGGTCCGACGCGGGAGCCCGGGGGTACGCGATCTCTTACGCTGGGTTGGGGTGCCAGGCGCGCGTGCGCTCGGAGGCCTCCGAGCGGCCTACAATCGCGACGTGGCCCGAACCTGGATTCTCACCGGGTCGCCGGAGAACCACGAGGCAACCCGCGAGCACGGCTTCAGCGTCATCGGCCTGAAGGAGCGCAACCGCAACCGCGCGCTCGAGATCGAGCCCGAGGACCGAATCGTGCTGTACGTAACGCGCGTGATGGCATTTGCGGGCGCCGTCCGCGTCGAGGGCGAGTGCTACGAGGACCGCGAGAAGCTCTGGCCGGGCAAGCCCGGCAAGGTGGATGCTTATCCCTGGCGCTTCGCAACCTCTTCGGAGATCGTGCTCGAGGAATCCGAGTGGATTCCCGCCGAGTCGATGATCGACGCGCTGGAGCACATCGGCAAATGGCCCCGCGAGCACTGGAAGCTCGCGTTTCAGGGTCAGATCCGACGGGTTTCCGAGCATGATGCGCAAGCGCTGCTGGAGCGCTTGCGGGCGGCCGGGGGGTTGGCGGCGGGCACGGCCGCGCGATCGGCCGCACGCACATGAGCTCCGATCGCGGCGCGGGCACCGCTACGGGGCGGGTGGGATCCGGTGCCGACCGCTTGTCCCGGGCGTGGCGCGAGCTGGCGACCGAGCGCCGGCAGGCCGCACTCGCGGCGCTGGGGCTGTTCGCCGCGCTATTTCTTCCCTGGTACCAGGAAACGGTGATCGCAACCGGCGGGACAAGGCTGCAGGCGGCGCGCGAGACGCTGACCGGCTGGGCTGCTTTCTCGTTCGTCGAAGCCGCTGTGCTCCTAGTCGCCGCCGGCGTTCTGACGCTGCTCTTCATGCGGGCCGAGGGAAGGGCGTTCCATCTCCCCGGCGGCGATGGATGGGTGATCACGGCGGCCGGCTTCTGGACCTGCCTATTGATCGTTTGGCGGATCTTCGACAAGCAGGGAACCGGCAGTCAAGGCCAGTTCGCCACCACGTCTGGCGTCGAGTGGGGCATCTTTGTCGCGCTGGCGGTGGCCGCCCTACTCACATACTCCGGCACCCGGGTCCGCGCCGCCCATCAAATCGAGGCTCCCTTGCCAGGGGAAGGGAGCGAGCGTTCCGCGCGGTCGCCGCGGGATCCAGGGCGTCCGGTGGGGTCCAGCTCCGCGGGGTCGCCGCGGGATCCAGGTCACGCGCCCGAGCCGCCGCGATCGATCTGGCCGCAGCCGGCCGCGCGTCCGCCCAGACCCGTCCCAGCCGAGGATCCTCCCACCAGACCTCTACATGGCTCTTCGCGCCAGCCCGATGACGAACTGACTATTCCGCTGCAGCCCGAGGAATAGTTGCCATGACTTGACCGAGGCGCACGAGGATCAGCTCTCGCTCAGACACGTGCTGACGCCATGTGAATCGCAGCACCGTGAATCGCGCCGCGGCCAGCTCAGCGTCGCGCCGCCGATCACGCTCGGACGCGCCGCGGTCGCCGTGGAACGCGAATCCATCGATCTCGACGACCAGGCGCTCGGCACGCCACAGGAAGTCGGCCTCATAGCGGCCGAGCCTCGCGTTCACCTCAGGCGGCGGTAGACACGCCTTACGTACGAGCGCGAGAAAACGCTCCTCAGCCTCTGATCGGGTCATCGTGGTGGTGGCGCCTGCGCCCGCGAGCGCGAGGGCTGCGAGCCTCACCGAGCCGCGGCGGCGTGGATTGCGCGCGAGCACTGCCCGGATCCCGTCGCGGGTCACCAGGCGCCGAACGAGGGCCCCGTCGAGCGCGCGCTCGAGCTCACGGTCTGACAGCGAAGGTGCCACTTCGAGTAGCGCCCGGGCGGGCGATGAGATCGGGATACCCTGGTGCCGGCGCATGTCTGCGGGCGCGAACGACTGGACACGGTGGATGCGAATGCCTTTCTTGCACCCACAGTTGCGCCCGACCACTGTCACGTCGACTTCGGCCTCCGGCATCGGTGCACGCAGATTCCAGACCGACGCTGCCGAGTGGTGGCTGAGGAGAGCCCGATCGCCACACGCGAGTACCGCCGCCATTTGCAGGGCGAGCTCAGGCAGTGCCGTATGACCAACCGCGTACACCCCGCGGTGCACAACCCGAAGCCAACCTCGCGCGCGCCGGCGGCCGATCGCATGACGGCTCAGTCCACAGCCGAGAAGCTGCTCTTGGGTCACCAATCCCTTCTGCTCGTCGGCGATGCGGGCCACAGCCAGGTCGACCGGGGCCTTGGGATCGACGGCGCAGTCGATCGAGGCCTTGGGATCGACGGCGCAGTCGACCGGGGCCTTGGGATCGACGGCGCAGTCGACCAAGCCTTCAGCCGGCGCCACAACTCGACAGTCGAGCCCCTCCGAAGGTCGAGTGTCGTGTGGAGCGCGCATAACGGCACGTGTGCGACAGTCGCCTCGGCTACCGAGTCGAGTGTCGAGCTCTGACGGTGCAGGGGGCAGGCATGCCGATGAGTTTGCACCAGCGAGACGCCTCGCTAATGCCGCGGGACGTAATCGTTTCGAAGCTTTGACTGGGCCGGCACGCACCATTACACGCCGGTCACAAGTCAAAGAGAGAACGCACGCAGACGCGACTCGCTGCAGCCAGACCGAAGATCGCCACCGTGCGAACCCTATATTTGACGAAATGCCCGAGCAGCCCGCAGCGGGCCAAGACCCGCTCCCGACCCCGGGGCAAGTCGCGCGCCCCAGACACCCCGCCTCGGGGCACGACCCGCCCCCGACCCCGGGGCAAGTCGTGCGCCCCCGAGACCCCAACTCGCGGCAAGACCTGCCCCCCCCATCGCCCGCCTCGGGGCAAGCCTTCCCATCGCCCGCCTCCATCCAAGACGTGGCAAGAGGCCTCGAGCAGGCCGGATACCTCGCCGCAGAATCAACCGCCCTCGTGTCCTTCCTGGCCGCGAAACTGGGCAAGCCGGTGCTCGTCGAAGGTCCCGCCGGGGTGGGCAAGACCGAGCTTGCCAGGGCGCTGGCGAGATACTTGCAGCGTCCCCTCGTACGCCTGCAGTGCTACGAGGGCCTGGACGAGGCCAAGGCGATGTACGAGTGGAACTACCGCAAGCAGCTCCTGCGGATTCAGGCAGAAGCCAGCGGTACGGGCTGGCAGGACGTCCAGGAGGACATCTTCGGCGAAGAGTTTCTCCTGCAGAGACCGCTGCTGAGCGCGATCGCATCCCCAGAGCCCGTCGTGCTGCTGATCGACGAGATCGACAAGACCGATCAGGAGTTCGAGGCGATGCTGCTCGAGCTGCTGAGCGACTTTCAGATCTCGATCCCCGAGCTTGGACTGATGCAGGCAAAGACGCAGCCGATCGTCCTGCTCACGTCCAACAACACGCGTGAGCTGACCGAAGCGCTCAAGCGCCGCTGCCTCTACTTGTGGCTCGATTACCCCGACCTCGAGCACGAGCTGAGGATCGTCCGGTTGCACTCTCCCGATCTGGATGCCAAATTGGCGCAAAAGCTCGTGGAGGTAGTCCACGAGGTACGTGAGCTGGACCTGAAGAAGCCACCGAGCATCGCCGAGTCGATCGACTGGGCGCGAGCGCTGATCCTCCTCGGGGCACGCGAAATCGACCAGGCCACGTTCCGCGAGACGATCAGCGTCATCGTCAAGCACCGCACCGACCTCGACATCGTCGCCGCCCGCGTCGGCGTCAAGCTCTAGCCGGGCCCCACCGATGCCCGGCCCGCAGCCTGATCCCCCAGCGTCCAACGGCCCGCAGCCTGATCCCCCACCGATGCCCGGCCCGCAGCCTGATCCCCCAGCGTCCAACCTCTACGGGGCGATATCCACCAACGGCCCTGACAACTTCGATGGCCAACTGCTCGCATTCGCGCACGACTTGCGCGGCGAGGGAGTCGCAGTCGGAACCTCTGAGCTGCTCGACGCGTTTGCCGCGCTGCGGCACGTTTCCTGGAGCAGGCAGGCCGACTTCAAGCAGGCGCTCGCGGCGACGCTCGCCAAGTCTCCCGAAGACCAGCGCGTGTTCGAGCTCGTGTTTGATCGCTTCTTCTTCCGCGCCGCTGAAGCGCAAGCGGCTCGCCACCGGATCGGGGAGCGCCAGGGTCTCATGCGCGTGGAGGAGATCGACCTCGGCGCGCTGCGAGAGCAGATCGCCGCGGCGCTGATCGACGGTTCGGACGGCGCCATGCGAGACCTCGCCCGGCTCGCGATCGCGGCGTTCGGGCGCGAAGGGGGCTCGGGCGTGCTGGGCGTCGATGTCCAACGCATCCGGCGCGCGCTCGGCCTGAGAGCCGAGCCTCAGCCCGACCTTCCCGAGCGCGATCCGCGGCGCGACGGACTCCCACGCGAGCAGCTTCGCCGATTCGAGTCCCATCTGCGCCGCGAGCTGGAACGCGACCTGATCGAGCGAACCGCCAAGCTGCCACCCAAACGGCCGCTGAACGAGCTCGACCGCGCGCTCCCGACGGGGCCGATCCAGGATCTCGCGGCGGTGCACAAGGTGGTTGCGCAGCTACGACGCCGCCTCGCCACCCAGGGACAAGAGCTCCGCGGTGCCAAGCGTCATGCGCAGGTGGACGTGCGGCGCACGATGCGAGCCTCGCTGCAGACCGGCGGCGTGCCGGTCGAGCTGAAGTACCGCCGCCAGCGTCCGCGCCGCCCCGAGCTATTCGTGCTCTGTGACGTATCGACCAGCGTCACGAGCGCAAGCACCTTCTTTCTCTCGGTCCTACACGCGCTCCACGACTCGCTGCGCAAGCTGCGCTCGTTCGTGTTCATCGAGCGCATCTCCGAGGTGACGGAGGTGTTCGAGCGCGAACGCGACTTTTGCGCCGCCAGCGCAGCCGTCTCGGGCGAGGCCGGCGTGGCCGACGTCTCCGGGTACACCGACTACGGGCGTGTGTGGACCGAGCTCCTGGCGCTGATCGGAGATGACCCCGATTTCAGTCCCCGTGCCACGCTGATCGTGCTAGGCGACGCGCGGACCAACGGCCGCCCGCCGCGCGAGGACGTGTTCGCCGCGATCGCCGCCAGGGCAGGGCGCACGTTCTGGCTGAACCCCGAGCCGAAGCTCTACTGGAACTACGGCGACAGCGTGATCGCCTCCTACGAGCGCCACTGCACCGCCTTCGAGTGCTGGCGCAGCGACCAGCTCGAGGACTTCGTCAAGGCGCTGACGCGACCGGCGGTGGCCTGAGCTTCGTTTTATTTACGCGGGCGCTGACGCGCCCGTGGTTCGGTGAACGTTCTCCCGCAGGCGCCGGGCTCGATCCCCGGGGCCCCGGTGCGTCGGCGGTCAAGCTGCCTGCGGTGCCACGCGGACGCAGGAGCCAACCTGTAGGTTGATGACATGGGGTCGGGTGCATGGGCAGTCCGCTCGCGGTGCCACTCTCTCCTCCCCGTGCTCGGTGCCTGATCCGCTGGCGCGCAACTTTTGTCCGACCACGCCGTTACCTGTACATGCGCGACCACAAGCATCTCGCTAGCCTTGTCTCCGTAGCTGCGGCATCTCTCATGCTTGCCGTGCTCGTAGCTGCGGCGGCGCCGTCAGCGCGCGCAGCATTTCCGGGCCGCAACGGGCGGATCGTAGTCGAGGACAACGGGGGTGGTACGCCGGGGGGTGTCGGGGGTGGTGAACCGAAGAGTGGACCGGCCGTCCCGGGTCCTCTTGTAGCGTTCCGTCCAGCCGGCTTCGACAGCCCGCAGGATATCCAGTACATCGGCGCGGCCTGCAGGTCGGCTGGCTTTTTTTATGGGTTGGAATCGGGACTGCCGTCGTGCGAACCGGCGTACGCTCCCAACGGCAAGACGATCGTCTTCGACGCTGGCGGCCGCATCGGGCTGATCGATGCCGACGGCCGCAACGAACGCGAGCTTCCGCCGCTTCCCAAGCACACCAATCCACGAGCAGGCTACGCACTCGAGCCTACGTTCTCTCCAGATGGTAGGAGCCTCCTACTCGCGTGGGACGGGCACCTCTTCACCGAACGGCTCGACGGGTCAAGGCTCAGGCAGATTGCCACCGGGCGGCTCCGCGGCCCCGGGGCGACGAGCGCGGCTTGGTCCGCGCGCGAGCTGATCGCATTCGTGTACCGGCACAACATCTTCCTCATCAGAAGCAACGGGCACGGGCTCCGGCAACTCACATACGGAGGCGGTGCCGATCCCGCGTTCTCGCCACGCGGAGGCCGGATCGCGTTCACCCGCTCGGTTTCCTCCAGCGACTCCGTCTCATACCCGTATCGCATCTTCATCATCGGCGTTGACGGACGAGGGATCCAGCCTCTGAGGGGAATCAGCTCAGGCCCCAGCATTTTTCCCGCATGGTCGCCAGATGGCAACTGCATCGCGTTCGAGACGGGAGTCGTACCTGGCAGCGCGATCATCGATACCAGCATTGATGAGGTCCGCACAAATGGCCGTAACCTGCGGGAGGTGTACAGCGGAGGCAGCTACGACGTGCTGGGAGGGCCGGACTGGCAGCCCCTTCCCCGCTGACGCCACTTCCTTCGGACGCCGACGCAGATGACTACCTCGACCGGCGCTCAACCCCGCGGCGGATTCACCCAGCGCAGCCCGGAGAAGCGCGAGAAGTCCGCGTCGCATGAGCACAGCTCAGCGCCATGCTCGATCGCCAGCGCCCCCAGGTGGGATCGAATGCGCATGTGTCGACCGGGGATCTCGCCGAGCGCCATCGCCGGGCGATGAGCTGACGCCGATCCTGACACGGGACCGCCTGTTAGCGTGTGCGGGTGGCTCTCGCTCGCGAGCTTGCCGTCTGGCCGCACCTGGCACGATCGCACCGGACCGCTGACGGAGGTGCGACAGGCGTCAGCTCGATGGGACCGGATCTTGACCACTGCAGAACCTTTTCCCCCAGCATCGACACACAGCGCGAGTCCCCGCCGCCGCGTGGCGGCCGGACGGCTGCCTCGTCGGACTGCGCGCCGCGCCGCGCTCGTGATCGCCTCGCTTGCCCTCGCGGGCTGCGGAGCGAGCGGCGCTGTCAGCAACACGCGCAACGGCGCCGTCGGCGGCACGCCGTTGCGCGCGCTACCCAAAGCCAGGCCGCAGGCGATCGACCCGGCTGCGGGCGCGCAGGCGGCACCGGTCCCGCTCACGCCAAGTGATCCTGTCGGTGACGTGAACGCGCACGCCCCACCGCTCGCTACGGTCAGGCAAGAGCTGCGGCTGGAATTGGTCGCCGCGCGTGTGTCAGACGCGAGGTACATCGACCCGCTGCAGTACGTCACGCGTTGGGAGCGCACCGACCAGGGCGTGGACGCGAACATGCCGGTTGGAGCGCCGATTCTCGCGCCTTGCAGGATCAAGATCCTCGCGATCGAACCAAACTGGTATGCTGGGCAGCCGTTGGTGTATTGGGAGTTGCTCGCTGGACCGGACGCGGGCAAGGTGCAGTTCGTCGCGGAGGAGATCACCGCTATCGCGCCGCCCGGTAGCATCCTGCAGCAGGGACAGGCAATCGCTCGCTACGCCGCGTCCGGGACTGGTATCGAGTACGGCTGGTCGACCCCGAGCGGGGTCACGCTAGCGGTAGCGACGACGGGCTATGAGGAGGGTCAGGCCACGCCGGCGGGTAAGTCGATGCGCGCATGGCTGAACGCCCTCGGGGCGAACGCGGGCAACGCCTGATCGAGCAGCTTGACGAGCTGATCGAGGCACGCCGGCGCTGCCGGCCACACTCCGTACGGACACTTCGGCGACGAACGCACTCAGCTCGGCGGCTACCGCGGCGCACCGACGGCGCGCGGCGCGATAGCATTGCGGCTTCAGAGTTGACAACCCAGGGGGGCTGGCGGGCAGCCGGCTGAGATAGCGCCCCACGCGATTCGTGGCACCCGGCGCTGACCCTTTGAACCTGTGGGGTAATGCCCGCGAAGGGAGCAAGAACGAGCGATGATCGAGGCTCGCCGCCTCGCGACCTGGGGAGCCCGGTGGGGGTGCGGGTCGCGATCGTGAGCCGCACGTTCGCCACCAAACGCGGCGACGTCGCGGCCCTGGACCGTATGTCGCTGCGCGCCGGCCCGGGCGAGATCGTCGCGGTGGTCGGCCCCAGCGGCTGTGGCAAGACGACGCTGCTGGAGCTGGTCTGCGGGCTTCAGGCGCCCGACTCGGGGGCCGTCCACGCCGATCCGGCCGCGTTGATGCCCCAGCGCGATTTGCTGCTCCCGTGGCTGAGCGCGATCGACAACGCCGGGCTCGCGCTGCGCGCCCGCGGAGTCCCCCGAGCACAGGCGCGGGCCGCCGCGGCGCCGTGGCTTGAGCGCTTCGGGTTGGGGGGCTTCGAGCGGTTTCGGCCGGCCGAGCTCTCAGGCGGGATGCGCCAGCGCGTGTCATTCCTGCGCACGCTGCTGGCAGGCAAGCCCGTCCTTGCGCTCGACGAGCCGTTCGCTGCGCTCGACGCGATCACGCGCCTGGAGATGCAGAGCTGGCTCGGACACGTGCTCGCGCGGGAGCCGCGAACCGTCGTTATGGTCACGCACGATGTAGAGGAGGCGGTGATGCTCGCCGACCGCGTGGTGGTCATGTCAACCCGCCCCGGACGTGCGCTGGCCGAGATCGCGGTCGGGCTGAGCCGACCACGCCACCGAACCGATCCGGCACTCGTCGCGTTGCGCGAGGACGCCCTGAAGGCGCTGGGGGTGTCTGGTTGAGTGCCCTGCGCGGTCACTGGCGCGCCCTGTTGTTGCTGCTCGCGCTGCTCGGGATATGGGAGCTGTACGTAGATCTCGGCGGTGCCGACCCCTTGATCCTCCCGGCGCCACACGCCGTCGCGATGGCCCTCTACAGCGATCGCTCGCTGCTGTGGAGTAATTTCCTCGTCACCGCCGAGGAGGTGCTGCTCGGAATCGTCGTGGCCGCGATCCCCGCCGGATTCGCCCTGTCGGTGGCGCTCCACTTCTCGCCGACCCTGCGGCGCGCTTTATACCCATTGCTGGTCGCCTCCCAGACGCTCCCGATCCCGATCGTCGCGCCGCTGCTCGTGCTGTGGCTCGGGTTCGGGATCTTGCCCAAGCTGCTGGTGATCGCGCTCGTGTCGTTCTTCTCGGTCGTCGTAACTACGCTCGGCGGCCTCGCCGCCGTGGACCCAGACCTGATCAAGCTGATGCGCACCTTCGACGCCTCGCGGCTGCGAACCTTCCGCCACGTCGAGCTCCCCGCGGCGCTCCCGCCACTGCTGATCGGCACCAAGATCGCCGTCGCCGTCGCGGTGATCGGCGCCGTCTTCGCCGAGCAAGCGGGCGCAAATTCGGGCCTCGGCTACCTGTTCCTGCAATCGGTCAACCAACTGCTCACCGCGAGGGCTTTTGCCGCCGTCGCGATCCTGTCCGCGTTCGCGATCACCCTGTTCGCACTGCTGACGCTCGTCGAGAGGCGAGCGCTGCCGTGGGCCTACAAACCCCAAGGAGACCGCTCACCATGAAACGCTTCGCCCGCCATCCCGCGCCACGCTTCGCCCGCCGTCCCGCGCCACGCCTCGCCCGCCGTCCCGCGCCACGCCTCGCCCCTCGCGGCGCCAAGTGCCTCGCCCCGTGCGTTGCGATCGCCGCCGTGCTTCTGCTCAGCGCCTGCGGCGAGAAGAAGGATGCGCTGACGCCGAAGCACAGCCAGTCGCTGACGCTGATGCTCGACTACTTCCCCAACGCCGACCACGTCGGCGTCTACCAGGCGCTCGCGGAGGGCGACTTCGCCAGAGCCGGCCTCGACGTCCACGTCCAGGCGCCCTCTGACCCCGCGCTACCGCTGAAGCTGCTGGAAGCGGGCAAGGTGGACATCGCGATCTCCTATGAGCCCGAGCTGATGCTGGCGCGCAACCAGGGTTTGCCGCTGGTCTCGGTCGGCGCGATCGTCCAGAAGCCGCTGACCTCGATCATCTCGATCGGATCCAAGCACATAACGAGCCCCTCGCAGCTCCGCGGAAAGCGCGTCGGCGACGGTGGCATCCCCTATGAGCATGCCTACCTGACCACGATCCTCGCGCAAGCCGGCGTCCCGCTGAGCTCGGTCCGGGAGACCAACGTCGGCTTCAACCTCGTTCCGGCAATGGTCTCCGGCCGCGTCGACGCGACGATGGGAGGGTACTGGAACTACGAGGCGATCCAGCTCGCAGAGCTGAAGAAGCACCCGGACGTGATCCGCGTCAACCATGTGGGCGTACCCACCTACGACGAGCTCATCCTGGTCGTGCGCGAGAGCACGCTCACCAATCACATCGCCGAGATCCGCAACTTCGTGCAGGCACTCGCGCGTGGCTATGAGTCGGTGCGACGCAACCCACAAGCGGGCGTCAGCTCACTCGTGAGCGCAAACCCGGGCCTCGACCGCAAGTTCCAGCTCGCGAGCGTGCTGGCCACGCTTCCGGTGTTCTTCCCCTCCAATCCTTCCATGCCGTGGGGATACCAGAACCAGGCGTCGTGGAACGCCTACGGGGAGTGGATGCTGGGGCATCACCTGATCTCCAACCCGAACGCGGTGGTGGACGCCTCGACCAACGAGGCACTGGCCGGCCAGGGCTCATGAGTCCTGGCACCCGGCCCGCAGCCTTCGACCGGTCGGACCGCAGTCCGCGGCCCGCTCAAACCTCTGCCCTGGCCTCAGGCCGCCAGCGGCGCCGCGGCGCCGCTGGCGCGCCCCCGTAGGGCGAATAGACCAGCGAGACCTGACCAAGGTGCGTACGGCGCAAAGAACGAGTCGACCTCCTCCTCGGTGGCACGCGCGTAAGGGTCACCGGTGCGCAGCCGGCCGACCAGCTTCAAGTACGCGAGGTCGCCGGCCGGGAGCTGATCGAGCCGTCCTTGACCGGTGAGGGCTAGCATCTGGACCGTCCAGCGCCCGATCCCCCTGATGGCGCGCAGGCGCCTCCAGGCCCGTTCGTGCGCGAAGCCATCGAGGTCGATTCGCCCGGCCGCAACCTCCCGCGCGACATGCACGAGCGCAGCCGCTCGCCCAGGGGATAGATCAATCGATGCCAGCAGCGCCGGGGCTTGACGGGCAAGAACCTCGGCTGGCGGCGCGTCGCGCAGTCCGGTGCGGGCGCATCGAGGACCGAGCGCCGCAATCAACGCCCGCTGGATCGCCGCGGCGCGCTCGAACTCGATTAGCTGCTCGCAGATCGCCGACGTCAATGCCTCGAAGGGATCGGGCTTGCCCGCCACGCGCCGCCCGGGATCGGCCCGCACCGCGGCGCCGATCAGCGGATCGAAGCGGAAGCGCTCGTAGAAAGGCCGCAAGTCCTGGTCGATCCCGAGCGCCAGGCGCATGCGCCCGATCCCCCACTGCGCAGCCTCGCGGTCCCGCGCCCGGGCGCCGAACAGCACGCGGTCAGGGCTGAGCTGCACCGCGCGAACGACCACGGGCCGGCCCTCCAGGTGAAGCAGCCGATGGAGCACCCCACCGCGAACCGCCGTCAAGCCGTTGAGGCCGCCGCGCCGGGGAAGGCGGAACAGCCACCGCGGCCGGACTTCGAGCCGCAGCTCGAAGTCGTCATCTCCGGCGGCGCGCGTCTCGCCCCCGCCCATCCGGGCCCGGCCATTCAATCGCTCCCCGCTCATCCGCCTGACCCGGCCACGCGCAAGGCCAATTCACTCGCCCGGCTTGGCGATCACGTGGACGTCGACTATGAACCTGCGGCTGCCTCGGACCGGGAGCAAGTCGCTGGAGTCACGGGGCAGGGTTTGCTGGGCGCGCGCGAGCCCGCGCATGCCATGGCGCTTGAGGAGCGCGACAGTCGCCGCGCCGGCGAGAAAGCCCGTAGCCGCCACCGCGGCGGCCTGAACGCCCGGTAGGACAGCCGGTGGCGCCCGTACAACCGGGCGCACCCCCGCCAGGACCGCCAGCGGCAGTCCATCGACGATCTCTTCAGTGGCCCCGCCGCCTCCAGCCTCCTCCACGGCTTCAGCGGCCTTCCCGCCTCCAGCCTCTTCCCCGGCTTCGGTCCCCTGCCCGCCAACATGGTCAGCCTCGTCAGAGAGCTCGGTTTCGTCGCGCATTTTCGTAATGGTGACAGCGAGCGTGCTCAACTTCAAAGATCTTCTGAATCCGTTCTGGCCGGTCGTTACGATGAAGCGGCTGCATGCCGACCTCAATCGATGTCTTCGCCAAGGCGCGCGAGTTTGAGCGCCTGGACCAGCTCAAGGCCGCCCGCGAGCTCGGTGCGCTGCCCTTCTTCCGGGTGCTGGAGGGCCCCACGCTGCCCGTCGTGGAAATGGAGGGTAAGCCCCGCATCATGCTGGGCTCCAACAACTACCTAGGCCTGACCGGCGACGAGCGAGTCAAGCAGGGCGCACTCGACGCGCTCCACCGCTACGGGACCGGCCTTACCGGCTCGCGACTGTTGAACGGCACGATTGGCTTACACATCGAGCTCGAGCACGAGCTCGCGCAATGGCTGCAGACCGAGGCGGCGCTCGTCTTCACCACTGGGCATCAGGCGAACGTCGGCGCGCTCGGCACGATTCTCGCGCCTGGCGACACGGTGATCGCGGACTCCGGCGATCACGCCTCGATCCTCGACGGCTGCGTCTTGTCCCGCGCAAAGCTGCGTGCGTTTCGCCACAACCGCATCGACCGGCTGGAGCGCGCGCTCGAGAAGGCGCTCGTCGACGGCGGCGGGATCCTGGTGGTCGTCGACGGAGTCTTCTCGATGGAGGGCGACGTCGCCCCGTTACCGCAAATCGCGGATCTGTGCGGACGCTTCGGCGCGCGCCTGATGGTTGACGAGGCGCACGCGCTGGGCGTGCTCGGCGCGCGGGGCGCCGGCGCCTGCGAGTTGATGGAGATCGAGGATCGCGTCGATCTGCGGATGGCGACGTTCTCCAAGTCGCTGGCCTCATGTGGCGGGGTGATCGCCGGCCCGGCGGACGTAATCGACTTTCTGCGCATCGCGTCGCGGCCGTTCCTCTTCACTGCCTCGGCGGTGCCGGCCGCGGTGGGAGCCGCGCTGGCAGCGGTGCGGCTCTGCCGCTCGGAGGAGGGGCGGGAGCTGTTTGCGCGCGTGCTCGAGAACGCGCGCTATCTCCACAGCGGACTGAGCAAGCTGGGTTTCGAGGTCGTAGACCCAACAATCGGCGCGGACGGAAGCGAGATCGTGACACCCGTGGTGCCGGTAATCGTCGGCGACGACTGGAAGGCGGTCTTTCTCTGGAAGGCGCTCTACGACGCCGGCGTGTTCGTGAACGTGGCGATCCATCCCGGCGTCCCCCCCTCGGGCGCGCTGCTGAGAACGAGTGTCATGGCCACCCACGATCACGGCACGCTCGACCGCGCACTGGAGGCGTTCTCGCAGGCCAAGCGGTCGTTCGAGACCGAGCACGGGCCCCTCTCAGGGGGCTGACGAGAGCCCGTGCTGCTCGTGCACTGCCGGATGAAGCCCCGGGGGACAAAAAAAATACCGCTCTGAGCGCCCCGATAGGCAAATGTGACATTGCTGTAACCGGTCCGATCGCGTAGGTTGCATGTCTCGGACGCGGGCCGGACGCGCAGCGCAACGGATCACCGAGTGCAGGAGTGACGGGGCGCCGGCGGACGACCAGCCGAAGGGACTGAGAGAGCGGCACGGTCTGACGGGGCGCGATCATCGCAAGCGCGTCTGCGTGGATCTGTGCCGGCAAAATGCGCCCGCTCACGCGGGCCGATGCGTGGAGAGAGACAACGAAATGGCGCTGAGCGCGACGATCCCTGTTGACCCCCAGACGATCACTGTAGACCGCCAGACGATCACTCACGATCCCCAACGACTGCGGGCCCTGGAGCGTGCCAACGAGGTGAGGCTGGCGCGCGCGGAGCTCAAGCGAAGGATCGGCGACGGTCTCGTCTCGGCTGCGGACGTTATCCTCGCGTGCCCCGCGGAGGCGAGTAGCTGGCCGGTGGCGGAGCTCTTGATGAGTCAGCGGCGCTGGGGCAGCTCGAGGTGCAGGAAGTTCCTGGCAAAGACGCTCATCAGCGAGATGAAGCCGCTCGGAGCGCTTACCGAGCGCCAGCGACGACTGCTCGCAGCTCAGCTTCGCTCGCGTGCGTCCCGGGACGCTCTCCTGCACGCCTGAGCCATGCACGCCTGAGCCATGCGCGCCTGACCCGCAAAGGCCCTACGCGATTCCAGCGCCGCCACCCTCCCGCGGGTGGGTGGCGCACGGTCTGCGCCCCGAGGGGCAGGCTGCCCAGACGAGAGCTGCGACGGTGTATGCTATGGCGTTCGTTTCCTGTCATCTTCGCTCGGTTCTCTCGTGAATAGCATCGCCAACCCGAGCAGTGCCTCCGCCGTCGACGGCTTGTCGCTCGCGGTTGAGAGACTGGCCGCGCGCACGCGCTGGGCTGACCAGCACAGCGGCCGTCCGCCGATCACCAGCGACGATCGCATCGAGGATCACGTTCGCCGACAGCTCTACAGCGATCCACCACGCACGGTGCAGCGCGTCGATGCGGATCGCATTGCGCCCGCTCCCAGGGACCCGAAGAGCGGCCCATTTGACCACAGCCCGAGAGCCGCCCCGTTTGACCATGCTCGGCTCGCCCCGCTTGACCGTGCTCCGAGCCCGACCTTATTTGACCGTGCCCCGAGAACCGCCCCGTTCGCCCGTGCTCAGAAGGCCGGCCCGTTTGACCATGCTCGATCGCCGTGGTCGGAAGACCAGCCAGGGGGGCGACTGGTCTGGCGCTCGCAGGGATCTCGAGTTGGTCCGGCACAGAGCGCCCCAGCGCCCCGCTGACAGCGCCGACTTGCGCGTTCGCCCGGTCCCCTCCGCCGCCGGCCCCTCCGCCATTGCGGCGCACCTGGGCTGCTCGCCTTTGGCCATCGGGACAGTGACCGCACGCCAGAGTATCCCCTACCCTTCCGCGCTCACCTCCCGGCGAGATGATCCCGTCACCGTGCCCGCCGCCGGAGCACGCAAGGAAGGAAATACCATACGCATGCCTCGCATCCGCCAGCAGAACGTCCTCGCCGCGCGATGGAGCGCCGACGGCGCCGGCCTCGGAGCCCCAGACCTGACCGCATCTGACAACCAGCTCTTCGGCGCCAACGTCTTCAGTCCCGCCATCCAGCGCCAGCGGCTTCCGAGGGACGTGTTTCGCCGGCTGCAGTACTCGCTGGCCCACGGCGAAGCGCTCGACCCCTCGCTCGCGGACGCGGTCGCGCTCGGGATGAAGGAGTGGGCGCTCGAGCGGGGCGCCACCCACTACACGCACTGGTTTCAGCCGCTGACCGGCTCGACCGCCGAGAAGCACGACAGCTTCTACAGCCCCACCGGCGAGGGCACGGCGCTCGCGAACTTCTCCGGCAAGGAGCTGATCCAGGGTGAGCCCGACGCGTCGAGCTTTCCCACCGGCGGCATCCGCGCCACCTTCGAGGCCCGTGGCTACACCGCTTGGGACCCCACCAGCCCGGCATTCATCCTCGAGAACCCCAACGGCGCGCTGCTGGCGATCCCCACCGCGTTCGCGTCCTGGACGGGCGAGGCGCTCGACCACAAGATCCCGCTGCTGCGCTCGATGGACGCGCTGTCAAAGTCGGCGATGCGAGCGCTGGCGCTGTTCGGCGAGTCCACCGCCCAGCGCGTGTTCACCACCGTGGGGCCCGAGCAGGAGTACTTCCTGATCGACGAGCAGTACTACTTCGAGCGCCCCGACCTGATCACCACCGGGCGCACGCTGTTCGGCGCCAAGCCCCCCAAGGGCCACGAGCTCGACGACCACTACTTCGGCTCGATCCCGGAGCGGATCCTCGCCTACATGCTCGATGCCGAGCGCGAGCTCGGCAAGCTCGGCGTACCGGTTAAGACGCGTCACAACGAGGTGGCCCCCAACCAGTACGAGCTCGCGCCGCTGTTCGAGAACTCAAACGTGGGGAGCGACCACCAACAGCTCACGATGCAGATCATGCAGAACGTGGCCCGCCGCTACGGCCTGATCTGCCTGCTGCACGAGAAGCCCTTCGCCGGCGTCAACGGGTCGGGCAAGCACAACAACTGGTCGATGTCCACCGACACGGGCGAGAACCTGCTCGAACCTGGCGATACGATGCACGAGAACCTGCAGTTCTTGTTCTTCTGTGCGGCGGTGATCCAAGCTGTCAACGAGCACCAGGGCCTGCTGCGCGCGTCGATCGCCTCGCCCGGCCAGGACCACCGCCTCGGGGCCAACGAGGCGCCCCCGGCGATCATCTCGATCTTCCTCGGCGCCGAGCTCGAGAAGGTGTTCGTGGCAATCGAGCGCGGCGAGGCGGGCGAGTCCGAGCCTGGATCGTTCCTCGGCCTGGGGACGCCCGTGCTGCCGCCGTTGCCGATGCACGGCGGTGACCGCAACCGCACAAGCCCGTTCGCGTTCACCGGCAACAAGTTCGAGTTCCGCGCGCTCGGCTCGAGCATGTCGCCCTCGCTCCCGAACACGGTCCTCAACACGATCGTCGCGCAGGCGATCGACTCGCTTTCAGAGGAGCTCGAGGACGCGCGCCGAGACGGCGCGTCGCTGGAGGACGCGCTGCGCCCGGTGCTCCGGCGCAGCTACGCCGCCAACAAGCGCATCATCTTCGGTGGCGACAACTACAGCGAGGAGTGGCATGCCGAAGCGCAGCGACGAGGGCTGCTGAATCTGCGCAGCACCCCAGACGCGCTTGGCTATCTCATCTCCGACGAGACTGAGGCGCTGTTCTCCAACTACGGCGTCCTTTCCCAGCGCGAGCTCGAGTCTCGTTACGAGGTGTTCCTGGAGCAGTACGTGACGAAGATCAACATCGAGTCAGAGACGGCGGTCGCGATCGCTGCGACGATGCTGCTGCCCGCCTGCGCGCAGCACCTCGCGCTGCTGCGCGGGGCGCAGTTGCCGGGGCTCGCGACCGAGACCGAGAACCTGATCGCCGAGCTTGTGGACTCGATCAAGGAGCTTCAGTCGGTAAACCTGGCCGAGAACCAGCCCGACGAGGACCTCATGGAGTACGCCAAGTACATGCGCGACGAGGTGCTCAGAGCGATGGAGGCCGTCCGCGCCGCCGCCGACAAGCTCGAAAAAGTGGTCGCTGACGACTTCTGGCCGCTGCCCAAGTACGCGGAGATCCTGTTCATCAAGTGAGGACCGTACAGTGACGCTCCGCTCAGGATGAGCGCAGCATCGGCGCCCCCGCACTCGGGGTGCGCCAAGCGCAGCATCGGCGCGCCCTACACCGCAACTTGCGGGGAACCAGCGGGTTTACGCTACGGTGACTCGCCGTATGACGACGTCCCGCGCGCGCCTGCGGCTGCGCACACTCCTGCTCGGGCCGCTCGCGCTGCTCCTCGCCGGGATGGGGTCGGGCATCGTGCCTGCACAGGCTGCCCCTAGCAGAGTCCGCGCAAGCAATGCCAGCGGCGGCTCGCCCTTGCAAGACGCCGGTCGCGCGCCGCACAAGGCTTCCTCCGCGCCGCACAAGGCTTCCTCCGCGCCGCACAAGGCCCCCTCCGCGCCGCACAAGGCTGCCGTCAATCCCTTCAGCGGCCGCGCGACGTGGATCTGGGTGCTCTCGCAGTCCAACAGCGGCAACCTCGCGTCGATCATCGCGACAGCCCACCGCTACGGGGTCACCACATTGATGATCAAGAGCGGCGATGGCTCGAGCACTTGGTCGCAGTTCACCCCCCGCCTCGTCTCGACGCTCCACGCCAACGGGCTACGGGTGTGCGCCTGGCAGTACGTGTACGGCACCTACCCGGGCGCCGAAGCGCGGGTGGGGGCGGCCGCGGTCAAGGACGGCGCCGACTGCCTGCTGATCGACGCCGAGACCGAGTACGAGGGCAAGTACGTGCAGGCGCAGACCTACATCTCGCAGTTGCGAAAGCTGATCGGCGCGAGCTTCCCGGTGGCACTGGCCGGATTTCCCTACATGGACTACCACCCCGCGTTCCCGTACTCGGTGTTCCTAGGGCCGGGCGGCGCCCAGTACAACGTCCCGCAGATGTACTGGGTCGACATCGGCACCAGCGTCGACGCGGTGTACGCGCACACCTACGTCTTCAACCGCCTCTATCAACGCCCCATCTCACCGCTCGGCCAGATCTACAACAACCCGCCTCCGAGCCAGATCGTCCGCTTTCGCCAGCTCTCCAGACCCTATGGGGCACCCGGAGTGAGCTGGTGGGACTGGCAGGAGGCCACGCATGCCGGCTGGACCGCGATCTCCAGGCCGGCCGGGCTGCCCACGCGCTTCGCCGCCGACGTGTCTGACGCGCAACTCGGCCATGGCGCGCAGGGCGACCTCGTCGTGTGGGCCCAAGAGCACCTGGTGAGCGCCGGGCAGAGGGTCAGTATCGACGGCGCGTTCGGTCCGCAGACCCTGACTGCGGTGCGCCGCTTTCAGAGCGCGCGGGGCCTGCACGCGAGCGGCTTGATCGACCATGCGACCTGGACGCTATTGCTTCGTTACGCGCCCGTACAGGTGCGCTGGGGCAACGGCGGATCTGCGCGGATCTCCTCGGCGAGGAGCTTCTCCACCGCAGCGGCGAGCGCCACCCAGACAACCCCGGTGCCGAAGTCAGCCTCGTTGCCAGCGGTTCGCGACGAGATCGCCGGGGCCGGCGGGGCCGGCGGCCCCAAGCGCTGAGCCCCCGGGCGTACTCAGCGCTCCTCGCCGAGCACAGTCCCGGGCGCGATCCGCAGCGGCCGCTCGGCGCGCACGCGCGCCGAGCCACGAACCTTCACCCCTGACCCAAAAGTCACGTCGCCCTCGACCACCAACCGCTTCGCTTCGCGCAGCGAGGGCGGCCCGCCGGGGAAGCGAGCCTCGAACTCGTCGAGCATTCCATAGAAGCGCTTGTCGAGCTCGACGTAAGGCAGCTCGCTTGCGCGCTCGGGGAGAGGCTCGACGAGCTGGCCGGCGGAGACCGTGTACACATCGGAGCGCAGCACCAGCAGATCATCGGTCGTCTTGACCGGGACGAAGCGGCTACGCGGCACGCACAGCACTTCTGCGTCGCTGAAGACCTCGATCGCAGCCCCCATCGCACTCTCTAGCTGCAGCACCGCAACGGAATTGGGATCACGCGGATCGACCGTCTTGCGGTTGACGATCAGCGGCAACTCGAGTACGCCGTCGCAGCGACCGAGCGCGTCGGCGAGCGCGCGCAAACCGACCCAGAGGTTGTTCGTGTTGTAGTAGCGCCAGCGGCGGAAATCGCGGAAGGACTCCTGGTCCTCGGGCGGGGCCTGCGCGATCTCACGCAGCACGAGCTGCCCGTCCTCGCGCCGGCGCGCGATGTGGCCACCCTTGCGCTCGGCCTCGGTGCCTTGCACCACCTCCATCAGAAATGGAACCTGCTCGCGGGCGAGGAAGCCGGCGATGCGTGGATCCGCGGTCGCGCCCAGGTTGTCGGAGTTGGAGATCATCACGTATTCGAAGCCCTGCTCGAGTAGGGTGCTCAGCACCCCTGCGCGCCGCAGGGCCCCGTAGACGTCACCGTGGCCCGGTGGGCACCACTCGAGCTCCTGCTCGGGCGGCCAGCTAACCGGGCCGAGATCCTCCGCATCGAGCTTGGGCACCATGCTCTGCATGAAGTCGGGCGCCAACCCGGGGGCCAGCTCGGGATGGTCTCCCAGCGCCCGCAACGTATCCGCCTGCGTCGCCTCGCTGTCCATCAGCACCAGCGGCAGGCGGATGCCGTAGCGCCGGCGGAGCGCCAGCGCCTGTCCGACGATGATCTCCAGGAAGGATCGGCCGTCACGCGCCTGCACAAGCGATTTCGGGTAGCGCAACCCCATGCTCGTCGCGAGGCCGCCGTTCAGCTTGACCAGTGCGACACGCTCGAGCGCGGCTTTGGCGTCCCCGTCGCCGATCTCCGGCAGGTCCTCGAGCGAGGGCACATCGCGGGCGGGCACCAGTTCGCTGCTGGCAATCGTTACCGGCGTGCCCCCCAGCAGTCGCTCGTGGGCGCTGAGGAAATTGGTGATCGCCTCCTCGGGCTGGCCGGCGCCCCGCATCTTCTCCTGCGCTGCTTCGAGCGCGTCAGCTCGCATCATTCAGGCCTCGCACGGCGTGTCGACGGCCTCAGCGCGCGTCGCCGAAAGTGTCCTGCGCCATTTCGAGAGTGTCGAGCTCGCATCGGTCATATGAGGATGCTCACACTACTCGTACACGCGCCCCCGGCCCGGGCCAGACCTCGACGGCACCCTCAGGCGTCGGTGCGTCGCCCGGCAGCAGCCCGAGCACGTGCCCGCCAAAGCCCCCACCCACGATCCGGGCCCCGAGCGCCCCCGCGCTATGCATCCGCGCTACCGCGGCTTGCACCCTGGGCGTCGAGACCTCGTAGAAATCCCGCAGGCTCACGTGAGAGGCGTCGAGCAACGCTCCGAGCTGATCGGGGTCCTGGCGCTGCAATGCGGCCACGGCTTGCGCCACGCGCCGGTTCTCGGTGAGAACGTGACACGCACGCTCCTTCAGGGGCGAGGGCAGGCGGGACACCATCGCTGGCTCGAGATCGCGCAGGCTCACGAGTCCCAGGTCCCGGCAAGCCCGCGAGCACTCGGCGCGGCGCCGGTTGTATGCGGACGCCGCATTCTCGCGCCGCTCGCCCGAGTCGAGCATCGCCAGCCGCGCACCCCCGAGCGCCAGCGGGACGGTGCGTACATTCACGCCGCGGAAGTCGATCAGCAGCGCGCTGCCCGCCTCGCCGTAGAGCGACGCGAGCTGGTCCAACAGCCCCGTCCGGGCGCCCACCCAATCGTTCTCCACGCGCGAGCAGATCCGCGCCAGCTCGATGCGCTCGGGCGCCGGCGTGCCGCTGCACGCCAGCAGCGCCAGGCAAAGGGCCACCTCCAGCACCGCCGAGGAGGGTGGCGATCGCCTCGATCCGGCGCCTCTCTCTCGAGCTGGCCCGCACGGTGACCCCGGCCCCGATCGCAACGCAAGCGCGAGCCCCTCGTTGTAATCCGTGTGCTCGCCAATCAGGTTGATCCGTCCGGGAGCAAACGCAGTCACGCCTTCAGGCACACGCCACCTTCGCACGCAGCAAGCTCCTCAGCGCACCAGAACAGCGAACAAGTCGCGGCTGTAAGGACCTGGTTCCACGACCGGCATGCGCTACGGACCGGCCTCGAGTGTCGCAACCCCCGGCACCCTTCCGGCCGCGAGCAGCCGCTGCAAGGCTCCGGGTGCGTGCTTCAGGTAGTGATCGAGGAAGGCGACCGTGACCCGCTCGACCACACCCAGTTGTGGCTCCTGGGATGAGTAGGGGGACAAATGGGATGCGCCCAAGAGCTCGAGTAGGTACTTCGGAACCGAGGCGCTGTCGTAGAAGGCGCTCGTGGCGCTCGGTGGGTTGATCGTGTCAGCGGTGCCCTGGGTCGCCAGCAGCGGCGGCCCGGAGCGAATCTGAAAGCCCTGGACACTGGGGATCTCGGCACCGGACAGGATCACCGCGGCGCCCACACGCCGGTCGAGGAACCGGGGATCGTAGGCGACGGACAGGGCGGTATCACCGCCGTCAGAATGCCCCGCGAGGGCGATCCGTCGCCGATCGATCAGACCGCTGAGCGGACCGGATGATGCATCGCTGGCGGCCAGCATGCGCGAGATGACCACGCGCATGTCCGCAGGCTGATTTGGCAGGTCGGACTCGTCCGGTCCCCCGGGGGCGTCCGCACTAGCCAGCGGGAACACGGGTGCGGCCACGACGTAACCCGCACGCGACCAGGATCGGATTAGAGATCCGTACATCGACGGAGTTTCGTCGAAGCCATGTCCAAAGACGATCAGCGGAAAGGGGGCCCCCGCGCGGGCGGGGCGCGCGGGGCGAACGTAGCCGCCACCAGCCGAACCGAGCGCTGGATAGCTCACATATGTCATCAGCGTGCGTGGGAGCACTTTGCCGTCCGGCAGCCGTGTCGACCGCGTGCTGTCCACGAGCCGCAGGACAAGCAGTCCCACGGCGAACGGCGTGGATGGTCGTGGCCGCATCCTTGGCGCCGAGAAGCCGTGCGACCGAGCTCGTTCACCCGCACGGCTACGGGTCGGGAGGCCACGGCGCGACGCCACTGCTGGACCGGAGTGCCGCACGCTCGTTCGGGATCTCGAACCAACGGGCGCGATCACCGCGACGAGCACCCCTCCAAGCCCCGCAACGATCGCGAGCGCGACCAACCGCCTCCGTCGCAGAGCCCGTCCGCGACGTGCCCGCTCGCCAGGGGAGCGCCGTCGCCGTCGCCAGTCGCCGGTGCTCGGAGCAGAGGGAGGTTGGGGGCGCATCGGAGCAGGCAAGGAAGTTCAGGATTACTCGAGGGATGAGCGGAATCTCATCGGCGCTTTAGATCTCAGACACGCGATGGGTCTCCAATGGAGCTTACGTATGTGCTCAAAGGAGATCTCATCGCCTTCCTGACCATCACGGTGCCGGAGTGCGTGGCGAGCTCTGTTACGGGGTCCTCTCCGGGCCCAACGAGCCGCCGGTCTCGACTCTCGGCGCGCCGGTCCAAGAACTGGGACGATCGCGTCGCCGAGCTGGAGCAGCTAGCGAGCACGCCCGGCTTCTCGAGCCTGCGCGAGCAGATCATCGCGCTCGGACGGCTGAACCGCAACGACCGAGTCCTCGACATCGGTGCCGGAACCGGGCTGCTCGCACTCGCGGCTGCGCCTAGGGCTCGTCATGTTTGCGCACTGGACGTCTCACCCGCGATGTGCCGCCACCTCGAAGCCAAGCTTGCGCGCCTTCCGATCGCCAACGTAGACGTGGTGCTCGGTATGGCGAATGATCTTCCGCTGGATGACGAATCTGTCGATGTGGTGCTCTCCAACTACTGCTTTCATCACCTGAGCGATGCCGGTAAGCGCCAGGCGCTGGACGAAGTACGCCGCGTGCTGCGCCCGGGCGGGCGTCTGGTGATCGGCGACATGATGTTCCACGTGGGTCTTAGCGGCGCCCGCGACCGAGCGCTGATCGCACGCTTCGTGGCCAGGATGCTCAGGCGCGGACCGGCGGGCGCCCTGCGATTGCTGAAGAACGCTATCCGGCATGTGGCCGGGCGCGGAGAGCATCCCGCCGGGGCCGACTGGTGGCGTCGCGCGCTGGAGGATGTGGGCTTCGCCGAGATCACGGTGCGGGCACTCGATCATGAAGGTGGCATCGCCGTCGCGCGCCGGAACCGTTGAGGCCG
The DNA here is from genome assembly GCA_030853685.1 of Actinomycetota bacterium. Classification (GTDB taxonomy): domain Bacteria; phylum Actinomycetota; class Thermoleophilia; order Solirubrobacterales; family Solirubrobacteraceae; genus Palsa-465. Next base: position 2,248 of record JALYUQ010000175.1, on the reverse strand, counting down.
TTCGGTGTCGGTCCCGTTCGTCGGTCGGTCCTCACCAGGCCGGCACCAGCCTGAGCAGGCCCGCGGCGCATCACGGGTGCACGACGGCCGTCCAGTCGAGTTGACCGTTGCGCCCAGCCGGGATGAAGTCCATCCCGTCAGGGGTGTTCAGGTAACCCGAAGCGGTCCCTGCTTTGTCGGTATGGCCGTATTGCCAGACGATTCGTGCAGTAAGCGGGTTGATGACGACGACGCGGTCGCGATAGTCGTCGTTGACGGCGATGTCGCCGTTGGGGAGCTCCAGCGCCAGCGAAGGATGGTCCAGCCGCCCGGCGCCAGACGCTGGTCCGTAACGCCACAAGACGTGGCCGAAGCGATCCATCACCAGCACGTGCCCCGGACTGGCGTAGTCGGCCAGCAGCACGTGGTCGTGCGGAAGGGGCTGCGGGTCCGAAGGGTAGCTGGCCGAAGCCCTGACGGCGTAGCGGAGGGTGCCATCGGCCGCGATCGAGTCAACCCAGTGCCCCGGTATCTCGCTGACCAGTACGCCGCCGCCCGGGGTGGGCGTGTCTCCGTTGACGGCCCCTAAGTAACCGGGCGGATCGTGCCGGCAGACGCCGGAACGGCCGTATTGACGGACGATCTCGCCCCCACTGACGAACAGTATCCGGCAGTTGTAGGCGTCGGCGACGGTAAAGCTACCGTCCGCGAAAGCGTAGGCGTCGTCCGGGTAGTTCAGGTGGCTGGCACCGCCGCCGCTGACGCCGGGTTGACCAAAGAGCACGCGAAGCCTGTGATCGCCGATCCCCATCGAGACGATCGCGGCGTTGTCCTCCTCGTTGGCGATCAGCGTTTGGCCACCTGGTGCCACGAACGTGTCGTCGTTAAAGCGTAGCCTTCGTCCCGCCGCCAGGTCAGCGGCCGTTGGGTACCGCCACACTACGCTGTCCCGAGGGTTGACGACGAGCACTCGGTTGTTGCCGCGGTCCGCTATCAGCAGGTAGCCAGGGAGACCGTTCCTCCGCGCTGCCGCGTCGTAGGCGGGTATCGACGAGGGATTGGCTGCGAGGGTAGTGCCGAACCCTCGCGCGACCAGGGACTGATCGATCGCGGCAACCCTCGAGGTCGCCGGCACGCGCGCCTCCACTCGTCGCTGCTGCACCGTGACTGCCACGATCGCTCGGGCAGGCGCGCTCACCCTCTCGCCGCCCGCGACGATGATCCGCCCATCCACGGCAAGGACTGCCGCGTCCGACTGCGGCTGCGGGAGCCGGCCGGCGCGGTGCGCCACCCCGCTCGCTGGGTCAATCGACAGGATCGCGTCAGTGAGCGACCCGCTCGGACTCTGGCGGCCTCCCACCACGTACACCAAGCCCCCCACGGTGGCGGCGGAGGCATGCGTGATCGGCGCCGGCAACCGGCCGATCTGCTCGACCGCCGCTGTCCTTGGGTCAAAGCTCGAGATCGTGTCGCTCATGCCCGAGGACGTGGTGCCTCCGGCGATGACCAGACGATTGCCGACCGCGGCGACCGCGGCATATCGCAATCCGGCCGGCAGATGGGCGACTACGCGCGCTGGGGCGCCGGGGCGCCATGCGACAATCGTGTCGAGTGCCCGCGCGCCGTCGTAACCGCCGACGACATATGCCGTGCCGCCGAGCACAGTAACCGCAACATCGGACGAGCGCTGCGGCAGCGTGCCAGCCTTGCTCACTGTGGCACGGGCCGGTTCATACCGGAGGATGTGGTCATACGAGGCAGCGTCGCCGCCGCCGAACAGGTAGACCGCTCCGTCCAGAGCGGCCGCCTGGGCGTCATGCTGCACCGCCGGCAGCACGCCGCCGCTCTTGGTCGCACCCCCGCTCAACAGCGTGATCGCCCCAGTCGAGCGCTGAGCCGCATCCAGGCCGCCAATGAGCACCAGCCGCTGCCCGCCGAGTCCAGCCACGGCGGCGTCCTGAACCGGCGCGGGTAGGGCGCCAATCGGGGACACCACCAGCCGTCGTTCTACGTGCACGCGGGTGGCGCCCGACGCAGAGAGGCGACCGGAGCTCCCGCTACCGGACTCGACGAGCGCCAGGATCACGCCGGCAAGCACCAATGACGAGCCGAGGACCAGGCGCTGGCGCCTCCAGACCCGTTTCCGGCGAATTTCGGCACGCGCTCGAGCGGGTGGGCTTGGACCGGTCTGAGCCATTACGTGCGATCTTGACCGGCGGCGGCTAAGGTCCCATAAACCTCCGCCCGAGAACCAGCCTATCCGGGGGAC
>JALYUQ010000154.1 GCA_030853685.1 Actinomycetota bacterium | reverse complement strand
AGGGCGGCTAGCAGGCGCCGGGGCTCTCCTTGCAGAATGCCGAATTGCCGCCCAGTCCCGCGCCACCGCTGGCCGGGCTGCTCGGGGCGGTGCTGGTCGATGTTCCGCCGCCGGACGCGCTCGCGCCGCCGGAGCCGGTCGTACCGGAGGAGCCCGAGCCGGAGCCCGAGGAGGTCGAGCCCGATGAGCCCGTGCCCGACGAGCCCGATGAGCCCGTGCCCGACGAGCCCGAGGAGCCTGAGCCCGAGGAGCCTGCGCCCGACGAGCCCGAGGAGGTCGAGCCCGAGGCGCCGGAGCCCGAGGCGCCGGAGCCCGCGGCGCCCGGCGATGAGGATGTGGAGGATCCAGACGCTGGAGTGCTACCCGTCGTCGTAGTCGCGCTGCTCGTGGTGGCGGTGGACGCCGCTGCGCTCGGCGCGGCGGAGGTCGGGACCGTTAGCTGCGGCGCACCGGACGTGTCGGCTGCCGACGATCCGCCGCCACCGCACGCCGACACGCCAGCCGCCAGCGCGAGTCCCGAGCCGAGGGCGGCGAACGCGCTACGGAGCCGAGGTCTACCGCGCATCGCCTTCCTCCTCGGGTGCGAGCGGGGTCATCCGCCGGGCGCAGTGCGGGCAATCGTTGAGGTCCTTCTGGGTGAGTTGGTCGCACCAGTTGCAAAACCGCAGGTTCTCGACCGACCAGGGAAGCTCGGATGCCGTAGGGGCCAGCGGCAGGAGCTCTGCCACTACATCGAGCCGCTCGCCGGTCTCGCGGTCGACGTAATCCCGGCCGGGCTCGGCCTCGATCACGACTTCCCTCCCCGTCGAGGGTGTCCGCAGGCGGTACTTCTGGCGGATCCTCATGCGCGGGCATGCTAACAGCGCCTTCGGCGCGCCGGCGGAAGTGCGGTGCGTCTGCGGAAAGGTCGCCGGCAAGCTCGGCGCGCCCCTCAAAGGCTCTGGGCGGGCTTTGGCGCGTCTGGTTCGCGCTTCGTGGCGGCGCCTCGATGCCGCGCGCTTGGGTAGAGTGGCGCCCGCAGCGCATGGTGAAGGTCCTTCTACGCACTCTCGCTCCTCGTGGCCTCAGGGCTCTGACTTGTGGTGCGCTCGTCCTCGTCGCGCTGGGCGGGTGCTCGCTCAAGCACCCGACGGCGAACCTCGTCCACGGCAAGCAGCTTTTCGTCAGCAAGTGCGGGGTCTGCCATGTGCTCAGTCACGCCGCGACGACAGGCGCGATCGGCCCGAACCTCGACGTCGCGTTCAGGCAGGACCGGGCCGATGGCTTGCATAGCGGCAACTTTCAGGGACTGGTCGATTTCTGGATCCAGCACCCCGACACCCAAGGTGTGATGCCCACGGGCATCTTCAAGGGCCAAAGTGCCCAGGACGTCGCCGGTTACGTCGCCTTCGTGGCCGCCCAGCCCGGTCAGGACACCGGCGCGCTGGCCGCAGCCTCGCAGCAGACCGTAGCGCCGACGCCGGCTAACGGGAAGACGGTCTTCACGGGCCTCGGCGGGTGCGGATCGTGCCACGTGCTGGCGGCTGCGGGCACGACGGGCACCGTCGGGCCGAATCTCGACACCCACCTGGCGTCCGACTGCAAGCTCCCGGCTTCGATCAAGGCGCGTGGCGCCTCGCTGACGAAGTGCATCTCCGCTGCGATCACCAACCCCTACGTGTTCCTGCCCTCCGGCTACCCCACGGGCGTGATGCCGGCGACCTTCGGTAAGACGCTGAGCAAGAGCCAGGTCCAGGCGCTGGTCGCGTTCCTCGCGAGCGTGACCAAGTAGCTACAGCGCCCGCGTCACCACGACCACGACCACGATCACCACGACCACCGCGACCACGTAGATCAGGGCGCGGAAGGCATCGGCTTCGGATCGCAGCGGGTTGATCACTACAGCACGACCACGGATCGCAGTGGGTTGATCACTACCGGTGCACCTGAGCCCGTGGCCCGGCCCGAAGCTGGGCCCACCGCCGGGCCCCGCCGCCGGGGCAGTCGCGCCCCAGCCGCCTGGGCGTCACAGAACGTACACCGAGGTGTACACAACGACCCACATGAGGTCGACGAAGTGCCAGTAGATCCCGGGCACCTCCATCCCGCGATGCTCCTCAGGGGAGTAGTGACCGCGAAAGGAGCGGATCGTGACCATCAGCAGGATGCACAGGCCGATGATCACGTGGGCGCCGTGCAGGCCGGTGAGCGCGTAGAAGACCGACGCCTGAGCCGAGTTGGCGGGGGCGAAGCCGAGATGCACGTACTCGTTGATCTGCACGAAGATGAACGTCAAGCCGAGCAGGAAGGTCGACAGCATGCCCGCCTTCAGGCCAAAGCGGTTGCCTCTCTTGATCGAGGTCAGCGCCCAGTGGATCGTGAGTGAGGAGGAGAGCAGGATCGCCGTGTTGATCCCGGCCACAGGCTCGGGGATGACGTTTCCCTTCGCGGGCCAGGAGTCGTGGGTGACGATGCGGATAAAGAAGTACGCGGTGAAGAACGCGCCGAAGATCATGATCTCCGAGATGATGAAGAGCATCATGCCCAGCACCGGGGGCTCCACGCGCGAGGATCGATGCGCGGGGGGCGGCCCGTGGTGCTCGACGTGGGGGAGCGATGCGGCTTCCATGCCCGCTATGCGGTGGCGCGCTCAACGGCCTCGTGGACCACATGCTCGACCGGCTTGCCGCTCGCGCTGCGCACGCGCTCGATCAGGTCTCCGCGCAGCCAGCCCGACTTGGTCTGCGCGAACGTGGAGATCACGATGTCGTCGACGCGGAAGTACTGGAGCGCGTTCATGATCGCTGTGTACGGGTCGGGGTCGCCGATCATGCCGGCGGCGACCAAGCCAGCGCCGTGCAGCCTGCCCAGCACTCGCGCCAGGCGCTTGCGCGCGCGCTTGGATGCAGAGCCGTCGCGACCCTCTAGGGGGACGACCACTATGAACAGCCGGCCGCGCTGCTTGCCGGCCTCCTCGTGAGCCTTTGCCTTCAGCGCCGCCAGCAGCTCATCGCCGGTTGCAGTCCGGTTAGCTACTGCGAGGGTGAGGTCGAAGTCCAGGCCCTCGGTGTCGATGTCGGCCACCACGTGCTCGACCGGAGCTCCGGACGCGTCCTGGACGCGCTCGATCAAGTCGCGGCGCAGCCATCCCGAGCGGTTCTCCGGATAGGTGGAGATGATGATCTCATTCGGGTGGTGCTCGCGCGCGGCGTCCATCGTCGCGGTGTACGGATCGGAATCTCCGACCTCGCCGATCGCCTCGATGCCCTCGGCGCGGACGAACCCAAGCGCCAGGTTCAGGCGCGCCTGGGCGGCGTCTTGCACCGCGTCGGCGTAGATCACGAGGCCTGACTTGGGTCGGGTCTGGGGAACACACAGCACGAAGCGGGTGTCGCCCTGTGCCAGCCGGGCGCGGATCGCCTCCATCAGCGACCGGCCCCCGAGCGTCTCGTTGGCGACGACGAGGACTGTGTTCATTCGAGATCCTGCTGGCTGGGAGGCGTCGAGAAGCTACCGGCCCCCACTGCGTGCTTGGCCTTTGCCGGGGACTGGAAGATTCCGTGTACCGCGCCCGGAACTCCGTACTCGTAGGGCCCGCCGACGACGGTCGGGACGGCATCGAAGTTGAAGATCGGCGGTGGCGAGGACACCTGCCACTCGAGCGTCAGCGCCCGCCATGGGTTGGCAGCCGCCCGCGGCCCACCGCGCCAGCTTGCGACGATGTTGTAGAGGAAGACCAGCGTGCTCGCGCCGAGTACGAAGCTCGACGCCGAGATGAGCAGGTTCCAGGTCGCGAACTTCTCCGCGTAGTCGGCGACGCGACGGGGCATGCCCTGGATCCCGATCAGGTGCATCGGGCCGAAGGTCACGTTGAAGAAGATGAACGTCAGCCAGAAGTGCAGCTTGCCGAGCCGGTCGTCGAGCATTCGCCCCGTCATCTTCGGGAACCAGTAGTAGACGCCCGCGAAGATCGTGAACAGCGAGCCACCAAACAGCACGTAGTGGATGTGGGCGACGATGAAGTACGTCTGGCTGACGTGGATGTCGAACGGGATCATCGCCAGCATCACGCCGCTGATACCCCCGAGCGTGAACATCGTCAGGAAGCCGAGCGCGAACAGCATCGGAGTATCGAGGTGCAGAACGCCCTTCCACAGCGTCGCCAGCCAGGAGAAGATCTTGATTCCCGTCGGAACGGCGATGATCGCCGTCGTGATCATCATCGGGATGCGGATCCAGGACTGCATCCCGGAGACGAACATGTGGTGCGCCCACACCGTGAAGCCGAGCACCACGATCGCCAGCAGTGAGAAGGCCATCATCCGGTAGCCGAAGATCGGCTTGCGCGCCTTGACCGCGAGGATCTCGGAGATGATTCCGAACCCGGGCAGCATCATGATGTAGACCGCGGGGTGGGAGTAGAACCAAAAGACGTGCTGGTACATGATCACGTTGCCGTCTCGCCCGGCACCGACGAAGGCGTCGAAGAAATGGAATCCGAGCGCGCGATCGAGCAGTACGAAGAACTGCGAGGCGGCGATGAACGGCGTGGCGATCACGACCAGCAGTGAGGTCGAGAAGTTCGCCCACACCAGCAGCGGCATGCGGAAGAAGCTCATCCCGGGTGCGCGCATGGTGATGATCGTCACTAGGAAGTTGAGCGCGGTGGCGATCGAGGAGGCCCCCGCGAGCTGCACCGCGACCGTGAAGAAGATCTGGCCCAGGGGCATCGTGGTCGAAAGCGGGGTGTAGGCGGTCCAGCCGGCGGCGAACGATCCTCCCGGGGCGAGGAAGCTCATCAGCATCATCAGCCCGGCCATCGGCAGCAGCCAGAAGGAGAGGGCGTTGAGCCTCGGGAAGGCCATGTCCGGCGCGCCGATCATCAGCGGCAGCACGAAGTTCGCCAGACCCGCGAACACGGGGATCACGAACAGGAAGATCAGCAGCGTCGCGTGGACCGAGAACAGCCCGTTGAACTGCTCAGGGGTGACGAACTGCATCCCCGGCTGCGCGAGCTGGGCGCGCATCAGCATCGCCATCAGGCCGCCGACCAGGAAGAAGAAGAAAGACGTGACGACATACTGAATGCCAATCACCTTGTGGTCGGTGTTGACACGGAAGTAGTCGCGCCAGGTGCGGGCTCCGTGCGCTGAGTGGTCCTCGGCGCGGGTGCGCTTGCCGGCCGCCCAGTAGAACCAGTAATCCGCCGTGCCGAGGCCGACCAGGAAGAACAGCGGAACGGCGATCAGCGCGACTGTCGTGATCGCGTCGCCGTCGAGGATCGGGTGGTAGTGCATCAGCCACCGCAGCAGCACGTCCAGCCCGATGGAGAAGGCTAAGCCGAAAACATCGAACAGTGCGGCTCGGTACCAGCCGGGCGCGCGAAGCTTGGCTGCGATCGTCATCATCGGATCTCCTGTCCTGCACGGATCGCCTGCACGAGGGTCATCACTTTGTCACTTTCTTGGCTGGCGCGCTACCGGAGCTCTTGGAAGCAGCGCCAGTGGAGCTCTTGGAGGGGGCGCCAGTGGAGGTCTTGGCGGTGGAGCTGGACGCCGCCGGTGCGCCCGGCACCCCTGGCTGGACGCCGAATGAAGGCGGTGAGCCGATTGGTGGGGCCGCGTTCGCCGGCTGGGAAGCCAACCATGTGCGGAACGACGACGGCCTCAGGACGCGTACCGTCGAGCGCATCAGCGAGTGACCCGCCCCGCAGAGCTCGGTGCACTCCGCCGGGTAGGTGCCGAGCCTCGTCGCCGTCACCCGCAGCGTGGTCGTGATCCCCGGCACGGCGTCTATCTTCTCAGAGAACTCGGGGACGAAGAAGCTGTGGATGACATCCAGCGAACGGATCTTGAACACGACCGGCTCGTCCTTTGCCAGGTAGAGCTGGGAGGAGACCACCGTCTTGCCCCCCGGCTGCGGATAGGAGAACTCGAACGCGAACTGCCGCTCGGTCACGTTCACCGTCATCTCGCTCTTCTTGCTCGCCTCGTTCGATCGCAGCTCGGCGAACGCGAAGCTGGAAAGTGAGACGAGGATGAGCGCCGGCATCGCGGTCCACACGACCTCGAGCCGCGTGTTGCCGTGGATCGGAGGACCATCCTCGTTTTCTTGGCCGGGGCGCATCCGGAACTTCCAGACCGAGAACCCGACGACCGTTATGACCAGCACGAAGATCGGCACAGAGGCGATCAAAAGCACGTCGTAGACCGTGCGGAAGGTCCCCGCCTGCTTGGAAGCGTCGATCGGATACCACGGGATGAGCAGCGCGATTGGGATGCCGATCGCGACGGCGACCACGCCGATCGCCAGCATCTGCAGCAGAGGGTTCCTACGCACCTCGTCCTCGTTCTCCTGATCGCTCGCGCATCACTGCGGCCGGCATCCTATGCCTTCCGGGGGCGTCCGTGCGTAGGACCCCCTGATCCAGTGGTCAAAGCGGGTGCGTAAGCAGACGGTGATGGGATCGGCGCTCGGAGCTCGGCGACGGCGCGTGAGCACTTCCCTGCGGGAGCGGTAGCGCAACGGACGTCGGTGCGGGGCCCCTATATGTTCTGCTCGCGATGACGCTTGGGCCGCTGCGATCCGCCGCCCCCGCTCGCCAAGCCACCCGCCTGCTTTCACCGGCAGACCGGCGTGCACCGGCCTGAAGCCCCCGCTGGCCCGGCGACGCGCCCCCGCTGGCCCGGCGACGCGCGGGCTCTCAGTGATGCTCTTCGGGCAGCGCCGCCACATCGCGGCGCGTGTCCCGGATCCACCTGACGACGGTGGGGATAAAAATAATGACGCCGAGGATCGTAACCAGCCAGTTGGTGGTGGTGCCGACCAGGATCAGCGTGATCCCAAGCGCGCAGAGGATCGGAATCAGCGACTCGCCGGGGAGATGAATATTCTCGCCAGCGGGCGGCGCCGGGTGCTCTGTGTCGCTCATGAGTGGAGATAGATCGCCGCTGCCACAAAGGTCAGTCCGAACATGATGACGCATATCGCGCCCGCGATCAGGCCGGAGCGGATGTTCTTTCGTGCGAGCTTGCGGTCCATTCTCAGCGTCCTGATGATACAGCGCTCGGCATCGATCGGCGCTTCAGAGCTTGACGTCGGCCACCATCGCACCGAACAGGAGCGCGAGGTATAGCAGCGAGTACAGGTAGAGCCGCAGCGCCGAGCGCCGATCGGCGCGGCGGTAGAGCCATAGCGCCCCGGCGACGAACACGCCTCCGAGTGCCATCGATGCGACGAGGTAGATGCCCCCGAAGGATCCTGCACAGAACGGCAATTGGGATATCGCGTACAGCAGCAGCGCGTAGAGCACGATCTGGCGCCGAGTCTCCTTTTCTCCGCGGGCGACTGGCATCATCGGCACGCTGACCTTGGCGTACTCGTCCTTCATCAGTAGGCTGAGCGCCCAGAAGTGAGGCGGGGTCCAGTAGAAGACGATCGCGAACAGGTAGATCGCGGTCCAGGACAGTGAGCCGCGGGTCGCCGCCCACCCTACGAGCGGCGGCACGGCTCCAGCGGCGCCGCCGATGACGATGTTCTGCGGCGTACGCCGCTTCAGCCACATCGTGTAGATCCCCACGTAGCCGGCGAAGCCACCGAGTGCCAGCGAGGCGGCGAGCACGTTGACCGTCAGTGATAGCAGCAAGAACGAGGATGCCGCCAGCGCAAACCCGAAGAGCAGCGCGGCGAGCGGCGCGATCCGCCCGGCCGGGATCGGTCGCGAAGCGGTGCGGATCATGCGGGCGTCGATGTCGCGGTCCCAGTAGTGGTTGACCGCCCCCGCGCCCCCGGCCGACAGGTAGCCCCCCAGGCACGTCAGCGCGATCTTCGAGGCCGACGGGCTGCCGGCGACCTCCATCGTCGTCACCGTCGTCAACAGCAGCAGCGACTGGACCTTGGGCTTGGTCAGCTCGAAGTAGTCGGCCAGGATCCCACGCGCCCCGGAACGGGCCGCTGGTGCCAGGACGGCGCTGGCAGAAGATGCCATCGCTCTACACCCGCGCGAACCGCTCGCTGCCGCCGCTCTTCTGGGCCACGCCGGTCTGGCGCTCCACCTCGCGGCGGATGTCGCGCATCGGCTCGACCGATCGTACGCGCGGGATCTCGTCGAAGTTGTTGACCGGCGGTGGCGAGGGCGTGAACCACTCGAGCGTGTTGCCCTTCCAGGGGTCCGGCCCGGCGAGCGCGCCAACCTTGAGGCTGCGCGCGACGTTGATCATCGTCAGGATGACGCCGACGCCGAGAACGAAGGACCCGATCGTCGAGATCAAGTTGTATGTGGACCACCCGAGGCCCGGCTGGTAGGTGTAGATCCGGCGCGGCATTCCCGACAGACCCAGGGCGTGCTGGACGAAGAAGGTGGCATTGAAGCCGATGAACATCAGCCAGAAGGAGAGCTTGCCGAGCCTCTCCGACAGCATCCGCCCGGTCATCTTCGGGAACCAGTAGTAGATCCCTGAGAAGACGGTGAACACCGAGCCGCCCATCAGCACATAGTGCAGATGGGCGACGACGAAGTACGTGTCGTTGAGCTGCCAGTCGACCGGGAAGACCGCCAGGAAGATGCCGGTGATCCCGCCGATCACGAAGATGGCGATGAAGCCGACTGCGAAGTAGAGCGACGTGGTCATGACTATCGATCCTCGCCAAAGGGTCGCGATCCAGTTGAAGATCTTGACCCCGGTCGGCACTCCGATCAAGAACGAGCTCAGCATGAAGAACCCGAGCACGACGATCGGGATCGGCGAGGCGAACATGTGGTGCGCCCAGACGAGCGTCGCCAGAAAGGCGATTACCACTGTCGACATCGCGATCGCCTTGTAGCCGAATATGGGCTTGCGCGAGAAGACCGGGATCACCTCGGAGATGATCCCGAACCCCGGCATGATCATGATGTACACCTCGGGGTGCCCGAAGAACCAGAACAGATGCTGCCATAGGATCGGCGAGCCGTGGTTGGTGGGATCGAAGAAGTGCGTCCCGAAGTGGCGATCGGTCAGCAGCATCGTCACCGCGCCCGCTATTACCGGCAGCGCGATGATCAGCAGCACGGCGTAGATCAGGATCCCCCACACGAACAGCGGCAGGCGGCCCCAGCTCATCCCGGGCGCACGCATGTTAACGATCGTGGCGTAGAAGTTGACCGCCCCGATCATCGAGGAGATACCGGTGAGGTGGATCAGGAAGATCCACGCGTCCTGGCCGCCGCTCGGGGAGTACTGGATGCTCGACAGCGGCGGATAGCTCCACCAGCCCGCCTCAGGCGGGTGGTAGAAGAGCGTGAAGTAGAACACGATCCCGGCGAACAGCAGCAGCCAGTAGGAGAGCGCGTTGAGCCGTGGGAAGGCCATGTCGCGGGCGCCGATCATCAGCGGCAGGAAGTAGTTGCCAAAGCCGGCCATAACCGGAACCACGAACAGGAAGATCATCGTCGTTCCGTGCATCGTGAGCAGCTCGTTGTAGTGCTCGGATGTGATGAGCGTGTTGTTTGGAACGCCGAGCTGGAGGCGCATCAGCAGCGCCTCCATCCCCCCGAGCGCGAAGAACACGAACGTCGTGACCAAATACATGATCCCGATCTTCTTGTGATCGGTGGTCGTGACCCAGTCGATCCAGCGCTTGGTCTGGCGTGGCTCGGTGACCTTTGCGGCGACTACCTGGGGAATGGGTTTGGACGGTTCGAGGGACCGGACGGCGTACTCGGTGGTGGACATCGTGCTCGTTCTTCTCCTAGAGGGCCGTCGTGGAAGTCATTGCCATCAGGGTCCGTTCGCGGTTAGGATCTGACATCGGGGCTCAGGGGGTTCCGTTCGCAGAGAGGTTGCCGTTCGCGGTGAGGACCTGTCGCAGTTGGGTCACCTGCGCGTTGGCGGTCGCGATGGCCTTGGACTGCTGGGCGCTCCAAGCTGCGTACTGCGCGGGAGAAACGACTTGCACCAGTGCGGTCATCGCCGCGTGGCCGACCCCGCAAAGCTGGGAGCACTGGCCGTGGTACAGCGAGCCGGCGTGGGGCGCCCTGAACCACGTGTAGGTGGTGTAGCCGGGGACTGCGTCGACCTTGCCGCCCAGCGACGGCACCCACCACGAGTGGATCACGTCGCTCGCGGTGATGTCGAGCACGATCGTGGTGTCCGCGGGCACGACCATCTTCTGGTAGGAGTAGGGCAGCTTTGATTCAAAGCTCTTGGTCTTGCAATCAGAGCCATAGATGTAGCGCCATATATATTGGCGACCCTGGACGCAGATCGTCAGCGTCTTGCCGTTCGGCGGTGAGGGCGCGGTGATCGACGCCGACAGGACCAGGCCGTGCGAGCCGGAGTCCGGCGGGTTGATGATGCTCGGGAGCTTGACGAAGGTGATCACGGCGAGTACCACCAGGATCAACGCCGGCGCCAGGGTCCAGCCGATCTCCAGCGTCGTGTTGCCGTGGATCTGGGCGGCCACCGCCCCGCGCTTGGCGCGGAACCTGTAGAGCGAGTAGGCCAGCGCCCCCTCGACGACCACGAACACCACCGCCGCGATGTACAGGACGACCTTGTAGAGGCTGTGAATCTGGTCGGCGTTGGGCGAGCCGCCTGACTTCGGCGTCAGGAAGTTGGCCAGCGCGCTAGGCGCGAGCACCAGCGATCCGGCGAGCACCAGCGCCGGAGCCAGCAGCAGCCCGCGTCGGGGTCGCCAGCGGCGCGGCTTGGCGGCGGTGGGGTCATCTCGCAAGGCCGCGGCATTCTATCCATGCGCAAGCGAGAATGGCGCTGCTTGTCCGGACCGCGCCTGTCCGGGCTCCCCGGCGCCGATAGCGCGGGCTCCCCGGCGCGAAACGTGTGGACTCCGGGCAGCGAACGCGCCGGCCTCCCCGTGCGAACGTATACTTGCCGCTTCTTGCGCGTCTCGAGGGGCATTGGAGCCACGGCCTGGGCCCTCGTCGCGGTCGGGATCGCGGCCCCTGTGCTGAGGCGTCGGGTAGATTTGCCCCCGGCGGCGGTGCTTGGGAGTGCGGTGCTCGCCCCGGTTGCGCTGTGCGTGGCAGTCCCCCGCAGCCGCGCGCGGGACCTGGCGCTCTGCACGCTGAACATGTGGGCCTACATGGCGGCGTACGAGATGCCCAATGACGACCCCGCGCGGCTCGCCGCGCGCGCCCGGCTCGATTACCCGCTCGCTCTGGACAGGGCGCTCGGGCTTGGGGCTCCGCCGACGATCCGGTTGCAGCGGGCCTTCGCGAGTCCGGATGCGGTACGGCCCTTGGAGGGCGTGCTCGTCTGGTGTCATTGGATCTGGTTCCTGGTCCCCCATGCGAGCCTCGGCTACGTCCTGCTACGAGATCGCGCTCGCTTTCCCGCGGCAGCCGCGCGGATGTATGCGGTGTTCGACCTCGGGGCCGTGTTCTACTGGGCGATCCCCACGGCGCCACCGTGGTGGGCGTCCGCTCACGGGTGCGCCGAGGATGGCCACGAGATCGAGATCCGGCGCATGATGATCGAATACGGCGAGCAGTTCTGGGGGGAGCGCTGGCCGGCCCTTTACGATCTTCTTGGAGGAAACCCGCTGGCTGCCATGCCATCGCTGCATTTCGCTACTTCACTGATGGCGGCCCACCTGCTGTTCGAGGTGGGGACGGTCGCGGGCCTGCTCGGATCAGCATACACGGCAGTGCTCGGAGCCGCGCTCGTGTACCTCGGCGAGCACTACGCGGTCGACCTCTTCGCCGGGGCTGTGTTGACCGAGGCAGTCCGTGCGCAGGCACCACGCGCCGCGCCGCTCATCCGACGAGTCTCACGCGCGCTGCCGGCGCTGCGAGCGCGGTCGCTTCCCGCTTCGCGGACAGCCTTCGCATAGTAGGACCTCGTGCGCGAGCAGGCTTCCACCGCCCCGGAGGAGATGCCGCGGATTCGCCTCACGCGCAAGCGAGTGCTCGTCTCGGGCGTGTTCGTAGTCTCGATCGTCGCGTTCCTCTACTTCGTGCTGCCGAAGGTCCTGGGGCTGCAGGAAACCTGGAACCGCATCCAGCGCGGCAATGTGTGGTGGCTCGGGCTCGGCGTGGCGCTCGAGCTGTGCTCCTTCTGCGGCTACGTGGCGCTGTTCCGGGCGGTGTTCGTGCGAGGCGAGTCGCGGATCAATTGGCGCGAGAGCTACCAGATAACGATGGCTGGATTGGCGGCTACGCGCCTGTTCGCCTCCGCCGGGGCCGGGGGGCTCGCGCTCACCGCGTGGGCGCTGCGCCGTTCGGGAATGCAGGCGCGAATGGCCGCCTGCCGGCTGATCGCCTTCATCGCGCTGCTCTACGCCGTCTACATGGCGGCGGTCGTGATCGACGGCCTCGGCCTGTATCTCGGAGTGCTCTCCGGGCGGGCGCCGTTCGCGATCACGGTCGTGCCCGCGATCTTCGGCGCCGGAGTGATCGTGGTGTTCCTGTCGGTCTCATTGCTGCCAGGTGACTTCGACCGCCTGGTTGCCCGATGGACGGTCGGCGGCGGAAAGCCCGGTTGGCTCGCACGACGCGTCGCGGCGGTGCCGGCGACGGCCGCGAGTGGCGTGCGCAGCGCGATCGCGCTGTTGCGCGCGGGAGACCCTCAGCTACTCGGTGCGGTCGGCTGGTGGGGGTTCGACATCGCGGTCCTGTGGGCGTGCTTTCACGCCTTCGGCGCTTCTCCGGCAGGGGGCGTGATCGTGATGGCCTACTTCGTCGGGATGGTCGGCAACACGTTGCCGCTGCCCGGAGGGATCGGCGGCGTCGACGGTGCGATGATCGGCGCGTTCACCGCCTTCGGTGTCGATGCCGAGATCTCGGTTGTCTCGGTGCTCGCCTACCGTGCGATCGCCTTCTGGCTGCCGACGCTTCCGGGCGCCGTCGCGTACCTGCAATTGCGGCGCACGGTGCATAGGTGGGAAGGCGAGCCGGCGCCAGCTCTCTCTGGCCCCCGATCATCCTAGCTATACTAAATGAAGTGAGCGAGCAGCGCATCGAGAACGTGATCATCGTCGGCAGCGGACCTGCCGGGTATACCGCCGCGCTTTACACCGCGCGCGCCAAGCTGGAGCCGCTCGTGATCGAGGGCTTTGCATGGGGTGGCCTGTTACAGCAGACGACTGATGTGGAGAACTACCCGGGCTTTCCGGCGGGGATCGTGGGGCCCGAGCTGATGGCGCACTTTCGTGACCAGGCGGCGCACTTCGGGGCGCGCCTGGAAACCGACGACGTGACCGCCGTCGAGCTCTCGCCCGACGGGGGGCTGCACAAGGTTTGGGTAGGCGACGAGTTGCACGTGGGGCGCACGGTGATCCTGGCGATGGGCGCCCAGCACCGCAAGCTGGGAGTGCCTGGCGAGCTAGAGCTCGCCGGTCGTGGGGTCAGTTACTGCGCCACCTGTGACGCCGCCTTCTACAGGGACCTGCCGGCCCTCGTCCTCGGCGGTGGCGACTCGGCGATGGAAGAGGCGATGTTCCTTGCCAAGTTCGCCTCCACGGTGACGATCGTCCACCGCCGCGAGGAATTTCGCGCCTCCAAGATCATGCTCGAGCGCGCTCGGGCGCTTCCCAATGTCGAGTGGCTGAAGCCCTACGTGGTGCAGGAGCTCGCCGCCGGCGAGAACGGGTCGCTGGGGCTCGCGCGCCTGCGCCACAGCGCCGATGGGTCCACCCGTGAGCTCGCGACCGCGGGCGCGTTCATCGCGATCGGCCATGAGCCCCAATCCCAGCTCGTGAAGGGCCAGGTCGAGATCGACCCCGCCAGGTACGTCGTCACGCAGGGCCGCTCGACGCTCACCGATCTGCTCGGCGTGTTCGCAGCCGGCGACTTGGTCGATCACACCTACCGCCAAGCCGTGACGGCGGCTGGATCAGGTTGTCAAGCCGCGCTCGACGCGGAATGGTATCTGCGCGACACGCCTTTCCCGATCGAGAGCGCGGCGGATACGAGCAGCGCAGACCCCTGAACGACCACCGGCCCCCGCCGCGACGTGCGACGGGGGCCGGAGCACTGGGCCGGGAGAGGCCGCTTGGTGGTCTTGTCTACGAGCTGGTGGGTGCCGTGGTCGCGGGCGGCAGCACGCCGTTCACCGTCACCGTCGGCGAGACATTGCCGAGGTTGAAGCGATCGGAGAAGACCCGGGTCCGGAAGGTCCCGGTATCGAACACCGTCCGGACGAACTCGTACGTGGAGCTCGTCGAGATCGCCTTGCACTTGACGTTGTCGTAATTGCCATCGGTGCCTAGGCGCTGGAGGCAGATCGTCTTGCCTCCCTTGTAGGGCGTCACCTGACCGACGAATGCCGTCACCGACTTGCTCGCCGCCCCCGCGGTCGCCATCAGTGTCACTTCGTCACGGACGCCCTCGAGCAGCGGCGCCGTGTGACGGCGCGGAGGCAGCGTGGTCGCCACGTAGTAGAGCTCGTTGCGGGTCGGGCTCTGGGTGAAGGTGTAGCTCCCGTTCGAGGCTGTCGTGGTGGAGCCGAGCGACCGGAAGCCCTGATCGGTGCCGCGGCCGTGCAGCGTGACGCTGGTGTTACCCTCCGTCGTCATCGTTCCGGGCTCGTACAGCGTCCCGGAGATCGTCACCGGAGTGTTGAAGACGGTGATCGGCGACGAGCTGCTGATCGTGAACGACGGATTCTGCCGCTGCTGGATCGTGACGCTGACCGGGTCGGACGGCGACGCGATGTTGCGCAGGTCGCCAGGGAGCAGGACCCGCAGGTCGCGCACACCCGGGCGCCGGAACCGGTAGCTGATCGAGTAGTTGGAGCCGGCGTCCAGCCGCCCCTCCTTGATTGTCCGGAAGTCAGCGCTGCTGCCCTCCTGTGCCTGGAGCAGGACGCGCCCAAATCGATGATCCGGCGTGACGTGCCCAGTGAACCTCACCGGCTGCAAAGTGTCCGCGTTGGCCGGATCCGCGGTTATGCTGACAAGTGCCTGCACCCGTTGGTAGACCAGGCGGCTGTGGACTGCGCGGTGGCCGTCCTCGACCACAAATCCGGTCTGGTTCGTAGAGGGCCCTGGCTTGATCTCGAACTGGTAGTACCCCTGCGCGTCGGTCATCGCGACCCCGTATCGCTTGTATCGCGCTGTGGAGCCGGCGTTGTGGTGATAGAGGATGATCTTCTGCTCGCCGACCGGAGCGACAGTGAGCCGGCCCTGGACTACGATCTCCTCTCGAGCGAGGCTCGGATCCGGGAAGGTGTGACTAGTGAGGCCGTGATCGCTTGCCGGCGCGGCACTGGCGACGCCGGGTAGGGCGGCGCCCGCCAACGTGGCGAGCAGCCCAATGGGTACAGCACATCGTAGGCGCATGTAATGCTCCTCTCCAGCTTTGTTTATGTGGACGCCGCCCGATCCTGCAACCCTGTGGGGCGGTGATTGATGACATTGCTGAGAACACGGTGCCAACCCCGAAAGTTGCGCTCCGGCTAATGCGCAGGCCTGATTGCGCCGGCGATCACCTCGCACCCGCCCTGCGGGGCGGGTGCGAGAAGCCATGGCGCGCTCGCTGATCGTCGGCTGCGGATGCCGGGGGCGCTCTCTGGCACGGGAGCTGAGCGGCCGCGGACACGCGGTGCGCGGCACCACGCGCGACCCGGGGCGCCGCTCGGAGATCGAGGCCGCCGGGGCGCAGGCGTTCGTCGGCGACCCCGATCGCGTCGGCACGCTGTCAGGCGCATTGGAGGGCGTGAGCGTCGCGTGCTTGCTGCTCGGCTCTGCCGCCGGACCGCCGGAGCTGCTCGCCGCGCTGCACGGCACCCGCCTGGAGATGTTGCTCGGGCGGATGCTCGACACGGCGGTGCGCGCGATCGTGTACGAGGCGTCGGGAACGGTCGCTCCGGAACTGCTCGCGAGCGGCGCACTGCGTGTGCGCCGCTTCTGTGAGGGATCGCGAATCCCTTATTTGCTGCTGGGCGCCGATCCGGGCGATCACGAGGCGTGGTGCAGCGCCACGGCCTCCGCCGTCGAGCACCTGCTGTCCACCAGCTAGACTCGCCGCAGCAGCGAAATAGACAAAAGGCGATCGGAAATTCGCTAAAACCAAGGGAGGTCAGACGTGGCTGAGTATGCGAAGGACGTACTCGTCGAGCCGGAGTGGCTCGAGCAGCACCTGGACGATGATTCGATCCGGATCGTCGAGGTGGACGAGAATCCCGCCCTCTATCGTGAGGCTCACATTCCCGGCGCGATCGGCTTCGATTGGCGTGAGGATCTGCAGGATCCCGTCAAGCGCGACTTTCTCGATCCCGAGGCGTTCGCCACGCTGTTCGGCAGCCACGGCGTCTCCGGCGAGCACCGGGTGATCCTCTACGGCGATCGCAACAACTGGTTTGCGGCTTACACCTACTGGTACCTGAAGTACTACGGGCACGACAACGTCAAGCTCCTCAACGGACCGCGCGAGCGCTGGATCGCCCAAGAGCGCCCCACGACCACCGAGGTTCCCAGCTACGAGCCGGCAGCCTTCACCGCAAAGAGCGGCGACGACTCGATCCGCGCCATGCGCGACGAGGTACTGGGCGCGGTGGGAAGCCCCCGCCCCCTCGTCGACGTCCGCTCGCCGAAGGAGTTCTCAGGCGAGCTGATCGCGGTCCCGGGCTATGAGCAGGAGGGCGCCCAGCGCGGCGGGCACATTCCCGGCGCGAAGTCGGTCCCTTGGGCCCAGGCGGTGAGGGAGGACGGGACCTTCAAGTCCGCGCAGGAGCTGCGTGAGCTGTACGGCGGCAAGGGTGTCCTCACAGGCGAGCCGATCATCGCGTACTGCCGGATCGGCGAGCGCTCCGCGCACACATGGTTCGTGCTGCACGAGCTGCTCGGCGAGCAGGACGTCAAGAACTACGACGGCTCGTGGACCGAGTGGGGGAGCTTGGTCGGCGTACCGATCGAGAAGGGCTGAGAGCTCTCCGCGCCGGCCGGCGCTGGGAGCGGCCGTCCGCCGGAAGCACCTCGATTCGGCTGTAGCCGCTGTAGTAGATCGGTGAGGATTCTTGCCGTCGCGCCCCAGATCAGGCGCTCACCCGCCAGATAGGTATCGGTACGGATTGGGATGCGCGGCGGGCGGTGGAGGCCGTGACGGATCAGCCTTCGGCGTGCATAACCGCAGCGCAGCTCCCGCACGGGTACCTTGATTACCTCGGCCACCTCATTCGCGCTGAGCGTCCACGTGCGGCCGGGTTCGATCATGCCGACGAACGGGTGAATCACGTAGCCGGTCGCGACCGTCGTCGCCGGCGCCAATGTCCCGACGATCTCGACGGCGTGCGCCGGCAAGCCGATCTCCTCCTCGGCCTCGCGTAGCGCCGTCGCGCACAGGTCGTACTCGCCCTCCTCGCGCCGGCCGCCGGGAAAGGAGATCTCGCCCGGGTGGTGGCGAAGATCCTCGCGGCGCCTCGTGAGGACAACGTGGAGGTCGTCGAGTCCCGGACGGAGGTAGTCGACTCCGGCGTGGAGGTCATCGACTCCGGCGTGGAGGTCATCCACTCCGGCGTGGAGGTCATCGAGGTAGAGCGCCACCAGCACGCCGGCCTCGGTATGTGCTGGCAGCTCCGGTGCCGCGGCATGGTGGGGCGGTGCAAGGACGCGCCGCAGCTCATCTGCGATCGATCGCGTGAGCAATTGCATGATTGTGCGTGACTATATTGGCGGGGATGGAGGCTCTGATCATCGTCGATGCCCAGAACGACTTCTGCTCGGGCGGCGCGCTGGCGGTTCCGGAAGGCGAGGAGGTGGTTGCACTCGTCAACCGGCTCGCGCAGCGGGCGCCGTTCGTGGTCGCCACACGCGATTGGCACCCGCCGGACCACAGCTCCTTTACGGCGCAAGGCGGACCATGGCCAGCGCACTGCGTGCGCGAGACTCTCGGTGCGCAGCTTCACCCTGGGCTCGACATGAGCCAGATCGACGGAGTACTCGACAAAGGCTCTGCGCCCGATCGCGAGGGCTACTCGGGGTTTGAGGAGACCCGCCTGGAGCGCCTGCTGCGCGAGCGCGGGGTACAGGCGGTCGACATCGCGGGGCTCGCACTGGACGTATGCGTGAAAGCGACGGCGCTAGACGCGCGGAAGGCGGGATTCGGGGTTGTGCTGCACCGGGGCGCCACCCGCGCGGTCGAGCTGCAGGCGGGTGACGCGCAGCGTGCGGTGCAGGAGCTGCGTGAGGCGGGGGTCGAGGTGGTCGAGTGACGAAGGGCGCGCGAGCCGCGTCCTTGTGATCGGCGGGCGCTGTCGAGCGTCAGATCGCCGCCTGCGCAACCAGCTCGACGCGCTCCTCAAACATCACCTCGCCGTCGAGCGTGCGATGCACTGGGCACTTGGTCGCCACCACTAGCAGGCGTTGTGCCTGCTCCTCGGTGCATCCGTCAGGCAGTCGCAGCGTGAGCTTGAACTTCGTCGGAGCGCCACGCTCGGCCGGCGTGTACTGGCACTCAACAGCGAGCGGGCCGATCTCCCAGCCCTTGTGCTTGGCGTACAGCTCGATCGTGACCGCCGCACACGACGCGAGGCTCGCCGCCAGCAGCTCTTGCGGGCTTGGCCCCTCGTCATCGCCACCGTGCTCGCGGGGCTCGTCGGCGACCAACCGATGGTGACCGATGTCGATCCGGTGCGTGAAGCTGCTGGTGTCGCGGCGGTGGGCGGTGGCCTTCATCGGCTGTCTTTCGTGGTCGCGGTGCGCGCGTTTCGCGGTTGGCGGGTGCGCGCGGGCAGCGCCATCCTAGCGCCGCGAACGACGCCTACTCCGCGAGCGGGTTGAAAAGCAGCCCGGTCGGGACCTTGGGGAAGAAGTAGGTCGACTTCGGGGGCATGCTCTCGCCGGCCGCGGCGAGTGCTTGAACCTGCTCGATCGGCGCCGGCGCCATGAAGAAGGCGGCGTCGTAGGCGCCCGTCTGCACGAGCTCGAGCGCCTGACCGGCAGCGCGTGAATATCCCAGGTGCTCGAGGGAGTCGATGTCTTCGCCGGTCATTCCGAGCGCACCCTCGAGGATCAGCGCCTCCAGCACCGCGGTGTCCAGTCGCCGGTAGGGCTCGGCGTGCTCTCGCAGTGCGGCGTCGGCGATTCCGGCGTCCTTCAGCGTGAGCATGAAGGGACGGCGGAGGCGGCTGTCGACGTAGCCGATCCGGACGCGATCCCCGGGCACGGGGGCGATCATGGCGGGATCGGACAGCGGCTCGATCTCGAAGTCGCGGCGCAGCGCGTCCGCGAGCGCCTCGTGCTGCTGGGGCCCGAGCCCTTTGACGAGCCGGTGGGTGGGGAAGACCGTCAAGCCTGGATCCTGAAGCGCGACAAGGCACATCAGGACGTAACGGTGCGGGCCCTCGCCGCCCACCTCCTCGGCATAGACGCGCGCGGTCTCGTAGCGGTGGTGCCCGTCGGCGATCAGCAACTCCGCGGTCAGCAGGGCTTCCTTGACGGCGAGGATCGCCTGAGGATCGCCGACGCGCCAGAGGCGGTTGACGGTCCCGTCGGGATCTGCTGTCCGCGCCCAGGGGGTCAGAAGCGTGCTGGGCCCCAGCGCGCTCGATGCTGCGCCCTGGGGATCTGAGAAGAGCGAGAAGATCGGGGACAGATTTGTCCTGGTCGCTCGGGTCAGCCGCAGGCGGTCTTCCTTCGGTCCGGGGTGCGTGCGCTCATGTGGCCGGATCCGGCCGGCGCCGTAGTCCTCGATGCGAACGCGCGCGAGAAAGCCGCGACGCGTGCGCCCCCGGCCATCGGGGCCCATGTAGTCCTGCGTGAGGACCCAGAGGGCGGGCTCGCCGTCCCTTGCGACCACGCCGTCCGCGCGCCACATGGCGAGCTGGGCCGCGGCCTGCTCGTATGGGTGCTCGCCCTTCGGGAGGTCGATCCGGACCACGTTGTAGGGAGATCTGGCTTCCAGCGCGGAGCGTTGCGCGTCGTCGATGACGTCGTACGGCGGGGCGACGACGGCTTGGAGTCCGCCCGTTACGGCGAGGTCATAGTGCAGAGCGCACAGGGGCTCGATCTCCGCCATGGCGGTGGCGGAGGCTACTCCGGCGGCGCGGCGTGCGCCTGCCGGGTAGACTTGTCGCGCCTAGTCGGGGCGTAGCTCAGTCTGGTGGTAGCGCGCGCTTTGGGGGCGCGAGGTCCCCGGTTCGAATCCGGGCGCCCCGATGATTTTCACCCGTCGGCAACCTCCGCAGCAGCCGCGAGAAGATGCCTCTGAGCGTCGTTGTAGGCCGATCGCGGCCGTTACGTGCGGATGCCATATTTCGTCGAGCGGCTCTCCAACGCCGGGAGCAGGCAGGTGCCCGCTGTGGCGGCCGCGTTCGGGGAGGCGTGCGTCCGCGCGTTCGCGACGTTCGGTCCGACCGACGACGCCCCGGTGAGCGCGAGCGCGAGCATCAGCCAGATGCGATTCGCCGTGGCATCCTTACAGTCTCCGCAGGCCCTCGTAGCTCAGATGGACAGAGCGCCGGACTTCTAATCCGATGGTCGCAGGTTCGAATCCTGCCGGGGGCATCCAGGTAACGTATAGCGCCTGGCGGTCGGAAGCACCTCTAGGCCCGGGGGCGAGTCGACTGGTAGATTCAGTTCCGTCGCGGTGGGCGTAGCTCAGTTGGTAGAGCTCCTGGTTGTGGTCCAGGCGGTCGGGGGTTCGAGTCCCCTCGCTCACCCTCCTCCGTAGAAAGCAGAAAGCGGCGATTAACAGGGAGTTTCGAGATCGACGACGGTCAGAGTCCGTCAGCTCGGTCGGCCATTGTACCACTTCGTTGTACCACGCAGCCGGTGTCATCCATCGAAAGTGGCCCTACTTCCGGATCTGGCAGGAAGCAGCTGTCCGGCCGAGAGTGCCGGAAGGGCAACGATGCAAGAGCGAAGCGGCCGGGGCGGGTCGACCCGGGCGCGTGCTTTCACGCGCTGTCGGTGTGACGTCCGCCGGCTCGATTCGGACGTCCCATCAACCGTTCACAAAGAAACGTAGGCAGCTCAGCTAGCGCGCCAAGCGGTAGCGGAGGTAGACGACTCTCGAGCTGAAGGTGTGGGTCTCGACGAGTTCGAGATCCACCCGGCGTTCGCGCTGGGGAAAGAACGGAATGCCACCGCCAACCAGCACCGGGCAGACCCTGGCCCGGTACTCGTCGATCAGACCCAACGCGGTTGCCTCGGCGGCGAGGGTCGCGCCGCCGATCGCGATGTCGCTCTCTCCCGGCTCGGCTCGCAGCCGTTCGATCTCCTCCTCCAGGCCGCCGGAGGCCAGGCGGGCATTGCCCTGCACCGCCGACGGCGTGGTGGAGAACACCACCTTTGGGAGCGCCTTCCAGATCGCGGCCCACTCGAGCATTGAGTCGTCGAGCGATGGACTCCCGCCGCCTACTCTGCTTGTACGGCCATTGGCTGTACACTTTGCTGAATGACCGAGCTTAAGGATTCGCGTTGGACCCTGCGGGTTACGGAACCTGCCGACCAGGTCGTGCGTGCCGCAGCTTTGGCCGCGCATCGCAACCTCACCGACTTCGTTGTCGGCGCCGCTGTCGGCGAAGCGGAGCGGGTTCTCGCCGATCGCACGCGCTTCGTGCTCGATGACTCCGCGTGGGAGCAGTTCGTCGAGCTGCTCGATCGCCCGGCGCGCGAGCCCCAGGGCCTGCGCAAGCTGCTCGCTACCGAGAGCGTCTTCGACTGACGCGTGGGCTATCGAAGCCCGGAGCCGCTCGCCCCAGAGCACGATCCGACCGCGTTTGATTGCGGCGAGCCGGCGCTCGACGACTGGCTCAGGCGCCACGCCCGTGCTAGCCACACCAGCGGCGGAGCACGCGTCTTCGTCACCACGCTTGTCGAGGACACGACGAGGGTGGTCGGGTATTACGCGCTTGCGGCCGCGCAGGTCGAGCCATCCGCCGCGCCCAGGCGACTGCTCAAGGGCCAGCCGCAGCACCGTGCCGTCCCTGCCGTCCTGCTTGCCCGGCTCGCCGTCGCCCGCGAGCACCAACGCCGGCATCTTGGCGTGTCGCTACTACGTGACGCGGTGCTCCGTGTCTTGCAAGCCGCCGACCCAATCGGCATCCGTGCGCTGATCGTCCACGCCAAGCACGAGGGCGCACGCGTCTGGTACGCGCAATACGGATTTGAGCCCTCACCCACCGATCCGCTGCACCTGGTCATGTTGATCAAGGATGCAAGGCGCTTGCTCAGGGGGTTGTGAGCAGGTCGCCGGATACTGCGTGATAGTGAGCGTACGTCCGTTCTAGTTGATACGTTGCTCGGGTGAATCTGACTGAGTGGGCGCGCACGCAGGGCATTCATCCGCAGACGGCGTACCGGTACCACCGCCGTCACCTTCGGACTGGACCTGCCAGAACTGCGGTGCCGTCCATCAGCGGGATGACAACGCCTCCATCAACCTCGCGCGCTACGAGCAGGCTAGCGTCGTCGGCCCAGTCAGGGCCGCCGTGAAGCGTGGAGCCGACCATAAGACGGGGCCTCGCCCCGCAGGTGGCCATGAAGCGCGAAAGGGACGCAGGCACAAGCCCGCCGAACAACCCCGAGACGGGGTGCCGGGTAGAGAGCACTAACGCTCACTCATCGGCAACGGTAGCGCCGGGGCAACAGGGCGGAACGCCTCTTCGACCCATTCAGCCTCGCGCTCGCTGGGCGCGTAGTCGGCGTAGATCAGCGTCGTCTTGAAGTCCTGGTGGCCCATCAGCTCTGGAGGACGCGCATCGGCATTCCCCGGGGCCGCCATCCGGGTACCGAGGTGTGCCTCAGGTCGTGGAACCGAACGTCGCGAACATCTGCCCGCCGCAGGGCGGCCTTGAAGCGCTTGAGCAGCTTGGAGCGGTCGATCGGCTTGCCCGTCGCCGGGTGGGCGAACACGAGGTCGTCGTCGCGCTTGTACGCCGAGTCTTCCCTCTCTGTCAACGTCCTGTGAGACGCTCACCATCGAGGAATCAATGAACCTTGAGGGCGAGAACGGAGACTGCCGGAATGTTGGAGACGAGCACGAATGGAGCTGGAGCAGCGGCTGAGGCTGCTGCCGCCAGCCGCGAAGACC
>JALYUQ010000153.1 GCA_030853685.1 Actinomycetota bacterium | reverse complement strand
CGGTCACCAGTGACGCTTCGATCACCTCGCGCTCCAGCGCGCCGCGGTCAGCACCTTGACGGGCGCCGAAGGAGAGCAGCATGATCGTCGTCGCAACGCGCGAGCCGACCCGCAGCCGCTCGAGGCCCGGGGCGTCGCGGCCGAGGCGCTCGTCGACCCGCCGTGTGCCCGCGTCGGCGGCGAGGAAGTCGGCCTCGACGACCGATCGGTATTGCTCGGTCTCGCCGACCTGCTCGAGGAACGTCATCCGGCTGCCCTCGTCGGCGAGATCAACGTCGCCGGGACCGATCAGCGCCTGGGGCTCGCGCTCGGCGCGTCCCGCCCACAGCGCGTGGACGACAGTGGCGAGAAACTGCAGCGCGCCGCGGGTGCGCTGATAGGAGGGCAGCGACCCCCAGCGGTGGAACATCAGATCCAGCAGCTCGGGATGGAACGGGTAGGACTCGACGATCCGCCGCTCGAGCGCGTCGCCGGCGGCCGCCGCCTCGCGCCGGTCAGCGTCGGTTTCAGCCGCAGCCGCGAGCTGCTCGGCGAGCAGCGCGCCGTAGCTGCGACCAACCTCGTGGCGCACGTCCTCCGCGCCGGCCTGCGCGAACAGCCGGCGCTGCACGACCCGCAGCACCTCGTCGCCTGACACCGGCTCGCGGCGCTCGTCGATCCGCCCGGCGATCTTCTCGAGCTGGTCGAGCAGCGCTTCCTCCCCGACCGCCTCGCCGACGCTCGCCTGCAACGAATAGACCAGCGCAACCCTGTGGGCCTGGTTGACCGCCTCGGATAGATGCTGGACGAACAGCAGCACCTGACGGTCAAGCGTGCTCGCGCCGATCGTGACCGCCTTCGCGGCGGCGGCATAGACCAGCACCTCGTCGAGCAGTACGAGCGCTGGGGCGGCGGCCGAGAGCAGGGCACCGAGCTTCTCGCCTCCCGGCGGCGGTCCCTCGTCGCCGTCCACGAGCAGCGCGTCGTAGGCCGGCCAGCCGCCGAGCTGGTAGGCGACCTCGCCCCACAGCGTGCGGATCGTGCGCCCGTCGACCTCCCGCCCGCGCGCGGGATCGAGGTACTCCCCCGATAGCACGCACGCGCGCACGGCTCCCGGGTCGGGGACCGCGTCGAGCTCCAGCACCTGTGTCGCCGCGTGGCGTGAGCTGGCGACGTGGTAGAGCGCGAGCAGCGAGTGCGTCTTGCCGCCCCCGAACGGCGTCTTCAGCTGCACCACCCGGTCCCCGCCCTCACCCGCCAGCGCCCCGAACACGTCGCGCAGCAACTGCACCATCGTCGGGGTGAAATAGGTAGCGGCGAAGAACGCCTCCGCGTCGGCGTACACCGGCTCGGCGTCGCTGGTCATCGCGACCTTCGCGAGGTTCGCCGCGTACGTGCCCATCGCGAGGTCGCCGGAGGCCACATCGGGGTGGGGCCGGACGACGTCCGTCCACGGACGCAGCGCGTAGGCGAGCGAAGACGAGGTCACGACCGGCTCCGCAGCAGGTTGTCATCGACCAGCCGGCTCCAGGCTCCGAGCAGCCGCTCGCACGCCTGCGCCTCGGGCGGCTTTGACTCCCCTTGCTCGCGCAGCGCCTTGCCCTGTAGCGCTTGCGCGACCTGCCGCAGCCGCTGTGGATCTGGCCGCGTCGCATCCAGGTAGCTCGGGATCTCGTGCGCCGCGTGCGAGGCGCGCCACAGCAGTCCATGAAGCACGTCGATCAGCCGCCCACCGTCCTCACCGAGCTCGGCCTCGCCCCCGCGCTCAGAGAAGTCGCGCAGGTGGACGCTCTTGCCCTTCACGTCCGCCAGGCGCAATGGCCCGTGAGCAAGACCGTCGCCCAGCTCGATACCAGCGGACCGGGCGAGATTGTTCGCCTCGTCGAACGCGATGTCGGCCCAGCCGAACATCGTGCGCGCCAGCACGTAGTACCGCGTCGCGAGGTCGATCGCACTGACGCCGTCGCCCAGCTCGTGCACCTTCGCCAGCACCGCGTCGAGGACCCGCGACTGCACCACCTCGAGGAAACGCTCGGCGGCGACCGGCTCGCCCGAGGGCAGCTCCACCGTCGCGTATCGCGTGAACGGCGCGAGACCGGCGCCGATCGCCGCTATCACGAGGTCAGAGCCCGCGACGCCGGCGCGCGTCAGCCGGTCCAGGCGCTCTTCGATCACCTCGTCCAGCACGGTGAGCACGTCGTGGTAGGAGCCGGTCTCATTCGTGTCGCGGCGGCGGGCGACCAGGAAGATCGAGGACGCCAACGAGGCCGTCCCCTGCCCGACCGAGCGCTCCGGGTTCTCTGTGTCGAGTGGCCACGCTTCGGTGATCGTGAACCGTGCCCGCCGCAGCGCCTCGACCAGCGCCGCCCAACCGAGCGTGGTCTTGTGCGCGTAAACGCAGACTAGCGGCGCTCCAGGCTTGAGCACCCGATGGGCCTCGCCGAACGCCGCCGCCATCTCGTGCTCGTAGAACGCGCGGGCCGCCGGCTTGTCGCCTCCGTGACGGTAGGGCGCGACGATTGCCTCGCGCTTCTTCGGCGTCAGCTCACCCGCAAAATGCTCCTCGAACAGGAAGCCGACCGACCGCTTGAGCCAAACGTAGAAGAAGTCGGAAAGGTCGGCGTAGGAGATGTTGTCGTAGTACGGCGGATCCGTGACTACAGCGTCAAAACGGTTGTCGTGGTCGGCGAGTTGGGTTGCAGACGTGCGCTGAACGGCGACTCGCCGGCCGGTGGCGGCGAGCCGCGCGAGGATGTCCGCATTGTTTTCGACGTACCTGGCAGCATCACTGACGGCGCCGGCAAAGGGATTCGCCTCGGCGAAATCCCATACCATTGGAAGCGCCTGGCGCGCGTAGGTGTTTGTCGTGAAGGTGCCCTGAGGAACCCATCGGACCAGCGAGCTGCTCGCGTCGACCACACGGTTGAGCGTCAAACCAAGACAGGCGCACACAGCTTCTGCCCGCTGTGAATCCATTCCGCCAGTCACCATCTCCGCGCGCGCCTCGCGCACGCCGTGGGCGAAGGCGCAGAGTGTCGCGAGCTGGCGCGGCGTGAACAGGTCGCGAAATCGAGTGAGCCCGTATTGCGGAGTCCAGAAGTTCCGGGTGTCGTCAGCTGGAATCAGCTCCTCAGGCGGCGTCACGTCCAGCCCCGCCAGCACCGCCTCGCACTCCAACGCTGACGGCTCGGAATACCTGCCCGCGGGCAGGTATTCCCGCCCGGGCCCGCTGGGCTTCACCAGCACAACCGCCAGCGGTGTGATCCCCATCCGTCCGGACATTCCCTGCTCCTTCACGTACTTCGCATCGACGGCGGCGCCGCAGATCAGGCAGCTCGCGCGGCCGCGGCTGGAGAAGCCGGCGGGGTCGAAGCCCAGGCCGGCCGGGTCGGACGCTTCGACCACTTCCCAGCGAAGCGTTCGCGCCGCCCGATCGACGCGTGGCCGTAGCGCTACGTAGCGCCCGGCCTTCTTGGTCAACCACGTCTGGCGCACGAGCGGCAGCTCGTGGGCTCCGCCGGCCGTGTTGGGGCATGGCACGGTGCGCGTCCACAGGTAGGCGATCGGCCGTCCCGCGGCGCGCTCAGCGCCAGGGTCGGCGTCAAGTTCGAGCTGGTGGCCCTCGGGCTCGCGCACGCGCGGATATAGGTGACCGACGCGCTCCCAGGTGCGTTGCACCCAACGGCGGCCGTGCTCGCGCACGTCGTCCGCGAGGCTCGGGCCGAAGCATTGGGGGTAGTCGAGCGTGCAGCGCTCGATCAGGTGCGCGACGGGGTTCAGCTCGACCGCGGTGGCCTCGCAGCCGAGCCGTGCTGCCTCGAGTGGGATCGCGCCGCCGCCGGCGAACAGGTCGAGCACCCGCGGTGGCTTCCCGTCGTTGGCGGCGAGCACTCGCTCTCGCGCTTCGGCGATCACGCGGTCGCTCGCGCCCCACCGGCATAGCGAGGTGAAGAACTCATCCGAGCGTGCTTCCTCAGGCGTGCCGTCAGCCGGGACAAGCGTCGCGTAGACGGCGGCTCGTGCGGCGGCGAGCGGGCGGCGGGCCCACCAGAGATGGAACTTGCGCGGGTGCAGGGCGGCGTGGCCGATCTTCTCGCGCTGGGCGACGACGTTGATCGCGCCGACCGGAAGCAGATCCTCAATCAGCCGCTTGTCGCTCACCTCCATCCTCACGCCACCGCCTCGATCGCGTCGCCGGGGACGATGTACGTGGTCACGCTCGTGTGCTCCACCACCCGGTCCCCGAGCGCCGCTGCGGGATCCTGTACGCGCAGTAGCCGTTCGCCGCTTGACCCGGCGGCGTAGACGACGTACAGCCAAAACGACTCGCGGTGGCGGTGCGCGGCGATCCACTCGGTGCGGCACAGCGACACGTCGCCGCGTGGCACCGATCTCCCCTTGACTTCGATCCGTCGCACGTCGCTGACACGGCCGTCCGAGTTCTCGACCCATGAGCGTAGGTCGAACCCGCGCCCGTCGCGGAAGTGCGAGACGTCCTCGACCCGCCGGCCCTGCTCGCGTTCGGCGGTCATCGCGCGCGCGATCGCGGCGAGCTCGACCTGGGAGTCCTCGCGCATCGGGCGGATGACCTCCTCGTCCTCCCCGACCGGGGGTCCGACGAGCGCCGTGCCGATGTAGGACACCGGTCCGGGGCGCACCACGCCGAGTCCCTCGAACGCGTGCAGCTTGTCCTCGCGGCGGCGCTCTAGCTCCTGCAGGCGGCGCTCGGCCTCGTCGCGCGCGAGGCGTGCGGCGTCCTCGCCGCGGTAGACGCGCTCCTCTAGCGCGGACCACCGCTGCTGCAGCGCATCTCTTTCGGCGTCCATCGCGGTTCGCAGGTACTCCGAGCGCAGCCGCGCCTGCTCGGCGCGCTCCTCGCTGACCCGGCGGCGCTCGGCGATCTGCACCACCGCACGCACGTGGTTGGTGGCACGGCGCAGCTCCTCAGGATCAGGGGCGTCGAGCTCCCGCGGCGCGAACTCCGCCGGCGTGAGATCGTGGAGCACATCGGGGGAGACGAGCTCGGGTCCGTCGTCGCCCTCGACGACCGCGACGAGCTCGGCCCACGCCTGCTCGGGCTGGCCGCGTAGGTCCATGCCGTGCACCTCGTAGGTGAAGAAGTGGATCGCGTAGGGGTCGGTGACCCATGGGGCGATGAACGGCGCGGCACCGCCCTCGGCGCCGCGCAGCCGATCGCGCATCGCCTCGATGCTCGCCGCGTAAAGCGGATGGCCGGGGGACAGCAACACCGCGTCCTCGTGCTCGGCGCGCTGGCGGACCTCCTTGCGGAAGGTGAGCTTCAGATAGTGGTCCTGCGCGGGCCCGAGGCGCTTGACGGCCGCCAACCGGTCGCTTCGCAGCGCGCGCGGGATGTGCTCGGCGCGCAACAGGTGCTCTCCGTCCTTGCGCGCCTCCAGGCGCAGCCCGACCCGTCCGGCGGCGCGGGCGAAAAGCTGCTCGACGAACTCGGGCATCAGCCGGCGCTCCTCAGAGCGCCAGTCGCGCTCGATCACCCAGCTCATGTCGACGTGCTTGGTCGCCTGCGCGATCCCGATCGCCTCCTCGTAGGCCTTGTAGGCCTGCGGGTCGATCGCCGCGATCTCGCGCTCCCCGGCTCGGACCTGCTCGGGGGCGATCAGCGCCTCGCGCAGCAGCCGCTCAAAATCGAGGCCGCCGTGGGAGAGGACCTGGCCGATCACGTCGTACACGCGCTCGCCGAGGTCGGCGCGCATCGCTTCGAGCTTCTCGAATAGCCGCCCCAGCAGCTTCCCCTCGATCGTGTTGGACGCGCAGAAGTTGAACACCACGCAGCGGTGCTCCTGGCCGATGCGGTGGATGCGCCCCATCCGCTGCTCCAGGCGCACCGGGTTCCACGGCAGGTCGTAGTTGACCATCAGGTGGCAGAACTGCAGGTTGATCCCTTCGCCCGCCGCTTCGGTCGCGATGCACACCTGGCGCTCCTGGTGAAACTGCTGCTGGATGCGCTTGCGCTCCACCGGCGGCAGGCCGCCGTGGATCGAGCAGGTGCTGTAACCCCACGCCTGCAGGTTGCGCTCCAGGTAGGTGAGGGTGTCGCGGTGCTCGGTGAAGATCAACAGCTTCCCGCGGCCGTCGCGGAGCTCCGCCAGCTCCGCCTTCGCCAGGCAGTCCCTCAGGGCGTCGAGCTTGGCCTCGGGCTCCTCCCCAGCGATCAACCCGTCGGCCTGGACGACGAGGCGCTCGAGCGCCTTTACCTCGACCCGCATCTGCTCGAGCGTCTCGGCGACGACCACGCCCTCGACCGCGGCCTGCTCGTCGTCCTCGGTCGCGTCGTCGATCTCCTGCTCTGCATCCTCGAGCGGCTCGGCGAGGCGCAGCTCCCGCAGACGCGCCGCCCGCTCGTCCGGCGGCAAGGACTCAAGCTCGGATAGGCGCTCGGCGATCCGGTCCGCACGTCGGCGCAACGAGGAGCGGATCGCGCCAAGGCTTGAAGCCAGGCGGCGCTGCAGCACCGTGCGCGCCAGCGCGATCGCGTTACCGCGCCGGCCTGGGAGGCCGCCGAGGAACTCCTGGATGTACTCGGTCACCGCCTCGTAGAGACGCAGCTCTCCCGGCCCGAGCTCGAACGGCTGGGTCAGCACGTCGCGCGGTACGAACAGCGGGTTGCCATGCTCGTCCTTGAGCTTCTCCTTGTCGCGACGCAGGAAGTACGGAGAGTCGTCCGCCTTGATCTGCTCGGCCGCGAGCTGGTCGACGGCGAACTGATCGGGGTCGAGCAGCCGCAGGAAGTTGTGAAAGCGCGAGCGGTCCCCGGAATGCGGTGTCGCGGTCAGCAGCAGCAGCCGCTCGCAGCGGCGCGAGAGCTCCTCCGCGAGCGTGTAGCGCTTGGTGCGATCCAGGCGCTCGCGGCCCTCCACGGGATCGTGGCGCGACGCCGCCGAGCACTTGTGCGCCTCGTCGATGATCACCAGGTCCCAGTCCGAGCGCAGGAGGTCGGGCAGCACCTCGTCGCGCTTGGCGAAATCGATCGACGCGATACAACGATCGTGCTGCAGCCACGGCGTCTGACCGAGCTGCCACTTCACCTGATGGGAGTCCACCAGGGTGAACGGCTCGTCGAACTTGTCATACAGCTCGTCCTGCCACTGCACCGTCAACGGCGCCGGGCACAGGATCAGCACGCGGTCGGCGACCATCCGCAGCCGCAGCTCCTTGAGCAGCAGCCCCGCCATGATCGTCTTCCCCGCCCCGGGATCATCCGCGAGGACGAACCGAAGCCGCGGCTGAGGCAGCATGTGCTTATACACCGCGATGATCTGATGCGGCAGCCCCCGCACCCCAGACATCGAAACCGCGAAGTTCGGGTCGTGCGCGTAGGCCAGCTCGATCCGCTTTGACTCGACGAGATCGAACAGCTCGTTCCCGTCGACCAGGCGGACGCCCTCGTCAGCGGGCTCGACCGCTCCCGCGCCCAGTTCCGCGAGATCAAGGACCGTCTCGTCGAGCCGCCCGTCCGGCGCGCGGACGCGCAGCGAAACGGCGTCGCCCAAGTCCTCGACGCCGTCGAGCGTCACCGGCCCGACGAAATGCCCGGACACGACGATCCGCCGGCCGATCAGAGCCTCGAGAGCAGCGGCATCGAGCGTGGAAGAGGACATGGAACCGGAGTCAGCCGTGACCCCGACCCAAGGTACTCGACACGCGCTCTTCGGGCCGCTCGAGTACGGCAGCATCGTTCAGTCGGCGATCCGGGAGATCGTCAGCGCTCCTGGGACAATTGAGTCGCCGGATAGCTTTGGTGGGGTGGACTGGATCCTCATCGTCGCAGGGCTGATCCTCTTGCTCTCGCCGATCAACATGCGCTACCACCACCGCAAGGCAAAGCAGCGCATCATCGAGCGCGAAGGCGATGCCGAGCGATTTGACCGGTTCCTACGATCGCGCCTGACCCGCACGCTCTACCTTCTGCAGCCGATCCTGGGTATCGCCTGCATCGCGCTTGGGCTGGTCAACGCGTAGCCGCACGCTCGCCTCCTGTCATTGGCGGTGCCGCGCGGTGCTCGCCTCCAGCTCCGGCGAACTGCACGCCCTGCACATGGATGCGATTGGAGATCCCCAGCGCCGCGGCCGGGGTGCGGATGCTCCGGGACACGAGATCGTCGTCGACGAGATACAGAGCCAGGGCGATGCTCGGCTCGGCCCGATACCCCTCCAGGATCTGCTCCACCCGTCGCTGGCCGCTCATCGAGAGCGCAAGCTCAATCGCGATCCGGTGGCCTTCGGTGATCACCATCAGGTCCGGGTAATGCAACCGTGGCGCGACGCCCGGGGCGCTGCTATGCACGCTCACACCGAATGGCGGCTCGTCGCGGTCGAGGGTCAACGTCCCTGACTCGCTGCGCCCCTCGGGTCGCTCTGGGACCGTCCG
>JALYUQ010000137.1 GCA_030853685.1 Actinomycetota bacterium | reverse complement strand
TGGGGCGGCGCTGCTCGGATCCTTTGAGCCGTCCGAAGCGGCAGTCGGCTCTCAGCTCGCGATGCTGGCGAGTGAACCGGTCGCCGCCGCCGGGGTCAGGCTGCAGCTCGCGTACTCGCGCAGCGAGCGGCAAGACTGAGGCGAGCCGATCCTGATGGGAGACGCGCGGACTCAGCTCGGAACGTAGGTCACGTAAACGTCGTAAGCCCAGCTCGGTCCCCCTGCTCCGTTCCCCGCCGCGCAGCGGGCACATATAGGTCCGAAGCAAGTTGCCGCTGATGTCGCAATGCTGGATTCCCCCTACCGGAACCTTGTCTCCGCCGGGCCGTCCGCGACCCCTTATGGGTTCCCGCTTAGTGATGTTCGATACGAGGGTAGCATGAACCTCGCGCCCTTGCACCGAGATCATCCGCGCCTATTTGTCCAATCGAGATCCCCGGCATTGGAATTTTCTGTACCGGTGGCCGGCTGAACACGGCACTGGCGGAGCGGATCGTCACCGAGCTCGGCCCGAGCTCAGTGGTCTTCGAGGCCCCTAGCAAGGCCAGCCAGTTCGCGTTGCTCGACCACTTCGGGCCCCAAGTTCAGGCATGGGGTGGCATTACGTAGTCGCGGGGCGTAAGTCCGCGGGCTGACGTTGGCGGCGCAGGGCGGCCGACCCGCGCGGGTGGCGCGAGCGTGCGCCACGGCTCATGCAGGTCATTTCTTTGCATCCGGCACGTGCAAGGACGGCGCGAATACCGGCTGCGGTGCGGGCGCCAGTCTCGCGGCGAGCTCGTCGAAGCCAAGCGCGGCCGTCACTGCGGCCAGCGGAGCACCATGGCGCACGGCGCCCCGCAGAGCTCCCGCGCCATGCGCGAAATGCATGCAGGCAAGCACGGCGGGGACAAGCAAAGCGTCCGAGGGCTCCTCGGCGTCGCGCCGTGCTCGGCAACCGGCCATCACGAGCGCTGTCATATAGACGCCGACCCCCACCCGGGCGAAGCGGCGCACGCGCCGCGGTGCCAGCACGGCGCCGACGGTAGTGACCACGACTCCCGGAGCGAGTAGGTGCGAGCGGCGCATCGTATGCGGATGACGCACCGCCGTCTTCTCCCGATACTCGCCGTATTGGAGGTACTGCCGGCACAGCGAGCCGATCGAATCGCGTGGCGCGTAGTGCGCAGCCATCGCCGGCAGGCAGATCAGCCGCTCCCCCTCCGCCAGGAAGCGCCCCGCCATCTCCGAGTCCTGGTTGCGCAGCCACTGCTCGTCCCAGCCGCCGTAGTCGAGTAGCGTCGAGCGCTCCCAGACCCCCGCAAAGACGCCAGCGTCAAGCTCGTACTCTGCGTTAGAGGAACTCCGTTCGGCAGCCCACTTCCTGGACCCGCCGCGGCCGAGCGGCGTTCTGAGCGCGAGCCCGACAGCTCGCGAGACTCCTCCGCGGCCGGTCGGC
Source organism: Actinomycetota bacterium (assembly GCA_030853685.1). Classification (GTDB taxonomy): domain Bacteria; phylum Actinomycetota; class Thermoleophilia; order Solirubrobacterales; family Solirubrobacteraceae; genus Palsa-465. The sequence goes on along the minus strand of JALYUQ010000137.1, from coordinate 9,426 downwards.
ACGGGTGGGCCGCTCACCCATCGCGTGTCGCCGGCGGCTAGGCGGCGCACGCCCTGCGCGATGTAATCGTCGGTATACTGGGTATGGGCGTCCATGCGCGCCACCCAACGCCCGCGAGCATGCCCAAGCGCTAGGTTGAGTCCGCTGGAGGTAACCCGTCGAGGATTGTCCAACACACGGATGCGCGGATCCTCCTCAGCGAGCGACCTGAGGATCTCGCGGGTACGGTCACTCGAGCCGCCATCGACGACGATGAACTCCATCTCGCCGATGAATCGCTGGGCTCGCATCGCGGCCACGCTGGCCACGATGTGGTGCTCCTCATCGAGAACCGGCATCAGAACGGAGCAGGCAACGGTGCTGCATCCGGCGCCTGGCTCAATCAGGTCGTATCCATGCATCTCAAGGGTTGTATCGTTACCGAGTCAGACTTCTACGGGCGAGGCATGGCATAGTGCGGTCAAATGGCTCCGCCGATCAGAGGTCCGATGCCCGACCGATCGCGCTCGGACCGCTCACAGGCGCAAGGTTTCAAGGTCTACTGGCGAACGCTGCTCGAGCATGCCTGGCTTGTTCTCGCATGTATCGTAGTGACCGTGGGCGCGGCAGCGGCTTACGTCGCGCTTGCTCCGCGCAAGTACGAGGCGCAGGCGCAGATGCAGGTCGCGGCGCAGGCCGCCGATAACCCGGTGCTGATCGGTCTGCCGGTGCTGATCGCATCGAGCGATCCCACTTCCAATATCCTGACCGCCGCCAGCCTCATCATCACTCCCCAGGTAGCAGCCGCCGTGGTGCATTCACTGCACCTCAACGAGACGCCAGCAGCGTTACTCGGAGCCGTTCAGGCTACTCCCGTCGGGGGGAGCAACCTCGTGTCGGTACAGGCCCAGGCTTCCTCGGCGGCCATGGCGCAGGCGATTGCGAACGGCTTCGCAGAGCAGGTGGTTTCAACACGCACGATCGCTTTGCACGCCGCCGTCGCCCACGAGCTCCCCGCTGTGAAGGCACAAGCCGCAGCAACGCCCAGAACCCAGCGCAGCGGGCCGGGTGCCATCGGAGACCGACTCGATCAGCTCGAGCAGCTCAGGGACAGCAACGATCCGTCGATTACGCTCGCCGCGCCCGCGCAACTTCCGGGGGGGCCCTACTCTCCCCGCACCAAGCTCGCGCTTGTGGCCGGGATCGTCGGCGGGCTGATTCTCGGGATCGGCGCCGCGTTTGCCCGCAATGCCCTCGATCCTCGCTTGCGGCGTGGAGAACAGCTACGCGAGCTCTTCGACGTTCCGATTCTGACCAGTATCCCACGGGAACGACGCCCGCCGAGAGGCCCGATGCGTCCTGAAGCCCTTTCGTTTGGTGCAAGGGAGAGCTACAGAACCTTACGCACGATACTCGCCTCGCGTGCCGCTGGCAAGCCGAGTGCCTTCCTGGTCACCGGATCTTCCCCCGCGGAAGGCAAGACGACGACCGCGATCAACCTCGCGACTGCGCTTGCCCAGGGAGGGTCGCGGGTGATCCTGATCGAAGCGGACCTCAGGCGACCAACGATCGCTGCGGCGCTAGAACTGAGCGTAGAGTCGGGCACCGAGCACGTCCTCGTCGGTGAGGTCAAGCTCGCAGAGGCGCTCACCCCCGCCTCTGTCGACGGCGCGCCGATACGCGTGCTAGCGGTGCGCCAGCCGGGTGCGCAGCTGGCCGACAGGCTGTCGCGAATGGCTGCGCAGCACCTAGTCAAGGAGGCGATGAAGCTGTGCGACTTCGTCGTGATCGACGCGCCCCCGCTCACAGCGGTGATCGACGCTTTGCCCTTTGCCGTACTCGCAGACCAGGTACTTGTGGTGGCGAAAATCGGTGCCGCGAGGCTGAGCAAGCTGTCCGAGCTCCGCGATCTGCTGCTCGACCAGACAAGCTATGCGATGGGTCTCGTTGTAATTGGGGAGTCTCCGCCGCGCCGCCAGACACCGTATTACTACAACTCTGCTGAGCTGAAACTGAGCACCGCCGAGGAACCCTCACCGATCACGACGAGACCCTGATGCGTTGTGCGAGCGCGCTCTCGAGGGCCTACTTGCCCGTCGCTTGATCCACAGCCACAGAAGGAGGAGCTCTCGAAGCGTCAGCTCGCGGCTGATCAGCAGCACAGCCGCAAACGCACTCGTCCCGAGTGCCGCGCCACCGAGCACCTCTGGGACGCTCAGGTTGCGAGTGCCAAACGCGGCGAGCACGAGCGCCATCGCGCCACCCGCCAATAGCGAGCGGCCCAGCGTTTTCGCGGACGGAGTCAGCGGGATGTTGAGAGCGCGTTGGCAATATAGGAAGTGAGCTGGCACGTAGAGCAGCAGAGCAGCATCGGTACCCAGGGCTCCTCCGAGTACACCGATCCTCGGAATCAGGATCAAGTCGACAATCAGGTTGAGGAGCACCGTCGCGATTGCAATCGGGATGCGGCGCCGCGCGGCGCCGAGATAGTTCATGCCCACCGATACGAGTGGCCCCAAGCCGCTCAGGAAGATGAACGGCCCCAGCCCCCGCAGTACCCCTGCTGACCCCCGGAAGGCTGACCCGAGGGTCAGGCTGATGATCGGAGTTGCCCAAGCAACGCTGACGGCCGTCATCGCCGCCATCAGGACCATCACCACCCGGATCGCCTGAGTGAAGGACCCGGGCTCCACTCCCCCATCGGACCGTGCCAAGCGCGGCGACACCGCGCTCCCGATCGCTTGACCGGGATAGACCATGAGGACCACGAGACGGAGCGGCGCTTGCCACACGCCCACCGAGGTCACGCTCAGAAACGCTGCGATCAAGAGTGAATCGATCTGGGTGAACAGCGTATAGGCGCCGTTGACGATCAGTAGTGGTCCAGCATCCCCCGCTATACGTCGCATGTTGCCCCGGGGCCTCCAAATGCGTGCCAGCACCCCGGGGCCGGCCAAGCGAACCGTCAGGGCAAGGCCGGCGGCCGCACCACACAAGTAGCCAATGGCTCTACCAAACGCGGCCGCAGCCGCGCCACCAAGAGTAAGAACAAGCACCACGCTGGCCGTTAGCTCCACCATGCTTTCGAGAAAGAAGGCCGTCAGCGTCATCGCTTGGACGCGCATGGCCGTGAAGACTCCCGCGAACATCAGCAGAAAGTTCATTCCGACCAGGTCCAGTGCTATTCCACGCAGCGTCAACCCGAGCTTGGGAGAGCCGTAAGCGTGCGCGACCACATCCGCGAGCGCGGCCAGAGCGGCGGCGCCGGCCAGGGAGCTCATCAACTTCAAGCGGATCGCATCTCCGACGACCGCGCCAACCGCGGAACGGTCATGGCGGTTCTCGGCGACGAATCGCTGCAACGCCTGAATGACGCCCAAGTCGGACACTAGGAGAAGCAGGGTCTCGATCGACAATGCCAGCGAGAACACACCGAACCCGGCGCTTCCAAGCCGCCGGGCCAGGAACACCGTCAGTGCGCCGGTGGACAGGCCGCCCACCGCCTGGGCCGCGAAGGCGAGCACAGACCCCCGGACGATGGTGTCGCTGGCTTCTGGCAATCCGCCAAGCGCGGCGTCAGCGTCCGCGCCCGGACTGGTCGTGGCGGCGCCCAGATCTTCGTGTCGATGCTCGTTCATAAGCGAAGCGAAGCCTTGTCGCTGGTCACAAGGCGCCTCAGAGGATTCCCCCCGGCCTTCGTGCATCGAAGGACCGGCTGCGCGCGTGCAATAGTACTCGGGCGATGAAGTCTTCTACGCTCGTAGGTACAGCTCTCCGTTCAGGCACTCATAGGAAGAACCCCGAGCTGCCTCCCGCAAGGAACGCAGCAGCACGGGCCATGAAGCGGATGATGGCGCTGGCCGAGCGTACTCGACCTGGGGGCGGTACTTGGCTGGCGTGGGTCGCGCTCGGGTGCGTGGGAATCGGAGTGCTCGCGGGCGTGAACCCCGCATACGGAGTAGCGGCAGCGCTGGGCATTGCGTTTGCCGCCGTCGTAATCAGCGACACCGTCATCGGTCTCACTTTGTTTACGATCCTCTCGTTCCTGGAGGTATTGAGCTCCGGCGGCGCTGCGTCGAGCTTCATAAAGGTAGCCGGTCTGCTGCTGTTCGGCTCCTGGCTGGCGCGCGCGACGACGCGGCGGGGAGAAGGCTCGATGGTTTCCCTCTTGCAAGCAAGTCCGATGGTCGTCGTGGCCGGCGTCGCACTCGTTGCGTGGTCGACGATCAGCATCGCTTGGGCCCAGAGCACCGGGCTCGCGTTGACAGACACCTACCGCTATCTGCTCAATCTGCTGCTCGTGCCGATCGTGTACGGCACGGTGCGACAACGTGAGCAGATGGTATGGGTCGTCACAGCGTTCGTGCTCGGTGCGGTGATATCGACGTTGTACGGGTTTCTCAACCCCGCATCCCCAGTGGGGAATAACGCGGGCCGGTCGACCGGAACGCTCGGAGATCCCAATGCGCAGGCTGCCGTGCTGGTGGCGGCGGTTGCCCTTGCGTTTGGCTTGGCGGGCGTCTTCAGACGCGCGCCCCTGCTGAGGCTGCTGGCTGTGAGTGCAGCCCTGATCTCGATCGTGGGCGTGCTGAACACGTTGTCGCGCTCCGGACTGATCGCGTTGGGAAGCATGATGGTCGCCGGGATCGTGTTCGGCGGCCGCTGGCGACGATGGGCAGCGCTGGTGCTTGTCCTGGGCGCCGTGGGGGCGGTTGGGTATTACGTGGATATCGCACCGCCCGGTGCAAGCGCGAGAGTCACGAGCGCCGACACGAGTGGACGGTCGACGATCTGGGCGGTCGGCTGGCGAATGGCGCAGGCAAACCTATTGATCGGGGTTGGCTCGGGCAACTTTCAGCTCGCGTCGATCCACTACCTGCAGGCTCCCGGCGAGCTTACTCGGACAGATCTGATCGTAGACACCCCGAAGATCGCTCACAACATCTACCTGGAGGCGCTGGCCGACATGGGGCTGCCGGGACTGCTCGCCCTTCTCGCGGTACTCGGGGGGTCGCTCGGGGTGGCGTGGCGCGCAGCCCAAGCATTCGAGCGCTCCGGGAACGAGGACCTCGAGCTTATCGCCCGAGCCGTCATCCTCGCGCTCGTGGGTTCCATGGCCTCGGACTTCTTCGTCTCCAACGAGTTCTCCAAGCAACTGTGGCTGTTGATCGCGTTCTGTCCTACGCTGCTGGCACTCGCGCTGAACCGCGCTGGCGGGGACACCACGGGCATCACGGCAAATGAGGCGCCCGGGCCGCATCCCAGTCTCGCCGGAGCACGCGCATGAGTGACATCCTCGTCCTGTGCTACCACGCCGTAAGCCCACGCTGGACGGCTCCCATGGCCGTGACCCCCGAAGCGCTCGAGCGCCAGCTCGGATACCTCGTGCGACACGGTTGGCGCAGTGCGAGCTTTTGCGAGGCCGTGCTCTCCCCGTCCGCTCCTCGCACGCTAGCCGTCACCTTCGACGACGCCTTTGCCTCCGTGAAGGAGCTCGCGCTCCCAGTCCTCGAGAGCCTCGGCTTGACGGCTACGGTCTTTGCGCCAACCGCGTCGGTCTCGGCCGGGGAACGACTTTCGTGGGATGGTATCGAGCACTGGAAGGACACGCCTTATGCTGGCGAGCTGACACCGATGTCGTGGGATGACTTGGGCACTCTGGCGGAGCGCGGGTGGGAGATCGGCTCCCATACGCTGACACACCCACACCTCATGCAGGTCGACGACGAACACCTGAGGTTCGAGCTCGAGGAGTCTCGCCATGAATGCTCCCGGCAACTCGGTAGAGCGTGCAACACGATTGCGTATCCATACGGAAATGTCGACGAGCGCGTGATCGACGGCGCCCGAAAGTCAGGCTACCTAGCGGGCGCGTCGCTGTCGCGACACCTGGAGCGCCTCGGGCCGCACTGCTGGCCACGCGTGGGCGTCTACAGCGCCGACGCAGCGTGGCGGTTTCGCCTCAAGGTCGCGCGCCCGGCGCGCGCGCTCCGAGCAGCCCTGTGACCGCGGGGAGCGTGATCGGCTTCTCTCTTATGGCTCAGGTACCTGCCACGCCCAGGTCCGCTTTGGGCCGGCGGCGCGCGCGCACCGATCCCAGGCCACACGTTCTTTCGCTCATCGACGGGCCGAGCGGCGGCGCCGAGAGCTTCGCCCGTTTTATCACCGTCCACCTCGATCCCGCTCGCTACCGCCGTACTCTGTGCGTAACCCGAACCGTTGCGGACCCCGCCGACGAGGCGCAGGTGACCATAGAGCTTGCGGACGCCGGCGCCACGCTGCTCATGCTCGGACGACGTCACCGGGCCGAGGTGGCGCCCTGGTCGAAGCTGGTGCGCTACATGCGAGCCGAGAATGTAGACATCCTGCACGCGCACAAGCACGGCTCCAATGTCTGGGCGTCGGTGCTGCGCGATGCGGGGAGGGCCACGGTCGCGATTGCGCACGAGCACACCTGGTCCTACGAGGGGCAGCCGCTGCGCCGGCTTCTCGACCGCCGGCTGATCTCCAAGCGCTGCGACCGGATTATCGCCGTCTCAGAGCTCGATCGCCGGCGTATGATCGAAGTCGAGCACGTCGATCCGGCCCGGATCGTGATCGTCCCCGTAGGGATCCCAACGTTGCGGCTTACCGGTCACGACGTCCGCGCCGAGCTTCAGATCCCCCCCGAGGCACCTGTTGTGGTCAGCGTCGGTCACCTCCGGCCGCAGAAGGCGTTCGAGGTGCTTCTAACGGCGTGCGCAGAGCTGCGCATTGGGCGTCCCTCGCTACGGGTACTGATCGTCGGAGACGGCGTAGAGCGCAGCCGGCTGGAGGCGCTGATCGAGTCGCTCGGCCTGCGTGACACGGTGCTGCTCCTCGGCCGCAGGCGAGATGTGATGGATGTGCTCGTGGGGTGCGATGTAGCGGTCTGCTGCTCTGACTTCGAGGGCAGCCCCCAAGCGGTGATCGAGTACATGGCCGCCGGCAAGCCGGTGGTCGCAACTCGTGTCGGCGGGCTGCCCGACCTCGTCGAGGACGGTGTAACGGGCACGCTCGTCCAACCGCGCGCCCCGAGCCAGCTCGCAAGAGCGATCGGCGATCTGCTCGCGAGGCCGAGCCGAGCCGCCGAGATGGGGGCGCGAGGGCAGGAGCGCCAGCGCTCGGACCTTACGATTGACGCAACCCTCCGGCGTCTGGACGGCCTCTACCGAGAGTTGCTCGATGAGCGGGGATGGCAGGTCAAGTCGTGATCATCTCTCGCACGCCACTCCGGATGAGCTTCGCTGGGGGGGGCACCGACCTTCCGGCCTTCTGCGACGCGCACGGGGGCGCGGTCGTGTCGACTACGATCGACAAATGGATCAGGGTGATCGTGAACCAGCGCTTCGAAGGAGATGTCCGTGTCGGCTACTCGGAGATCGAGATCGTCCCCGACGTCAACCATGTCCGTCACGAGCTCGTGCGGGAGACCATGCGCCGAACGGGAATCCCGCGAGGCGTCGACGTACTCACGCTGGCGGACGTCCCCTCACGCGGGACGGGGCTGGGATCTTCAAGCGCGGTCACGGTCGGACTGCTGAACGCGCTGTATGCCTTCCAGGGCATCGCCAAACCAGCGATGGCTCTAGCCGATGAGGCGTCGGAGATCGAGATAGGGGTGCTGGGCAAGCCGATCGGCCGTCAGGATCAGTACGCGGCGGCGGTCGGAGGTTGCAACCTGATCGAGTTCCTGCCTGGTGGTGCCGGGGTACGCGTCTCGCCGCTGATCACGCCCGCGGGCACACTGGAGCGGCTACATGCTCATCTGTTGCTCTTCTACACGGGCATGGCGCGCGGCAGCGATGACATCCTCAGAGCCCAAGGCGAGAGAGTGTCCATGGGAACCGGTGTTCAGACCATGGTGGGCATGCGTGAGCTCGCCTATGAGATGCGGGACTGCCTCGGAGCCGGTGATGTCGAGGGCGTCGGCGGACTGATGCAGCGTGGTTGGGAGCTGAAGGTCGCAGCCGCTCCCGAGGCCGGCAATGACGAGATCCGCGATGCCTTCACGCGAGCCCATCGCTCAGGTGCGGTCGGGGGGAAAGCGTTGGGTGCGGGTGGCGGCGGGTTCCTGTTGCTGTTCGTCCCTCCCGTATCCCAGGCGGACGTCCGTGAGGCCCTGGAGCACTTGCGCGAGATTCCGTTTCGGTTCGCCTCACGAGGGACCGAGATCCTGCTGCTGGAGCACGCATGAAGGATCATATTCGCAGCTATCTAGACCGGCTCGAGGCGGCACTCGCGACGATCCCGCCCGAGCAGGTGGAGGAGCTCAGCGGCCGGCTGTACCGGGCTTATCAGGACGGCAAACAGGTCTTCCTGCTGGGCAACGGCGGTTCGGCGTCGACTGCGAGCCACATGGCGGCGGATCTGGCAAAGAACACGATCGGCCCAAATATGCGGCGCTTTCGCATCCTGAGCCTGAACGACAACGTTCCGCTGCTGACCGCGCTCTCAAACGACATGGGCTATCACCGCATGTTCGCCGAGCAACTGATCAACCTGATCCGGCCGGGTGACGTCTTGGTGGCGATCTCTGGATCCGGGAACTCGTCGAACGTTCTGCGGGCAATCGAGTACGCACGGGGCCAGTGTGCACAGATAGTAGGACTGCTGGGTTTCTCCGGCGGACGCGCAGCCGAGCTGTGCGACACCGCGATCGTCGTGGACTCGGATGACTATGGCGTCGTCGAGGACGCTCACCTGATCCTCAACCACATTCTCGTAGAGTACTTTCGCGACCGGCTGGTCCGAGAGCGACCGAGCCGCGTCTGACATTGGTGCGTCCAGCCGTCTTCCTCGATCGAGACGGCACGATCAACGTGCGGGCGAAAGACCACGAGTACATCCGAAGCGCTGACGACTTCCGATGGCTGCCGGGAGCATTGCAAGGGATGCTGGGCCTCGCCCGGGCGGGCCTACCGCTGATTGTCGTCTCCAACCAGCGAGGCGTTACCCGCGGCCTCGTCACCCGCACGACGCTCGCCGCGATAGAAGCGCGCATCCAGGACGCTCTGAGAGCTGATGGGCACCGGGTGGAGGCGTTTCGCTACTGCGTGCATGACCTCGAGGAGCACTGCGACTGCCGCAAGCCGAAGCCCGGGCTCCTGCGCTCCGCGGCGCGCGAGATGGCACTCGATCTCTCCCGTTCTTGGATGATCGGCGACAGCACAGATGATGTCGCGGCGGGACACGCCGCCGGATGTCGCACGATCCTCCTGCATCCCGCCCACGACGCCTCCGAACGCACCGCGCCATCGCTGCTCGAGGCTGCAGCCGTCGTGCTGGCCGATCGGGCCACCGGCTAGCATCACGCGCGTGGAGACAGTCATCGTGACCGGGGGCGCCGGCTTCATCGGCTCACACGTCGTGGACGCACTTCTGGCCGAGGGCCGGCGCGTGGTGGTCATAGACGATCTCTCGACCGGA
>JALYUQ010000121.1 GCA_030853685.1 Actinomycetota bacterium | reverse complement strand
GGCCTCGAGCGGCTGCGGGTCGGCTCGCGCGTTGCGACGACGATCATGCTGCTCTCCTTCGGCGCCCGTCAAGGTGCTGACCGCGGCGCGCTGGAGCGCGAGGTGATCGAAGCGTCACTGGTGACCGGCCTTGACCGCCATGTCGTTCTCTCCGCGCTGGAGGCGATGCGCGGCGAGGCGCTGCTCTACCTGCATCACGTCGCCGGGCGCTACCGCTTCGAGCCGAGGCCCAACCTGAATCGGCTGATCGGACAGGAGCAGGAACGCGTCAGCCGCGAGGACGTGCGCGAGCGGGTACGCGAACGGCTCGAAGGAGCACTGGGCGCCGCCGGACCGGATCGCCGGCACGTCGTGCTATGGCCCGCAGCGCCCGCCGACGTACCGGATGCCGGGGACGCGTTCTGCGTCGTCTACCTGCCACCTGACTGGAGCCCATCCGTGGTCCCACTCGAGCGCTGGATCCTCGATGGCTCCGGCGGCCCGCGCGTGAACCGAAACGCCCTGTGCCTGGTCGAGCCTGACACGGACCGCTTCGACGCCGCGCGCGCCGCGGCGCGGCGCGGGCTCGCCGTCGAGTCGCTGCTCGGCCAGGGCGGAAAGCACCAGCTGTCGGGCGAGCAGCGCGAAGAGCTACGAGAACGCCTTGGATCGGCGGAGAGCGAGCTGCGCTCCGCGCTCGGACACGCCTACGTCCGCGTGCAGGTGCCCAGCGGGCTGGCCGAAGACGGCACGCTGCGGTTCGCCGCCCGGGAGCTAGCCACGATCCTGGCCGCCGGCCGGGGGCTGTACGAGCGCATACGCGAAGCCCTGGAGACGCACGTCGCGGCAAAGCTGTACCCCTCAAAGATCTCGGCGCTCGCTGGCTTGGGCGCCGAGCGGGAGTGGCGCTGGGTGAACGACGTCACCGAGGCGCTAGCGCGGTTCCTCGACGCCCCAAAGGTGTGGAGCCCGGAGGCGCTCGCGGTCGGGATCGCGGAGGGCGTGGCGCAGGGCTCCTTCGGCTACGTCGCCGGAGCGTCGACAGCCGAAGACCGCTCGCTCGCGGTGCCCTCCCCGAGCGCCGTCCGGCTCCGGGAATCGCTTCCGGCCGAGCAGATCTCCCTCGACGAGGGCGCGGCGCTGCTGAGCGTCGCGCTGGCCGAGCGGCTGCGCACCCCGACAGGCGCTCGGACGCCCGAGCCGAGGTTGGCTACGGGCGACCCAGCGGCCGTGTCGGCGACGGCCGCTGGGTCCGACACGGGCTTCCCAGCCGTTCCCGGCCGCGACGCAACCGGCCTACGACTGACGATCACCGCCACAGAGGACGACCTGTTTGTGCTCAACCAGTCGCTCACGAAGCTGCGTGACCTGCTCAGAGGAGGCACCATGCGCGTCGGCCTGTCAGTCGAGGCGCGCTCCGCGGACGGCGCATCGCTCGACCGGGTCCGGGCGCGCAACACCGTGATCGAGCCGCTCGAGGAAGACCCGGACGTCGAGGTCCGGGAGGAATGGCTCGGCCCGTCGAGCCCGGATGCCGGTTGCTGACGGTACCTTCGCCGCGCTGCTGAGCGGGACGGTGCGAAAAATTGATCCACAGCTACTTGGGAACTGCTGTCGGGAGCTACCGAGCTGAGGCCTCCGGCGCAGCGGGATCGCTGTCAGGGTCACCGCGATCCGTGATTCGGACGCCGCCGGTGAGCTGCTGCGGCGGACGCAGGGTTGTGTGCGCAAGCCATTCGTCAGCAATTGCGAACTGAAGCTCGCGCGCGGCAGACGTTGCGAGCATCAGCGCGCGGAGGGCGTTGACGGGCGTGTACTGGGCGGCGCTCAGCCCGTGCACCGTCTCGTGGCGGTGAAAACCGACGAACGGCCCCTGGTTTTTGTGCAGGACCGCCACGGCCAAGGAGCAATTCACGGCGTTGGTGCGCGTTACCATGAGCAGCTTGTCCGGGTGGCGCTGGTACAGCGGCTCCCACTGCTTCCGGAAGTCGCTGAAGCGCTTGAAGCCGAGGTGTTCGTTGATGATCGACGACACCACCGCGGCCGCCATCGCCTGCGCCGGCATCTTCAGATCGGCCTCCCAGGCGTCCCACGCCGCGGTGATGGCCGCGTGCAGCGCGGCGAGATCCTCGTGAACGACCTCTCCGAGCATGCGCCGCCCGTCCGCTGCGATCACGTCCGCGTGCGCGAGCAACACCTCGTTCCGTGCAGCATGGTCTGCCGCGGCGACCAGCTCGCCGACGACGCGCGCCGGCGGCACCCATGCGAGTGGGACTCCGTCTTTCAGGCGCATCAGGTCGAGCGCCTTCGTCCAGTCCTCCGGCTCGGTGAGCTCCTTCCAGTTCTCTACGTGCGCCTCAGCCGAGTACTTCTGCAGGGCCAGGTAGACCCGGCCGAACTGGGGACCCTGCGTGCGAAGCCACTCGCGGGCTGGCTCCAGGGCGCGGTCGGCCTCCGCTGCCCACCGGTCGATCACGGGCGCTGCTGCGGTCGCAAGCGCCTGAGCCGACCGGTCAACCACGAGCGCCGCCTTGGCCGCCAGCGCCTGAGCAGACCGGGCAACGAGCGGCGTGACCGCGGCGGCGAGCGTCTGGGCGGCGCGCTCGATCGCCTCCTGCCGGAAGGGCGACGGCACCTCGCTGGGGGGGGTCCGCGGGGCTCCGTGATGTGTTTCCGGTCCCGCCATTTCGACATAGACCGTAGCGGCGCGCCAGCAAGACTTGGAAGTTCGGACACACGCCAGGCTCCATCAGTGCCTGGTGCAAGCTGGCTCGGCCCTACACGAGCCGTCGGAGCGGGCCTCGCCCCGAGGTCAGGGAACCCTCGTCAGGTGGCACCCGCGTGCCGCGATGACGCCTACGCGCTGGAGCCGCCAGTGGGCCAATCGCGGACCACTCCTTTCCGTGCAACGAAGCACTGCGGCCGCGAAGCCTTCTCGCTTCTGTTTTCGCGTGAGGGAGTCGCACAAACCGAGGCCGTTGCACGAATTCGACAACAGCGTTTTCGCCGACCTCGCGAGAGCGGTATGGCCGGGCAGAGCGGCTCACCCGCGACCCGCAATGCTCCAGTCAATAATGGTGACCTTTCACGGACGCACAAAAGTCGAGGACGCTTTGGTTTTGTGCGACAGCCTCGCGTGAAGGAGGCCGTCCCAGCGCAGCGGCAGGGAACGGGCATCCGCCCGATGGGCCAGATCGCAATCGGGGAGGATCTGGTTTCCGGCTATCTACGGCGCTTCTTCTTCGGAGATGACGGCGGGGGTTTAGACGGTGCGGTCGGGACCGGACCGGGACCGATCGGCCCTTGCAGCGCGAATTGGATCTGTTGCATCTGGAGCCAGGCGCGGCCATGATGATTCTCGATCAGCTTGGCCGTCAGGCTGCCCGCCAGGGTGTGCACGGCCGCGTGGTGGACGCTCAGGACGAGGTCTTGCAACTCACCGTCGTCCTCCAGGTCCTTGATCTCGATGTCGTGTTCTCTGGCCTCGTCGCGGCGCACCGGCCGGCCATGGGAGAGAAACTCTTCAGCGTTGCCGAACCACTCGGCAGCGGCGGTCGCCTTGCTGCCGGGGTCATCCAGACCGGAGAACATGTGCGCCTCGAGCGCTTTGGCGACGATCGTCCTCGCACGCTGGGCAGCGTGATCGCACGCAGCCAGAAGACCCGGCGAATACGAGCGCAGGATGGGCATCCACGCGGGGAGGTTGTTCGGATCCTTGCATTGCTCGAGAGCAAGCGCGAATTGGTCCTTGATCGCTTGTGCCGACGCGCTACGTGGACCCTCCGGTGTGCTGATCGTGAACTGGGGATCGATGGGGCCTAGCTGCGAATGCGCTCCCATCACGATCTCGTCTGCAGAGAGGGCCATCATCGTCGCTGCCGACATCGCGAACACCGGAACAATCGCGCGAATCTCGTCGAACTGGGTTCGCAAGTAGCCGCAGATCTGCTCGGCTGCGTCGGGCTCTCCGCCCGGGCTGTGGATGAAGAAGTCGAGCTGACGCTCCTTGGCGTTCGAGCAGGCCTCCATGAAGCCGGTCATGTCGGCCGACGACACGGATAGGGTCCCCGGAGGCGCGTCGGGGTGTTCGTGGAACCCCGAGTAGTAGGTGATGATCGCTCGCCCCGTGTTGTCGTGCAGACGCTTCAAGTAGCGTCGGCGAAGCAGATCGTGAGGAGACGGTGTGCCGAGCCCTGGCGCGCTCGGTGCTTCAGCGAGCTGCAGTTGTAGCTGTTGGAGCTCCTTGAGGAGCTCGCCCCAGGTGGGCAACTACCAGGTCGAGTTGGTGCTCGTGATTAACGCTGGCGTCGACGTGGCAGCCACCGCTCCGAAATAGACGCGTTCGGCCGCCTCGAGAACTTGCATCGCGGTCCCGACGCCTGCTTCACCCTCCTGGATAATCCTGGCCACGTCCTCGTCCAGCGCCTGCGGTGTCGTCTGCTCCTCTGACATCATCCATTCTCCCGCTCTTGCTGGCTTCGTCCGCTGACTGTAGCGCGCGCCAAGTGGCGTAGACCGAATGAAACGTAGCGTAGCGCTCGCAACTCCGCGTAGTCGGCGTCCAGCCGTAGCGGCGCCGTGCGCTCGTATCGATGAGGTGTTCATTCGCCGGCTGTGCCGGCGAACAGGAGCCTCGGCAGTGGACAGCTCGCGCTTCCAGAGCCTGGCGAGTGCGTGGGTGGGACATCGAGGACCATCGGCAGCTGCGGCCCCGCGGATCTTGGACGAGACGAGCCGGATAAAGCTGTAGGTCGCGCGCGCCCTCTTCGTTTGTCGCTGACCATGAGCGGGTCTCGCACCAGCCCCTCGGCCGCGGCTTCTTCAAGGTCCGCACAGGCTTCCAGCTAGAGATGCCGCTGCGGATCGAGCCGAGACGTGTCCCGAAATATGTCCCGAAGTAGGCAAATCTGACCCGAGATAACCTGAGGCAAAACCATAAAAGTCCTGCAAATCCGCATCTATACGATCCCCCTGAAGCCACTCGTAATGAAGAAGTCCGCGGTTCGAGTCCGCGCGTCGGCTCTACAAGATCCCTGTATACAGTCTGTTTTCGTCCATCCCGACGGGCGGGACCCGCCGCGACGACGTTTTAGCAGCAGGATGGCAACATTCCGCCGCCGGGTTGTCTGTTCAGGGGGTGCGTCGTGAGCGGCGACAGGAGCCCGTTCGTCGATGTCGGAGAGGGGGAGCGCAGGGGCGCCGCCGAGTCGGCGCCGACGAGCTTCGGCGGCGGCGGACCCGACCGCGGGCAGCGGTACGTGCTCGGGACGAACTTCCGCACCGCCCGCGGCGCTGAGCCGAGATCCTCGGGGAACTCGCGCCACGCCGCGTCGAGCGGCTCCTCGCCGTCCTCGTACTCGCCCTTGGGGATCGACCATGCGCCCGCGTCCCTGGGCGCCCAAAGCGGACCTCCGGGGTGCACCTGCAGCGCCTCGCCGGTGCCGCAGTACAGGAGCAGGCCGGCGCTCGTGGGCGGCATCGGAGGAGCCCAGGCTACCCGGAGCGCTCAGCTCCGGTCAGGTAGCAAGGTTCGGCGGCGACACAGCTTCGTAACATCCGCCGCGCGAGCGGCACCTAGCCTCTGTCCAGAGAAAACGTATTGGTCGCACGGCCGCCTCCGGCGCGGCCGTGCGACCTCCGCCTCCGCATGCTCAGCTCTCACCGTCAACCGCCACAGCGCCGAACGGGGCGACGACTCTGGCGGCTGCCCGCGGCGGCGGTGCTGGGCTTCGCCGCCGCGACGCTGCTCGCGGGCTTGGAATCGCAGTCGGCGGGAGCCGGCGGTCGGTCCTCAGCGAGAGCCGTTCACTACGGCCACGTGCTCGTGATCGTGGAGGAGAACCACGGCTTCTCCGACGTCATCGGCAACCGGGCCGCGCCGAACCTCAACGCGCTGGCGCTCCGCTACGGCCTCGCCACGCGGTACTTCGCGGTGGCCCACCCCAGCGAGCCCAACTACGTCGCGCTGCTGGGGGGCTCGACGTTCGGCGTGCGCAACGACAACCCGTACTACCTCAACCGCGTTCACCGGCCCAGTCTCGTCTCTCAGCTCGACCGGGCGGGGATCTCCTGGCGGGCGTACCTTCAGGGCCTCCCGCACGCTGGCTATCAGGGGATCTGCTACCCCGACTACTGCAACGGGACGCCCGACAAGGATCCGCTGTACGTCGCCAAGCACAACCCGATCGTCAACTACACCAGCTCGTGGAACCGTCGTGATCGCGCCCGCCAGGTGCCCGCCGATCAGCTACGCAGCGACCTGCGCCGCAACCGCGTCCCCGCGTTCGGGTTGATCGTGCCCGACGAGTGCCACGACCAGCACGGAGATCCGCCGTACTGCGTCGACTCCGGTACGCCCCGCGACCCGCAGGACCAGCGCCTGGTCGCCACCGGCGACGAGTATCTCGGTCGCACCGTGTCGGCGATCACGCACGCCCGCTTCTGGTCGCGAGGAAACAACGCGATCGTGATCGTGTACGACGAGGGCGACAACGCGGCGGGCTGCTGCGGCGCCAAGGCGGGCGGCGGCCTCGTGTCCACCGTGGTGATCGCCAGCCACGGCCCCCGCCGTCTGGCTGACCGTACCCCCTACAACCACTACTCGCTGCTCAAGACGGTCGAGAGGAACTTCGGGCTCGGCTGCCTGGCGCACGCCTGCGACGCCGGCGTGCGCAGGATGAGTCGACTGCTGGCGGTCACCGGCTCGCCGGCGAGGCCGGTCTCGGCGGTGGCCGTGCCGGCGTTCTCCACGCCCACGCCGACCCCGCTGGAGCCGGTGTCGAGCACTACGGAGACCACCTCGCGCGCGGGCTGGACGGTGCTGCCGGCGCCCCGCCGGGGAGCCGCCGACAACAGCTTCGGAGCGGTCAGCGCCGCCGGACCGAACGACATCTGGACGGTCGGTAACTTCCTGCCCGACACCAAGACCAGCAACCCCGACGCCACGCTCTCGCTGGCGGCCCACTTCGACGGTCACCACTGGGTGTCCACGTCCACCCCCAGCCCGGGCACAAACTTCGCCACCCTGTTCGGGGTCACGAACGCCAGCGGCCAAGCGTGGGCGGTCGGCGACCGTCTCGCCGCGGACTACGGGGCCCGCCAGCTGGTCGAGCACTGGGACGGCAGCCGCTGGAGGATCGACCCCACCCCTCACCTAGACGGCCAACGAGACGTGCTGTTCTCGGTGACCGCGGCCTCGGTCACCGATGTGTGGGCCGTCGGCGAGCGACAGGACGCCGCCGGGCGGTTCTCGGTTCTCGTCGAGCACTACGACGGCCGTCGCTGGAGGGTGGTTCCCGCCCCTGACCCCGGTGCGAGCGGCAACTCGTTGTACGGCATCTCGGCGGCACGCCGGGGAAGCGTCTGGGCGGTGGGGCAGCGCAGCGGTCCCACCGGCGACCGCCCCCTGGTCGAGCACTACGACGGGCGCCGGTGGGCGGCCGTGGACGTCACGGGATCCCCGCGCACCAGCGGCCTGCTCGACGCGGTCGTCGCTCGAGATGGCGCGGTGTGGGCGGCCGGGCAGGCTGACGACGCCGCGCACCGCGGCCGGCCACTGATCGGGCACCTCGCCGGCCGGCGGCTCCGGCTCGTCACGCTGGGCTCGATCGCCGACTTCACCAACCTCAACGGCGTCGCGATCGACGCTCGCGGCGCCGCGTGGGCCACCGGGACCGCGTTTGATCCTCGCGGCACCTATGACGGCAGCTCAGGTGGCGTGCAGCAGACCCTGGTCCTGCGACACGACCGCGGCGGCTGGCATCGCGTCGCCGCGCCAAGCCCAGGGACCGCTGACCGAGTGCTCGGCGGTCTCGTCTCCGTCGGCCACCAGCTGCTGACGGTGGGCTACTTCAAGACGGCCGCCGGCCGCCAGCCGCTGATCGAGCGTCACCTCGTGCCCTGAGGACGCGTGATTCCGGGGCGGCGCGTCAGCCGTCGCGAAAAGCCCCCAGCCGCGAACAACGCATAACCCGCCTGCCCCAGCAGGTCACGTTATGCGTCACATCCGTGCACAACGCCACGCTCCCCGACGCGATGCGAGCGCTTCCCCCACACCGCCCTCGCGGCCCGCGAGCCAGGCCGCGAACGGGCGCACTGGCGCGACGTACACCTCGCGAGTGCGACCTAGCCGGGCGCCAGTTGGCGAGCGCGGTCTGGATGGACTCGGCCAGGCTCGGTCGGCTCCTGAACGGCCGGCAGGCGACCCGTCGCCCTGAACCTGGCGGACCGCATCCTCACGCGCTGGGGCGGTGGGGCAACGCTCGACGACCTCTACCCGATGGAGGGCTCGGCGTGAGCCCGACGCACCTCGACGCGGTGCTCGGCGCGCTGGCGGATCGCGGCTGCCACGTGGAGACCGTGCGGCGCGAGCCTAGGTGCCTTCCTCCTTGGACTCACGCATGGCCCGGACCGCCCCGGCGAGCTCCTCGGCCGCCAGCACGTCGGCCATAACGCCGATCTGGTCCTCCCAGACGTCGTCGGCTATCTGGCTTCGGAACTCCTCCTCGAGCACGTGATACACGGAGAGACCCAACTGGGCCTCGGCCAAGGCGCCTGCATAAGTCGGATCACCGAGCACGACCGTCTCGGCGGCGATCTCGGCGCTCTCCGGATCCGGTGCCCCTAGGATCACAAGCAAATGATCGGGCCCGTGCTCGTCGGCGAGACGCTTGATCGTTTCCTGACTGTTCAGGTCCATGGCCCCCGAGGCCGTTCAGACGAAGCACTCCGTCGAGGCGTAGGCCACGTGGCCTCCGGCGCTCTTCACGCAGGCGGCAATCGCCGGACCGGCGATCCCGTCGCGCTCTCCGAGCACGATGATCTGCTTGCCATCGAACATGAGTATCAGCTCACCTCCTCCCCGATCCGCTCGAGGCTCTCGTCGAGCCAGGTTTTCAGCTGCGCCGGCGTGATCGCCGGCGCCGACAGCCGGGCCTGCTCCTCGCCGTCCCGTAGGAGCAGAAAGGTGGGCAGCCCGTGGACGCGGAGCCGGATGCAGACCCGCCGAGCCTTGGGCGCCTCGAGCTTGACGAAGTTGACGTCGGCGCGGGCCTGGGCGAGCTTCTCGACGTGGGGCATCAGCGCCAGGCACGGCTTGCATTCCGGACCCCAGATGTCGACAACCGTCGTGCCGGTGGCTACCAGTTCGTCGAAGTTCTCGCGTGTCGCCTCCGTTAGCGCTCCCACCGGCTCAACCTTTCGTCTCGTCGTTGCGCTGGATTATGACGCTCATGCCGTCCGACTGCTCGGACATACGCCCGAGGAACAGGCTGCCCTTGGCGATCAACTGTACTCGCCGCGCCTGACCGACCGTGAGCCGGGCGCAAGCGTGGGGGACGTAGCACAGGGCCGAGGCGATATGGCCCTGCGTCGGGGCGAAGCCCGGCATGCCCCGCGTCGCCACGAAGTCACCGATCTCCGCCCGCGTCAGATCGCCACGGCGCACGGCCAGGGCGGCGATCGTCTTGTAGTTGCGCTCCGGAACGTTGCCCGACCCCTGCGGCTCGGTGATCTCCGGGTTGTGGAGCTCCGTTGCGTAATCGTCGATGTCGAGCATGCCGAGTCCGAGGCGGTTGAGCGGCGCGATTGCCAGCGCCTCCATGACCTTGGGGTTGGACGAGCCGGCGGCAACCCGGTGGCGCCCGACGCTGTCCAGGCGAATCTGCGGCGAGGCGCCGTCGTCGGCCTCGACCAGCAGCGCCGAGGCGCCGAGCACGTCCTCGAGCACCGGCAGGTCGTGCTTGAGATGGCCCTGGAACTTCATCCCCAGCTTGGGCAGCGAGCCGCCGGCAACGACCGCAACCCGGCTGAAGACTCCGGACGCGACGAGGCTCGCGGCGATCACTATCGCCGGCACCGGGGCTGCGCAGAAGTTCTTGACGTCGACCCCCGACGCCTGGTCGCAGCCGGCGGCGGCGGCCACGGCCTTGGCCAAGTTGCCGCCGCCCCGCTGGTAGCGGTCGCCGATTGCCTCCTCGCCGGCGCCGATGACGTACTCGATCGAGCTCGGATCGATGTCGTTGTCGGCCAGCAGGTGCAGGAGCGCGAGCGTGGCGCTCGCTTTAGCGGCCAGGTTCTCGAGCAGTACCGGCGCGCACAGCGCCGGATCGGCCTCGTGGGCGCGGCGAAACGCCCCGACAGGGCGCCCGTCGCCGGCGTGCAGGGTGAGCGCGCCCGGCTCGGCAGCGATCGCCTCGACGTCGCCGCCGGCCGCGGCCAGCCTGGCGAGGTCGATCCGCGCGGCGAGTGGATGGCGGCCCACCGCGGCCGCGGCCTCCTCGGGCGCGTGGAGCTTGACGACCTCGAAGTCGTCAACCGCCGCCATCAGGGCGAGGAACTCCTCCGAGGGCATGAGCTCGCCGGCGCCGGCGAAGCGGACCGCGCCGTTGGGCGCCGCGTGTACCCACGGCCGCGCCGGCAGCTCCCGGGGGTGGAGCGTACCGAGGAACGCCTGGTGCGGCGGGTAGGCCACCGCCGCCTCGAAGCTCCGCAGGGCTCCGAGGAAGCGCTCCTCCAACGCCGGGTCACGCCCGAGTTCGCGCGACGGCTTCGACCCGTGGCGAGCCAGGCCGGGGACGTGGGCGAGGACCGCGCTCGCGGCCGAGATCACCGGGGCGGTCATGCGGGAACGCTCAACTGAAGACCGTCGGCTCGCTGACCGGCGTGGCCACGGCCCGCAGCGCCCGCTCCACCAGCTCGCGGCGCCAGGCCCGCTCCTGGTCGGGGCCGAGCTCCGGGTCGCCCGTCGGGTAGGGGATGCCCCGAGTGGGTACGATCCGCGGCGCCCCGACGCGTTCGGCGATCGAGACCAGGTTGCACAGCAGCGCCGTTGGAATTCCGGCTCGCTCCAACTCTTTGCTGAGCGTTGACCCGCAACGCGTGCCCGTTCCTCAGGTCGCCGTCAGAATCGCGGCCTGGATGCCTGCCTGGTGCAGCTCGGCCGCCCACTCGACGCCAAAGCGCCGGGCGTCGGCCACGGTTGTGCCGTTCCCGGTCGTAGCGAAGTACTCGGCGTGGAGGCCGCCGATCGCCCCCTCGCGCTCGAGCTGGCGGGCGACGTCGAGCGGGAGGATGCGGTTGGGCTCGGCGTTGGCCCACTGGGTGGAGAAGCCGCCGTGCACCGACTCGAACGTGCCGGCCTCGGCCGAGTCGTGACCTTCCAGCGAGTGCCGGATCCACTTCGTTGCTCGGGCCGACTCGAGCCGGTCGGGGTTGCCGATCGGGACGAAGCCGCCCTCGGTGAGGAGCGCCACCAGGGCGCGGGCCGGATCGGCGACCGGGGCCGCCGGGGTGACCTGGTCGAATGCCGGCAGCGGGATCTCGCTCGCCTCGAGATCGCCGCCCAGCCGGGTGAGCGCGAGGGCCACCGCGCGCTCGGCTCCGTTGCGCGCGACCCGGCGGTTGGTCCGCGGGACCGGCCCGACGCGCCCGTCCGCGGCGGTCAGCTCCTCGC
>JALYUQ010000105.1 GCA_030853685.1 Actinomycetota bacterium | reverse complement strand
CGGAGTCGCGCGAGGGCGTCGGCGGCACCATCTGATATCGGGACGAATCTCGCCTGCCAGCCTTTGGTTGGTCCCTCGATACCTGCGCTGAGCGCGCGGTGCACCACGAGTCGCCTGAGGTCGAGGTTGACGTCCTCCCAGCGCAATGCGAGCAGCTCTCCGAGCCGCAGCCCGGTGTGCGCGGCGATCCGGTACAGGTCGGCATCCTGGCCATCCTCGCGCCGCCGTGCGGCCAGCTCCGGTTCGCCAATCTGGTCGAGGCGGGCGGCGCGATGGCCGCCGAGCTCCGCAGCACGCGCGAGCGTCTCGACTTCGTCGGCCTCGTAGAAGTCGAGCACCGCTGGCGGCGGCTCGCGGCGTTTCGTAGTGCCCGCGGCGGGATTGCGCGCGATCGCATAGGTGTCCTCGCGCATCGCGTAGTTGAACGCCGCGGAGATGAGCTGGCGGTGCCGGTTGACCGTGCGCGGCTTGCGTCCGCGCTCGTCGAGCGCGCGTAAGAACGTGCCGATCTCGCGGGTCGTCAGCTCAGAGATCGGGCGGTCTCCGAGCGCCGCCATGAGGAGGCCCGGGCAACTGCCCTGGCCACGCCGATGTGGTTGTCCTGGCTCTGCGACCATCCAGCCGTAGTCGATCAGCGTCGATGGCCTGGCGCCCTTCTCGCGCTCGAGGTACACGAGCCACTCGTGCACCAGCGCGCGAAACGTGACCCCCTGCCGCCGGCGCTCCTTAGCGTCCTGCTCGACGCGCTCCTGCTCGACGTGGTGCTCCTGGACGAGACCGAGCATCCGCGCGGATGCTTGCGCTTCGGTGAGCACGCCGTCGGGCGCCCTACCTCGCTTGTGCTTCCAGCCGCCGTGACCGTCGGGTTCTGCCCAAGCACGGCCAAGGGCTCGCACGACCGGCTTTCCGTCGCGCGACCACTTGCCGTACCAAAACGACCCGCTCGCGCGCTGGCGGACGAACGGTCGAGAGGTGGGCTGCGGCACCGGCATGAGACCACTGTACAGTCTCCGCCGGCCACTAGGCAACGGTCGGGCAACGGTAGGTCGGGCAACGGTAGCGGGCAACGTTCTCCACCATAAACGCCGCCATAAAGGGCGAAAAGCCGCATCAAACTACCGATACTTACCAGTTCTAGAGCCTCGTCCCCTGCCTTTCACGCAGGAGATCGCCGGTTCGAGTCCGGCTGGGGGTATCGACGGATCGCGTATAGATCCGGGAATGTTGGACAGTCAGCGCGCCAGGTGAACTCCGTGAGCGTGGTGCGTGGAAGCTTTTTGGAAGCGGTTGCGACCGCAATCGGCTGAGCGCTCGCAAGTACCGACGACCCGAGCCCCGTCAGATCGTGGTCGCTGGTTGGCTATGAGCTGCGCAGGTAGGCCAGTACGGCGAGCACCCGGCGGTGATCGTCGTCGGCGTCTCCGAGCTCGAGCTTGTGGAAGATCGTGCGGATGTGACTCTCGACGGTTCGCGGGCTGATGGAGATCCGCTCGCAGATGCCGGCGTTGGAGCGGCCCTCGGCCATCAGCGCCAGGCACTGGCGCTCACGCTGGGTCAACTCGTCCAGCGGTCCGGCTGGCCGTTGACGATCGACCAGGGCGGCGATGACCGCGGGGTCGATGACCGAGCCACCTTCGCCCACCCGTCGGATCGCCTCCGCGAATGTCTCGAGGTCGCCGACGCGGTCCTTGAGCAGATATCCGCGCCCTGCGCCCGCGTGCTTGAGCAGCTGCATGGCGTAGCCGGATTCGATGTACTGGGAGAGGACCAGCACGCCGACGGCGGGGTGGCGCTCGCCGATCTCCAGCGCGGCCTTTAGTCCTTCGTCGGTGAAGCTCGGGGGCATCCTCATGTCCACCAGGGCGGCGTCGGGCCGCAGGCCGCTCACGCGGCGCACGAGATCCTCGGCGTTGTAGGCTTGGGCGAGCACATCGAAGCCCTGCTCGCCGAGCAGCCGAACCACGCCTTCCCGGAACAGCAGTGAGTCGTCGGCGACGATCAGGCGCACGACAGCGACCGTCAGGCGGCGAGGGGCGGCTGGGTGAGGACTGCTGAGATGGCGGCGCCTGAGAGTTCCTGCTTGGGCAGGAAGCCTTGCGCGGGGGAGTCCGCTATCAAGTGGTCGTAGTCGGAGGCGTTTCGGCTCGAAGTGAGCACCAGGCTTGGCGCTCCGGGCGCCTGGGCGAGGCGCCGGGCGACTTCGAAGCCGTCGATGTCGGGCAGCCCGATGTCGAGCAGCACCACGTCGGGGTGTAGTGCCTGCACCGCGGCGAGCGCCGTTTCCCCGTCGGCGGCTTCCCCGATCACCTCGAAGCCCTCCGCGTTCAGCAGCGTCCGTGCGAAGCGGCGCAGGCCTTCGTGATCGTCTATCAGCAGCGTGGGTGACAAACGAGCCTTTAGGATCGCGCATGTGACCGGGTTGCGCTTCGGTGCTAGCACTGAAAAGCCCGGAACCAGATCCGGGTGAGTTCTGCCGTGGGCGGGGCTGGTTACGGGCGCGTGAGCCCGGGCGAGGGAATAGTGTTTGGCTGTCGTGAGCGGTGAGCACACGCGCGAGGGGCAGGCCGGGGGGTGCTCGGCCGGCTTTACGCGCGCCTGGGGGTCGGGTACATCGGGTTGGTGCTGGCGTGGCTGGGGTTCTTGGCGCTCGCCGGGGGGATGATCTCGGTCGTGGTGGCCGCCCGGCTGCTCGGCCGGTCGTTTCGCCCCCCGTGGATCTCGCGTTGCTGGTGGAGGCGGGGATCCTCGTGGGCTGCGGGATCCCGTTCGTGTTCATGTGGCGTGACGCCCGCCCGCTGGCGAGCTGGATTCGTGACGGCCGTCCCCAGGACGCGGCGTCTGAAGCGTGGCAGACGGGTTTGATGCTGATCAGGCGCGCGTTGCCGCGCTGCTACGTGCTGACAGTCGTGCTGCTGATCCCGGCGGTGGCTTGGGTGACGGGGCGGTATCACCTCGGGGCGGGAGGTTTCCTCGTGAGTTGGATCTTTACTTGGCTGGGGAGCGGCGTTACGGCCACTTACACGTTCTTCGTCGGCGAGGCGATGTGTCGCCCGATGGTCGAGGACGCCGCGCGCCTCGTGCCCCCCGGCGGCGGTGTGCGCCAGGCGCGAGGGCGGATCCGGCTGAAGGTGCTGCTGGCGCTGGCGGTCACGACCGCGTTCGCGGCGCTCATCAGCCAGGCGATCGGCACGATCGGGCACACTCCGGCGTCACGGTTGCTCGGCGCGGTGGGGATCGCGGTGGTGATAGCGCTTAGCTTCACGCCGGTGCTGATCCGGGCGGTGGCCGATGCGGTGCTCGGTCCGGTAGGCAGGTTGACGAGCGCGACGGCCAGAGCGGCCGCCGGCGATCTGGAGCATCCGGTGCCGGTCACCAGCGACGATGAGCTCGGGGTGCTGACCACGAGCTTCAACGACATGATCCTCGGCCTGCGTGAGCGTGAGGCGCTGCGCGGGGAGAAGACCAAGCTGAGCGCGGCACTCCAGCACTCCTATCAGGATCTGGAGCGCCATGTGGAGGAGCTGCGCGCCTCCCGCTCGCGGGTGGTCGCTGCCGGGGACCTGGAGCGCCGCCGCGTGGAGCGTGACCTGCACGACGGCGCCCAGCAGCAGCTCGTGCTGCTCGGCCTGAAGCTCGCGCTGGCGCGCTCGCTGATCACGGCGGATCCGGCAGCGGCCACGGCGATGCACGATGAGCTACGGGGCGATCTCTCGCTGGCGCTCTCCCAGCTGCGCGATCTGGCCCACGGGATCTACCCCGCGGTGCTCGTAAGCGAGGGCCTGCCCGGCGCGCTGCGCGAAGCCGCCGGGCGCGCCGTCGTCGTGACCGAGGTTGCTGTGACGGCGCTGGACGCTATCTGCCGGAGGTGGAGGCTGCGGTGTATTTCTGTTGCCTGGAGGCCCTTCAGAACGCCGCCAAGCACGCCGGGGACGGGGTGCGGGTGAGGATCGAGCTCACCGAGCATGGTCACCGGCTGGTGTTTGAGATCGCCGATGACGGCCAGGGCTATGACACCCAGGTCGCGGCGGCGAGCGGAGGAGTGCAGAACATGACCGACCGGATCGGCGCGCTCGGCGGGCAGCTCAACGTCCACTCCGTGCCGGGGTCGGGCACGAGGATCCTCGGGAGCGTTCCGCGGGACATGTAGGAGCGAGCGCAGCCAACGCTGATCTCGCCACTGGGCTGCACCGGCTCGCGGTAGGTCCGCTCCGTCTCCCATTGCCGAATGAAAGTGGGATGGTGATAGAGTTTCCCCACATGATCCTGGGAAGGGGGATGGCTCGCCTTGACGACCGCGGGCGGCTGGGCCTGCCCGCGGAGCTGCGCCGCCGCCTCGGCCTGCACCCCGGCGACGAGGTGAAGATCAGTGAGCAAGGCGATGGGGTGCTGCGCGTCGAGAGCCGCCGTTCGGCGGCGCGCGGGCTGATCGGATCGGCGGGGCCCGCGAAGCGCTCGGTGCTCGACGAGCTGCGGGCGGACCGTCGCCGACAGGCAGCCGCTGAGGTTGAGGACGCCGAGCGCCGCTCGCGATGAGCGCGGCGATCGACGCGTCCGCGCTGTTGGCGCTGCTGTTCGCTGAGCCTGGTGCTGAGCTGGTCGCCGATGTGATCGCCGACGGCGCGGCGGTGAGCACGGTTAATTTGAGCGAGGTCTCCACCGTCCTCGTCCGCCACGCGCAGGATCCCGAGAAGATCCTTGCCCCCGTACGCGAGCAGCTTGCCGTGGAGCCGTTCACGGACGCCGACGCGCTGGCTGCCGCTGAGCTCTACCCGGAGACGGCGAGCCGGGGTCTGTCGCTCGGGGACCGCTCATGCCTCGCGCTTGCCCAGCGGCTCGGCGCTCACCGCCGAGCACGCTTGGGCTGAGCTCGACCTCGACATCAGGGTGCAGCTGATCAGACCACGCGCATCCTGACCGACTTCGGTCGCCAGGCGGAAAGCGCGAAGGAAGAGTCTTCGTCTCGACACGCGGTGGTGCGCTGCCGCAGACCAACGTCGGCCGCTCGCTCCGGAACGCGCAGCGGGCCTCAGTCGATCGGAGCGGCAATCCAACATCCCGTGCGGCCCGACGGGGGCTGGGACGTACACCTTCAGCAGTTCGGCAGCTGGCGCCGTCGGTCCCTTCAGGGTCGCACGGCTTCAACTGGTCGGTTGCTCTGCTCGTATTCTGCTCGCGCCCCGCCAGCAGCGAGACGCGCCGAGGCCGAAGCTCGCAAGCTGTCCTCCGCCCAGGCGGCATCGTCGAACACGACCGGCGGCGTTCGCCCCGGTTGCCGCTGCTGCGGCACTCGCTATCCCTCGCCGTCGGAAGGCTGGAGTGGGCCGTACTCGGACCTCGAACTCCGCCAACGTCGCCGGCGTAGCGTTGTGCCGGTGCCGGATGGTCCATCGACGTATTCGGTTGGAGTAGGGTTCGCCAGCCTGCGCTGGAGCGGGGGTGAGCCCGCGATCCGACAGGGACCCTTCCGCGCTACGGCCCCCTCACGGGCAGCATGTGGTGGGATCCCAACGCGATCAGGTTGCGCCGTCGAGCTGACGATCGGTTCCATTCCTTCCAACGCACCTGCCGCAGCCGGCGACGCAGCCATTCGTCGAGCTCCTCGAAGATGAGGGGGTGTCGGCCAACGCGAAGTAGGCTGTCTACCCGACCGTGAAGCGGTTGATCGCGTGGATCCTCCGTTTCATCGGAACGCCCCACCTGCGCGTGGTGAGCTGGCGCAGTCGGTTCCTAGCCCGCTCGCGAGCCTTCGGATCGATCCGCACCTCGATCTCGCCACCACGGGCGAAGAACCCGAGCCCCAGCAGGGGAGCGTCAACCAAGGACTTCTCGCGGTTGACACGCAGCTTCAGGCGCTGCTCGACATAGCGCGTGATGCCCTCCATGACCCGCTCGCCCGCCCGCCGGCTCCGGACATAGATGCGTCCGTCGTCGGCGAAGCGAACGAACTGGTGCCCGCGCCGCTCCAGCTCCCAGTCGAGGTCCTTGAGCATGACGTTGCTGAGCAGCGGCGAGAGCGGAGACCCTTGTGGGTGCTTCCGTCGTCGCATGCACATGCCCGCCGTTCATGAGGCCCGCTTCCAGGCAGCGCCATCTCCGCCACGGGGGTCTCCCACCCCAAGCAACGCGGCATGCCCGACGTACGTCGGACCGACATGCGCAAGGCGCGCGCGTCGCAGATTTCAGCAGACGTGCGTGCCCCGGAGGCCTTCCCACCGCGAGCCGGTGCCATTCCCTACAAGTAAACCCCGTCCAGCCACGCCTTGAGCGCCGTCTCGCGGGCCGCAGCGTCGACGCCATCCACGAATAGGTGCGCGCTCACCCCGACGACGCTGCCGAAGTGGTTCCGCCCGAAGAAGCGGTACAGACCCTCGGCAATGCGGACGCCGAGGAACTCCGGCGTGGAGTAGTCGATGATGCCGTCGAGCGTACCGGCGTCGCCGAGCGAGGCGTGGACTGCTTCGCCCACATGGGCGTCCGAGGAAACGCCCAGGGCCGCACGCAGCGCATTCATGGCGTCCGGCGTCCCGGCGGCCTCGGGCCCCTCGATGCCGGCCGAGGGCTGGCCAATGTAGGTGACCTGGCGGCCCTTGAAGTGCTCGAGGTACTGCCCGAGGGTGTGGAGGTAGAAGTCCGTGTGACCGTCGATGGCGTCGTACTGGTCCCCCCAGTCGTCGGCGAGGATCCCGCTGTGGACGTAGCGCAGGTGCGCCGTGCCGCCGTGGCGGGCCTCGATCGTGTAGTCGAGGGCGTTGAAGGCCCCGTCCGGCGACTCCATGCGGATCACGAGGCGGTGCGGCGGCTCCCAGGTCGTGACGGGCCCCTCCTCGGGTGGCGTGGTTCCGGCGGGGATCTCCATCCCCGTCGGGAATTGCCAGGCCGCGGTATCCGCCGTGATCGCGGTCCAGACGTCGTCCGGGGCGGCGGGCAGGTCGACCTCGCGGGTGATCTCGAATTCACGGCTCATGACTGGGCTCCTCGTTGTTTCGTGATGGTGGGGTGCAGTGCGACGAGGAACCGATGGGAGCGACCACCGGCGGCGGCCTCGTCGTGGTACTTCGCGACGAGGCCGTTGACCGCATCCACCAACTCGACGGCGAACGCGGCTCGGTCCTTCGCGGTGGCGAACCGCACCTCGCTGTCGATGCCGAAGGTCGCGAGCGGCTTGTCGGCTGCGTCCGCCCCGACGATGAGCTCACCGACCTCGCGGACCATGCGCCCCGCGACCGCGAGCAGCCAGCCCGCTGAGCGCTGGTCCGGCTTACGTGACGGGTCTGGCGCGACCGCGGGCAGCGCGGTGGGGGAGATCACGTAGGACGCGGCCGTCGCCCGGAGCACGCGCTCGGTGCAGTTGCCCTTGCGGCGCTCCTCGACGAGCTCCACCAGGCCGTGGCGCTCCAGAGCCCGCAGGTGGTAGTTCGCCTTCTGGCGGGTGAGCCCGACGCGCGCCGCGAGCGCGCTGGCGGACCCGGGTTCGGCCAGCTCGGCGAGCAGCCGGGCGCGGATCGGATCCAGCGACGCCACGGCGGCGGCGGGGCCGTCGATGACGGTGACCTCGTGCACGGGCGTACCTTCTCACCGACTACCGATCTTGTCAAGGACATTTCCCTTGTCCGATGGTGCGGCGCCGATGTTCGTACTCGCGACGCGCACCACGCCGCCCTCCTCCGCGACTGGATCGCAGTCGCCAGATCAGTCCCCGCCCCGACCAGGAGCGGCCCCCCGAGCCGCGTCAGCTCGTGGAGGACCCGGACGACAACACCGTCAACCCTCCCCACGATCTGCCGCCACCGCCGGCCGAGGTGCCGCACGACCAGGGGCGACCACGACTGTGGCCGGGACAGGATTCCTAGCCGCACAGACCGGCGGCGACACGTTGACCGATCCCCTGAGAACCGTCGCGGAGGGGGCGTCTTTGCTGCGCGGCGCCGCTACGCCAGGCCAAGGTGTGCCGCAGCGATGGCCACCGCTTCGTCATCGATGGCCAGCGGCTGTACGCGCCGCACGGTCACTGCGCCGAGCGCTCGGTCGAACAGCGTGACGTGGATCCAGCTAGCTTCGAGCGTTGACCACCACCGCAGGCCGGCGGCTTTGGGGTGGCGCTCGAACTGCTGCACCGCGTAGGTCTGGGTGACCGAGCGGCGACCGGCGGCCACGATCGAGGGCCGCAGCGACTCGGCAGCTAGGACGGAGGGGTCGTCGAGATCGATGAGCACGGCTGCGGCCTCCAGCTCTAGCTGGGCGAGCGCGAGCTGCCGACCCGAGCGCATCAGCAGCTCGGGCCGCAGGTCCCCGCTGCCGCGAAACGGCGCCAACGGCTCCGCGACCGCCGAAACGGCTTCCTCGGCCAGGTAAAGGCAGCCGTAGCGATCCGGGGCGTCATGGCGGGCGGTGCCTTGAAGTGCCCGTGGCACCCAGAGCGCATGGCCCGGTGCCCCGGCGGGCGCGGACGGGTCCCACGGCAGGACCCGCCACAGCCTCACGCGTAGCTGCCGGCCCGCTCGCTCGCGATTGCGTCAAGCACCGGGCTCGTCTGGCCGCGGCGAATTAGGTCAAGCGGACGCCGGCCTCTCAGGCTTGGATTGGCTCCCAGCAGCCAGCGCTCGGCCGCCTCCGTCGCATAGAGACGCAAGAGGCTGGCCATCACCAGGTCGAGCAGATCCACGCGCCCCGCGTTGACGTCGTCGATCCCCTGTCCCCGCCGCCAGCGCGTGATCTGCGCCGGGCTGACACCGAGCAGCTCAGCCAGCCGACGCTGAGAGCCAAAGTCCCGGCTCAGCGCGACCACCTTCTCTGCGGTTCCCACAGGCACGAGCGCAGCTAGCGCAACACCAAGTGTTGCGCACCGCCCCGAACCGATTCGCTTAGACGCCAGCTCGCTCGGGAATTCCGGCCGGCAGTTGCGAAGGCCCACGGCAGATACCGCCAGCCAACCGTCATCCGCCGACCGTCGCGCGTACCTCTCACGCAGGAGGTCGCCGGCTCGAGTCCGGCTGGGGATAGTACTCCCGCGCGCTCAGAGATCTGGAACGCCACGCTACCGGCTTGCCGACGGCATCTGGAAAAGCGACGCCAGCTTGGCTGCGAGCACCACGTCGCCCGCCAGCTTGATTCTGCCGCTGAAGTAGGCACGCATCGGATCGGAGTTGCCGGTGGCCAGCTTCAGGAGCTCGACCCCGTCGAGCGTGACGGTGACGCGAGCTTCGTCAACGCCAATCGCCGAACCGCGGGTCACGTGACATTGGCTGTCGACGATCTGAAGCCGGTAGACATCGACTACTCCGTCCGGGCGACCCGTGATGCACCAGCGCATCGAGGAGCTCACGCCGGCCGCGCGTTCGCTATCGAGGCGCTGTGGCATCTGCCGGAAGATGCCCTCCAGGATTGCGCGACGCGCCGGCGTGCGCATCAACTGCTCGAGGCGCTCCCCGGGGGCTTCGCGCACGACGCGGGCAACGCCCTCGCCCAATTGAGTCGGGGCGTCGGCAACCATGCGCCTGATCATGGCAAGCGCGCGTTGTGCTTCGGGGCCGAGACCGCTCATGAAAGGACGATACTGCTACGCACTCCGGCCGGCCGCCCGGTGGCTGGCCGGCTGGCGGCGCCGCCGAGAAGCGGACACGTCGCGAACGCGACGCTAAGCTTTCGCACCGCGGATCCCCGGTGCTACGCCCGAACCTTTGCTCTGGCTCAGAGCGCAGCGGCAGTAGCATCGCGCTGCCGGGCGGTTAGCTCAGCTGGTAGAGCGCCTGCCTTACAAGCAGGAAGTCGGCGGTTCGAGCCCGTCACCGCCCA
>JALYUQ010000078.1 GCA_030853685.1 Actinomycetota bacterium | reverse complement strand
CGGCGGTTCGCCGCGGGACCGCAGTGACGTCTCGCCCGTTTCGCCGGAGCCCAGCCATGGCTGCGACCCTCGAAGACCAGCTGCGTCCGAGTCACCCCCGGCGAGTCCTCGTCGGCTGCCGGAGCCTCGCGACGGCTGTGACACCATGGAGGGTGGCCGTGTGGGCGGCGAGCAGCCCCGGGTACAGCTTGGACTGGCTCGCGCCTCCGCGACGCGCCTTGCACATCGCCCGCAACGGCCGGGCGGACGGACGCCGATCCTTCACGCGCCGGCAGTGGTGCCAATGACCGACAACAGACTTAGAGCACGCGTACGGCCCGCTCTGTCGGGGCTGGTCCTGCGCTCCCAGACCGACGCGCGGCTCGGTGCGCTCGCCGCGACCGGCAGCCGGCCTGCGTTCGGCACGATCTATGAGCGGTACCAGCGGGAGCTCCGCTCACACGCCCGTCGCATCGTGCGGGCCGACCGCGCCGACGACGTCGTTCAGCACTCGATGCTCGCGGCGTGGACGGCGATGCTCGACGGTGCCGAGATCTCCGATCTGCGCGGGTGGCTTCATCGCATCGTGCACAACACCGCGCTCGACGCGGTCAAGCGGCGTGGTTACGACGACAGCGAGATTCCCGACTCGGCGATCTCGCCGAGTCGGACCGACGAGCTCGCCGAGCGACGCCTCGACGCCTCCTCGGCGCTGGCCGCGATCGCGGCGCTGCCGGAGAGTCAGCGCCGCGCGCTGACACTGACCGCGATCGAGGGTCTCAGCGGCGAGGACGCAGCGGCTGAGATGGACATCAGCGAAGGCGCGATGCGCCAGCTCGTCTACCGCGCTCGCTCCGGCGTCCGCGGCGCGATGGCCGCGTTGATCCCACTACCGCTCGTCAGCAGGCTCGTTGCTGCGGGTGCACCGCCGACGGCGACCGCGGTCGCGCTCGGAACCGCGGCGGGCGGAGCGACAACGGCGGGGGGCGCGGCGACCGCCGCTAAGATCCTCGCGGTCGTCGCCGTGACCGTCACGGGCGTCGGAGTCACTCAAGCGCTCCGAGGCCCCGACCATCGAGGGCGGACGCGGACTCCCGCGACACCAACCCTGACCGCACCCGCGGAGACGAGCACCCCGGCCGCGCCGCTCACCGCGAGGTCGACCTCTGCCCACGAGCAGTCGAGGTTGGCCGGAACGAGCGCCGGCGCGCGACCCGCCGGTTCGCAGCATCAGGCCGGCGCCCAGAACGGCCCGTCGCAACAGGGCTCCGGCGATCACGCCGGCCAACCCGCGACTCAGCAGCAGGACACCAGCGGCCGATCGAGGGCGAACGGCGGATCCGGCGCCCAGCAGGGCAGCCAGACCCTCGGGACGGTTCCGTCGGGGCAATCCGGGGCGAACCAACCACCGGCGCGACAGAGCGGCCAATCCGGTAGCGGCAACTAGATGGTTGATTCCGCGCGGTTAGGCGCAGTAGTTGACAAGTGCACGGCTGGGGCGTCCGAGTTGTGGTTGAGGGTGATCGCGGCGGCCAGGCAGCAGAAGCGGGCGAGGATGCGTTCGCGAAGGCCTTGGAGGGTTCGGCGCCGTGGCGTTCGAGGGTGAGGATGTCTTGGCGGTCTAGAAGATCGATTCGATCCGTTGGCGGATCGGTGCCAGATGCGGTCCGTGGCCGGGTTCGTCGGTGCGGTGGGGGCGCAAGAATGTGAAGCAGAACCCCAATCGGGCCCGGTACTCCACTGCCGCTTTGCCGCTGACGGATGAAATTCGGCGCACTGCTGCTTGGGGCCGATCACTGGCGGGAGCAGCAGTGGGCGTCGGGTGCCGCGCCGGCTTGCGCGCGGCACCCGATCTGGTTCATCGGCCGAGGGCTGCGCTGGCGGGCATCATCGGTGCTCGGCGGGAGTGGACGACGTCGAGGATCTCGCTTGGATCGATTCCTTGGAGGTAGGTGAGGTGGTTCCGAGGTCGGTAAGTCCGAGTTGGCGTTGGATGATGTTCACCGGCACCCCCTCGCGGGCGAGCTCGACGGCGTGCGCGTGCCGCAGCTGATGTGGGGCAAACCGGCGGCGCACACCGGCGCGGACCGCGAGCGTGCGGAGTTCTCCTCTGACTGCGGTGGGTGCCCAGGCGCGGCCGCGAGTGGGGCCGTCGATGATGCAGAACAGCGGCCCAATCGGGAGCTGCACTCGGTGGGGCAGCCACGCGTTGAGCTGCTCGAACCCCCAGTCGTCCATCCCGGCTCGCGGCGCTTGTCGCCCTTGCCGTGGCGCACGAGCACCGAACCCCGGCTGGCGTCGACGTCCGTTTCGGTGAGCGCGAGCGCTTCGGAGATCCGCAGCCCGCCGCGCCACAGCACGGCGATCAGCGCGCGGATCCGCAGCCCATGGCGGTCCTCCCCGGCCTGGCGCATTACCGCGATGATCTCCTCCACTCGAGGCGGGTCTGCCGGATACCTCATGCCTTTGTTGTGCGGGGAGCGCCCGGCCAGGTACCCGGGGACGGTGACGGGGGAGCGCTGGCGGCCTGCGGCGTCGATAAGAGTTGTTGCTGCCATGACCTTCTCCTTTCAGGAGCGATCGATTGTCCGGCCGATCCGGACTCGCAAGGGATCGTGTCGCTGGTCTGAGCACCAGTCGAGAGGACACGCGCCGAGAGCGTCTTGATCTGTGCGTACAAGCGGCGTACACTCGGCGATGATGTCTGAGACGAAGGCTCAGCGCGTGCACCTCCGTGTGGCCGCCAGCGACGATGAGCTGTTTCGCAGCGCCGCCGCGGCCAGCCACGAATCGCTGTCGGAGTTCCTGGTGGAGAGCGGACGTGAACGTGCCGAACGGATCCTCGCGGACCGAACCCGGTTCGTGCTGACCACCTCACAATGGCGAGCGTTCACGGCAGCACTGGATCGCCCCGCCCGCGAGACCCCAGCTGTGGTCGAGCTGTTCGGCCGCCCGCGGCCCGAGTAGTGGGCCGCTTCGGCGACCCCGAGCCGCTCACACCCAACCACGCGCTCGAGCAGTTCGACTGCGGTCGAGCATCGCTGAACCAATGGCTGCAAAGGCACGCGCTCCAAGCCGCTGCTGCCGGCTCCGCGCGAACCTACGTCATCGCCGACTCACAACAGGATCGCGTCGTCGGCTACTACGCGCTCACGGCTGCCGGCCTCGAACGCGAAGCCGCGACCGCCCGGACCATCAAAGGCATGCCCCAGTATCCGATCCCGGTCGTCCTGCTCGCAAGGCTCGCGGTCGACACCTCGGTCACCGGACGGGGACTCGGAGCCTGGCTGCTGCGCGACGCGATGTCCCGCACACTCACCGCCGCCGAGACGATCGGGGTCCGAGCGATGCTCGTCCACGCGATCGACAACCATGCCCGCGACTTCTACCTCCGCCACGGTCTCGAACTCTCGCCTACCGACCCATTGCACCTAATGATCCTCATCAAGGACATCGCCGCAGCGGTAGCCGCAGCCACCCAGGATCGGTGACCGGGTGACCGGACGGGCGCTCCAGCCCGGCGTGTACCAGATGGTCAAGGGACTCCCACTACTGCTCTCAGTCCGCCGACAACGAGAGTAGCTGTCCGACCGGGCGGCTCGTCGAGCGGCAAACCGGCAGTCAATCAACTTGCTGCTGAGTTCGTTCCGATCCAGCACAGACGCAAGCGTCGGGTCGCGCTACCGCATTCCGCGAGAGCGGGCGTGTTGCGCCAGCGTGGGGCAGTCGCGCTCGTTGCTCGACGGCCCACGGGACTGTCAGATCGGCGCACGCGTCGCCGCGTCGCCGGGCGGGGACGTGATCTGCTCATGGAGGTCGCCGACCCAGCCTGCTGCCCGCCCTGCACCACGGTGGTCGGAACCACGTCAGGCACTCGTTACACCACTTCTACCGGCACGACCCCGCCAGGAGCGCCTCGCGATTGCGCTGATCGTATTGTGATCGTCACGCGGGATCGCGACCGCGCTCAATCTTCGTCGCCAGTTGGTCACGCTTTTGAGTGTCCCCTCGGGCGGGGGTCGTTCGTGGTAGGGGTGTAAGCGATCGTCCTCTAGATGAGTAGTTCCACGGGTTCATGTGGCGTATGCCACGAGGCTGCGGCTGGGGCGGCCGAGGTGGTGGTTGAGCGAGATCGCGGCGGCGAGGGTGAGCAGGCGGCTGGCGATCCTGGCTCTGA
>JALYUQ010000076.1 GCA_030853685.1 Actinomycetota bacterium | reverse complement strand
TCGGGCGCGAGCGTCTCGATCTCGTACTTCCAGACCGGCGGGGCGAGCTTCATCAAGGGCAGCTCGACGAGGCTCGCGCCCCAGGCCACCAGCCCCAGTGTCAGGCCCGAGCGCAACGCTCGTGGGCTGTCCCTGCCTCTGGAGACGCCGTACGCGAAGCCCCAAGCCGTCCCGTAGAGAACGTGCATGGCGTTGTTGAGCAGCGTTTCGCTCCCCGTGGGAACGTCCTCCTCAAACAAGCCCTTGATGATCCGCTTACCCACTTCGGCCGGCGCGTTGCTCGCCTCGCCGTCGGTGAACTTCATGTAAATGGTCTGGGCACCGGTCATCACGGCCGTCCCGATCACTCCGGCCACCAGACCATCCCGCGCCGACCTGCGTGGCGCCGGAGTGATTTCGATGCTCTGCTTCCTTGACACGATCTTCTGCTTTCTGGACGGGATGCTCTGCTTCCTGGATAGGATGATGCTCTGCTTTCTTGACACGTCGCTCGCTCTCCTCAGTTGGCGAAGGTACCGATCAACCGCGCCTGCTCGATCACGTGATCCTCGATCCGTGCGAGCAGCGCTTGGCGCTCCAGACCGGGCTCGAGCTCGAGCTCCTCGTCGAGCGCGTAGACCCAGAAGTAATAGTGGTGCGTCCCGTGCCCAGCGGGTGGCGCCGGTCCGCTATAGCGCTGTTCGCCCAGTGAGTTGATGCCATCGATCGCGTCCCCGCCCCCTTCGGGGAGGCCGGTCGCGCTGGCGGGGATACCGTAGGCGACCCAATGGGTGAAACCGTCCACGAGCGGGGCGTCGGGGTCGTGGACGACGAGCGCGAACGCCTTCGTGTCGGGTGGGACGCCGCTCCACTGCAGCTCCGGGGCCACGTCCTCTCCGGTGCTCGCGTACCGGTCGGGAATCCGCTGGTGGGACTTGAAAGCCGGCGAGGTGATCCTCAGGTCTGCGACGTTCAGCTCTTGACTCATCTCAGGCCACTACCCGCATTGGTCACATTCCTCACAATACCCTTTTCTCACATCTTCCCACCGGCCGCCCCCCCGCAGGACGAGCGTGCGAGCTCTTGGACGGGAGGGCTGATCTTGATGACACTCCTCGCACTGAGCCCCGGTCAAGCCGGATCGAGCTCGATCGACTCGATCTTGGGGGGATCCATGGGTCGGTTCTGGGCGCGGGTAGGCACCCCTTCGATCGCGTCGACAGGATCCATCTCGCCGCTCACCTGGCCGAACACGGTGTGCTTGCCGTCGAGCCACGGTGCGCTCTCCTTGGTCACGATGAAGAACTGCGAGCCGTTGGTGTTCGGCCCGGAGTTGGCCATCGCCAGCGCGCCGCGCACCACCTTGTGCTCGTTGAACTCGTCCTCGAAGCGGTAGTCAGGGCCGCCAGTCCCCGTGCCCTGCGGGCAACCGCCCTGAATCATGAAGTCGGGGATCACGCGGTGGAAGATGAGCCCGTCGTAGAAGTGATCGGCGGCGAGCTTGCGGAAGTTGGCGACCGTCTTGGGCGCATCCTCGTCGAAGAGCTCGAGCGCGATCGTCCCGTGGGTTGTGTGCATTTGGGCTTTAGACATGTCACTCAGCCTACCGCCGCGCCGGCTCCAGGCGCAGCGCGTGGCCGTGGATCTCGGTGCCGCTCACCTGCTCAACCACGCGCCCGGCGTCGTGCTCGGGCACTTCGACGAACGCGAAGCGCTCCAGGACAAGGACGTTGCGCACCGCTTCGCCGTCCAGACCCGTGGCGGCAGTGATCGCGTGGATGATGTCCGAGGGCTCGATTCCTGCGCTGCGCCCGCCGGAGACGATCAGCTTGCGTGCCGGACCGTCGCCGTTGCGCGAGACGCGTGGCTTTGAGTGCCGCCGCGGTGGCGCCTTGACGGGGGTCGGCGCCACCCGGGCATTCTCGACCCAGGGCGACAGCTTGACGCCCGCGTGGCGCTCGATCGCCTCGATCTCCTTAGCCTGGCGGGGTTCGAAGAATGTGATCGCGCGGCCGCTGGCGCCGATCCGGCCGGTGCGGCCGATCCGGTGGACGTATACGTCGGGAGAAGTCGGCACGTCGAAGTTGACGATGTGCGAGATGCCCAGGATGTCCAGTCCGCGAGCGGCGACGTCAGTGGCGACCAGCAACGGCAAGCGACCGTCCTTGAACGCGATCATCACGCCGTCGCGTGCCCCCTGCGTCATGTCGCCGTGCAGCGCCTTGACGTTCATCCCGCGGTCGCGCAGGGTGCGGTTGAGCTGGTCGCAGCGGATCTTGGTGCGAACGAACACCAGTGCCTGCTCCGGGCGCTCGGAGCGCAGCACCTCGACGAGCCGATCGGCCTTTTCCTTGGACTGCACCTCGAGCGCGAACTGCTCGACCGTGTCGACGGTCAGCGTCGCCGTCTTTACCTTGATCGTCACCGGGTGATACAGGTACTTGTCCGCAAGGCGCCTGATCTCCGGCGGCATCGTTGCCGAGAAGAGCGCCGTCTGGCGGCTGGACGGGGTGAGCGACAAGATCCGCTCGACGTCCTCCAGGAAGCCCAGGTCGAGCATCTCGTCGGCCTCGTCGAGAACCACGAACCGGCACGAGTGCAGCATCAGCGAATGGCGCGAGATCAAGTCTTTTACGCGTCCCACGGTGCCGACCACCACATGTCCGCCGGCGCGGAGCTGCGCCTGCTGGGTGCGGATCGGAGCGCCCCCGAAAACAGCTACGACGTCCACTCCCTTGCGCTTTCCGTAAGTGCGCAGAGCCTGCGTGACCTGGATGCAGAGCTCTCGTGTGGGCGTCAGCACGAGAGCTTGCACCTCGGGCTCGGACGGATCGACGTACTGGAGCATCGGCAGGCCAAACGCCGCTGTCTTGCCCGAGCCGGTCTGCGCTTGCCCGATCACGTCCGAGCCCTCCAGCAGCGGCGGGATCGCCTGCTCCTGGATCTCGCTGGGCGCGTCATACCCGACGTCGTGAACGGCCCCGAGGATGTCCGGGGCGAGGCGCAGGTCACTGAAGGCGGGCATCGTCAGGCGCAACGATAGACGGCTGTGCCTCCGCGAGCGGTCCCGGGAGCAGATGCTCGGCGTGCTCGGCTCAGGGCTCGGCGGTGCTCGTGGTCGTGAACGTGCCCGCTATGCGGCGCACGAGCGTGGGCGCCAGCGTTCGTGCGGCGCCAGCCAGCCAGTAGGGCCGCGGGACGTAACGCTCCGCCTTGCCCCCAGGACCGGCTTGCACGATCGCTTCAGCCACCAGTTCGGGCGAGGAGACCATCCAGCGCGTCGCGCGGCGTGCCCGCAGCCCGGCGGCAGGAAAGCCCTCCGTCTCGACGAAGCCCGGCAACACCAGGCCGACGTGCACGCCGTGCCGGCGCTCCTCCAGGTGCAGCGCGTCGCTCCAGCCGGCGAGCGCGGACTTGCTCGCGCCGTAAGCACCGGAGCCCGGTCGCGAGACGCGTGCGGAGGTGCTGGCGACGTTGACGATCGACACGCGCGCGCTGGCAGCCTCGATCTCGCTCTCTGCCCGGCCCTTGATCTCGCTCTGCGCCCGGCCCCTGATCTCGTTCCACGGTTGGCCCCCGATCTCGTCCCCCCGTCCGGCCCCCGCCTCGCTCCCCGGCCCGCGGGCCGCCGGCTGCGAGAGCAAGCCGGCAGCCGTTTGGCGCAGCACGGGAAGGAGCGCCTCGGTCAGGCGCGCCGGCGCCCCGAAGTTGAGCTTCATGTGGCGCTCGAGGCTCGCCCACCCGGTCTCGGCGAACTCTCCGTGCCACGCCGCGCCGGCGTTGTTGACGAGCAGGTGCAACTGACCGTGCTCGCGCTGCACGATCTCGCTAAGCGCGGCCGGCGCGTCCGCGCCCGTCAAGTCGAGCGCCACCACTGTGGCGCCACCGAGTTGCATCGCCAGTGCGCGCAGGCGCTCCTCGCGGCGGGCCACGAGGATCAGCTGCACCCCTTCCTCGCGCGCCAGCCGGCGAGCGGTCGCTTCCCCGATGCCGCTGGATGCCCCTGTCACGAGGGCGACGAAATGGCGGGGAGGGGGCATGCCAGACGCAGCGTATTGGCCCGCCCGCCAGCACCGGGCTCAGCCGCTGAGCACCGGGGCTCCGCCGTCGAGTAGCGTTGAGCGTCCCTTGAGCAAGAGCACGGTGGCCTTGATCACGATTCCGTTCTTTACGGGCGTGATCGGTTATGTCACCAACTGGACGGGCGTGCTGATGCTGTTCT
>JALYUQ010000009.1 GCA_030853685.1 Actinomycetota bacterium | reverse complement strand
GGAGCGATCGGCTGCGCGTGAGGCGTTCTACTCGAGAAGTCAGGCCTGCCTGCGCGCGTCGGAGCTTGGCAAGCGCTACGGCTGGGGCATTCACGCTGATGCCTGCGCCCGCATCGCGCTCGTTGGCGTCGAGACTCCCGCTTACGCCGAGTTCGTCTCCGGCCGGCGCCTCAGCGACTCCGGAGCACCCATCAAGCTGACAAGGGCCATGCGCAGCTCGCGCGCACCAAGCTCGCGCGCGCCACGTTGATCAGCAAGCGAGCCGCACGCCGGTATCGACAGGTTGCAGCTCGACTCCTCCAGACTGCGTGCAGCTCGGCTCCTACGCCGCGCTCGCGACGGCGATCGCACAGAGTCGCACGCTGCTCACCGAGAACGTCGCCGGCTTCGCCCGCATCGCGGCCGACCATCACCACCCCGGCGTGCTGGCTGGTGGCATCACGTGCTAGGGCGTCGCCGGAGTGGTGCCGGTGACGACGTTGCCGGCGCTGTCGACCGCCACGCACAGGCTCACCGACGGGCAAGACACGCCGGTGAGACTGACCTGATGGCCCCTGATGAAGTCGGTACGGCTGTCGGCATGGGCGACCGTCCAGGTTCCGGCGGTCGCGGGCTCGGTGGAGCTCACCACATTCCCCCGGTCATCGACCGCGACACACAGGGTCGCCGACGCACAGGACGCGCCATTGAACCTGTTGGGAGCGTCCACGGAGGAAGAGAAAACCTTGGTCCAGGCGCCCGGCCCGCCGGTCGGATCGGTAGACGCGAGCACGTTCCCGCGGTTATCGACCGCTACGCACAGGCTCGCCGACGGGCAAGACACGGCATCGAGGAAGTCGGGTCGGGGAGGGCTGGTGGCGTAGTAGTCGTCGGGGAGAACCACGGAGTAAGCCTTCCAAGTGCTCGAGCCGCCGGCTGGGTTGGTCGAGGTCGCCACTCCGTAATCCCCCACCACGACGCAGAGCCTCGCCGACGGGCAGGACACGCCGGAGAGGTCGCCGATGGACAACGGGAGGCTTGCGGCATCGAAGGCGCGCCAAGCCTTGGCGCCGGCGGCCGGGTCGCTCGAGGTCAGGATCTGGGAAGAGGAGTCTCCGGGGGAGGAGAATCCGACGCACAGGCTAGAGCTCGGGCATGAGATGCCATCGATTTGCTGGTCGCTTTGGTAACAATCGCTCGAGGCACCGGGTCCACTGCCTGCGCAAACCGTCACGGGAGGCAGCACGTTTCCGTTGGTCCATGTCCTGGCCGGGTCTGTTGGAGCGGTGGACGTCAGAATGTCCCCGTTGCTGTCGCCCGCGACGCACAGGCCCACCGAGGGACATGACACGCTGGTGCCCAAGACTGCACCAGCAGGAAACGCGTGCGAGAGCGTCCATCCGCTGGCCGGGCCAGTAGGGTCGGTCGCCGTGGCGATCACGTCTCCGACCGCAACGCACAGACCCGGGAACGGACACGACACGGCGTACAGCCCGTTCTCAGCGTCTCCCGTGGAGACCAAGCGCCAGGCCGCGCCGCGCGCGGATGGATGAGTCGAGGTGACGGCGTTGCCGTTGCCGTCCACCGCGACGCACAGGTGTCCGGACGGGCATGACACGGCGTTCAAGCCACCACCGCGGCGGTCCACGCGTCGCACGGTCCAGGCCCGGCGGCGGCCGGTCGGGCGCGTGGACGTGACCGCATACCCGTCCCCGTCCACCGCCACGCAGAAGTGCGCCGACGAGCACGACACAGCGTGCAAGCCACGGCCATTGCGGTCCACGCGCCGTACGGTCCAGGCCGCGCCGCGCGCGAATGGATCAGTCGAGGTGACGGCGTTGCCCTTGCCGTCCACCGCGACGCACAGGTGTCCGGACGGGCATGACACGGCGTTCAAGCGACCACCTCGGCGGTCCACGCGTCGCACGGTCCAGGCCCGGCGGCGGCCGGTTGGGCGCGTGGAGGTAACCGCGTTGCCGTTGCCGTCCACCGCGAAGCACAGGTGCGCGGACGGGCATGACACTGCATTCAAGCCACCCGCGAAGCGGTCCACGCTGCTCTCGGTCCAGGCCCCAGGGCCGGCGGCCGGATGGCTGGAGGTGAAGACGTTACCGCGATCGTCCACCGCGACACACAGGCGCGAGGACGGGCAGGACACCCCCGTCAAGGAAGCGCCGCGACGGTCCACGCGCCGCGTCGTCCAGGCCGTGCGACCAGCGGTCGGATTGGTGGAGGTGCGCACGTTTCCCGCCGCGTCCACCGCGACGCACAGGTGCACCGACGGGCATGAAATGTCCGGCGCAACCCCGCCCGAATCACCGTAGCCGTAGCCGGCATACACATGCGCGAGCGCCCAGGCTCCGAATCCGCCTGTCGGCTCAGTCGCGGTGACCACGTTTCCAGCCGAGTCAACCGCCACGCACAAACGCACCGACGGGCATGAAACCGCCTCCGGAAAGCCGGTCCGCGCGAACGGAGGTCGGTAGGTGGCGGGCACCGGGGCCGACCAGCGAAGCGCGGAAGCGCAGGCGCTCGCAGGCCACGCGACCGCCGAGAGCGACAAGGCTGCGCCAAGGAGGAGTCGGCCGAACCCGTTCAGCATGATCCCGTTGAGCCTGTTCATCCTCATGGGAACGTAATCAGACCGGCGAAGTTGCGCAGAACGCGCAGTAGATCGCCTCACCCCAGCCCCGAAGCCGTCAAGCGCCCTGCGAGCGTCCCGCCCTCCGGAAACGGATCAACGGATCATCCTTCACCGCTCACTACGACCCCGCCAGGCGTCCCACCAGCACCCCGCTCTCACGCGCCATTCGCGAGCGCGGGACGATGAGGTCGAGACCGGCCTGCTCCGCGAGCGCGCGGACCTCGGTCTCGACGTGGGAGTAGAACGCGAGCGTCTTGATGCCGTCAAGCGACGCCGCCTGTACTGCCGCGAGTCGATCCTCTGCGTCTGCGGTGAGATCGATCACCAGAACATCGACGAGCGCTGGGTCGAGCAGCTCCATGTCGCTGACCAGCACGACCTCGTGCCCGGCGACCTGGAGCGAGCCGAGAACATTTGAGCCGAACAGCAGATCCGGGATGAATGCCGCGACGCGGGCCATACGCGC
This sequence comes from Actinomycetota bacterium, assembly GCA_030853685.1. Taxonomy (GTDB): domain Bacteria; phylum Actinomycetota; class Thermoleophilia; order Solirubrobacterales; family Solirubrobacteraceae; genus Palsa-465. The sequence continues at coordinate 13,327 of JALYUQ010000009.1, read as the reverse complement.
TACTGCGCCCGCAGGCGCTTGGTCTCCTGGCGGACCGACTCGGGCCGTCCCCACATCTGCGTCACCTCTACGCGCCCGGTCCGCACTTCGCGCAGCGCCAGCTCGCCTTCGATGCCAGCGTCATCGAGGAGCTTCAGCGCCGCGTGCACCGCCGGTGCCGCTGCGGCGTGGCCGAAGCGGTGGGCGACGAGCAGCCGCCAGTGCCAGTCGTGCATGGAGTAGGGCTGGGCGTTGCAGGTCACGACCAGGGTGGCGGCATCCACGTATCTGCGCTCGTCGAAGATCCGCAGGTCGAGCTCGAGGTCGGTCCAGTCGTCGGGCAGCTCGTCGACGGTCTGCTGGAAGGTGTCGGCGAGCGCCATCGCTCGCGTCAGCCTAGCGCTCGGCGCTCGAGGTGCGCCGCGAACGTATAGATGAGCACCGAGCAGACCACGAGCACGCAGCTAGCGTAAAGAAAGTGATGCTCCGAAGTCTGGCTCCAGCAAATGACGGCGGCGCGCACGCGCCGCTATATATATTGGTGACGATGTTCTCACCGCCCTCCGCCACCTCTGCGGCGCCCACCGCCGGCGAGTACCGCACGGTCAACGACGCGTGCGGGCTGCTCGACTGCTCAGAGCGCGGCAAGCTCGCCCTCTCCGGTGCTGACGCAAAGCGCTTCCTGCAGGGACAGGTCACCAACGACATCGAGGCGCTCACCGCTGGCAAAGGCTGCTACGCGGCGTTCCTGACCCCGAAGGGCAAGATGCTGGGTGACCTCCGGATCCTGGACGCGGGCCTCGTGCCAGTCGCCCGTTCGGCATCCGGCCTCGCCGGACCGGGCGACGCACAAGCCGTCCAGCTGCTGCTGCTCGACACCGAGCGCGTCGCACTCCAGGAGCTGTTCAACATGATTCGCCGCTTCTCTGTCGGCTACGACGTCCAGCTACACAAGCGCACGCTGGAGTGCGGGCTGGTGTCGCTGGCCGGGCCCGCGGCGAGCTCGGTCGCGGGCGCCGCGGATCTGCCCGACCGCGAGCACGCACATTGCGAGCTGACGCTGGCGGGCGTCGGCGTGCGGGCGATCCGCACCTACCTTGGCGTCGAGTTGCTGTGCGACGCCGGTGACACCGAGACGGTCCGCGCCGCGCTGGAGGCCAACGGGGCCACTCCGGTGTCCGAGGCGGTGATCGAGTGCCTACGCGTCGAGCGCGGGCGCCCGCGCTACGGCGTCGACCTCGACGAGACCGTGATCCCCCAGGAGGCGGGGCTGAATGAACGCGCGGTGTCGTTCACCAAAGGCTGCTACGTAGGCCAGGAGACCGTGGCCCGCCTGTATTACCGCGGCAAGCCCAACCGCCGGCTGCGCGGCCTGCTGCTGTCCGCGCCGGCGCAAAGCGACGAGCAGATCGATTTCGACGGCCGTGCGGTCGGGCGCCTTGGCAGCGTCGCACGCTCCCCGGAGCTCGGGCCGATCGCGCTCGCGCTCGTGCGCCGCGAGGCGCCCCCCGGCTCGGCGGTGGCCGTTGGGGCCGAGGGCGTCAGCGCCGAGGTGCTCGAGCTGCCGTTCCGCTGAGCTGCGGATCGCCCAGGCACCCCGCGACGAAGCGCTCCAGCTCGGAGCGGTCGGGCGCAGGCTCCAGTGAGAGCGACGGCGCCTGCGGATGGGCAGCCAGCCACCCCGCCACGATCCGTACCTCGTCCACTTCATCTCGCGGCACATGCGCGCCGAGATCTCCGTGGCGTCCGGCGCGCAAGAGCGCCGCGGTGCTACGCCGATGCAGATCACCACGCGCTCCCGGGTCCGGCGGCGCTTCGCTGTCCGGCCGCGCTCCCTGCGGCGCTCCCGGGTCCGGCGGCGCTTCGCTGTCCGGCGGCCCCCCCAGGGCGGCGGCGCTTTCAGGCTCGGCGACGTACCCGGGTTCACCGGGCCCCAGTCAACGAGCCGGCCGCCGAGCATCCAGAACGCGTCGAAGCGCCGCTTCGTGGGGTGTGCGGCGAGGACCAGCCTGGACCGGGCATGGGTCGCCTCCAGCACGCCGCCGACCCGCTCGAGGACGATCCGCAGCCGGTGGACGCGGCGCCGCAGCCAGCTCGCTCGCTCGTAGCGCCGTGCCGCGGCCGCGGCACGCATCTGTGCCTCGACGTGCTCGAGCAGCCGCTGGCCGCCGTCGCGTCCTCCTACGAAGAGCGCCAAGGCGCCGTCTAGCCGGCGCCGGTAGAGGTTGGGGTCCAAATCGCCCAAGCACGGCGACAGGCAGCGACCCATCTGTCCGTATGCCGACGGCTGCTCGCGGCGCTCCAGGCGCCGGCCGCAGTGACGCAGACCGAACAGCGAGTCGAGCTGCTCGACGAGCTCGAGTGCGAGCTTGCGGCCACGCAGAGGGCCGATCGTGACGGCGTGCCCGCAGGCCGGCTCGGAGGCGACATCGAGGATCGGAAAGGCGATGTCGAGCCGGCAGCGGATGTACACGAGACGGTCGTCGCGGCGCGCGAGGGCAGTGTTGCCGGGGGGGCGAAGCTGCTTGATCAGGCGGTTCTCGAGTATGAGCGCGCCCAGCTCCGAGCACGTGGAGCGGTAGTCGACGATCGTCGCGTGTGCGGTCCAGGGGGCGTCCGGCGCCGAGGGCGCGTAATGCGCGCGCGCCCTGCTGCGAATCGAGATCGACTTGCCTACGTACAGGGTTCGTCCCCCTGCGTCACGAAATAGATATACGCCGGGGTCCTGAGGTAGCGCTTGAAAATCGACCTGCGGGCGCTCGGCGGGGGCTGGGCGCGGCACGAGCTGCGGGCGGCCGGCTTGCGGGCGCTGAGGCACGGCCGGCCCTACAAGGCTCGGCGGCAGGCGTCTCGCCGGGCGCCTGGAGCGGCGCGGGGCAAGCAGCGCGATCGCGTCCGCCACTGTCGTCGCATTCGCGCACAAGCGCCGAAACAACGCGCATAGAACGCGCGCGCAGGTCTCGGCGTCGGCAAGCGCCCGGTGCGCGCCTACGACCTCGATCCCGAGCGCGTCCGCCACGGCCGCCAGGCGCCGCTCGCGCTGCAGCGGCAGGAACGCGCGGGCCAGAGCAACCGTGCAGAGGACCGGGGGATCAGGCCAGTCGAGCCCGCCGCGGGCAAAGGCTCGTGCGAGCACGCGCCGGTCAAACGGTGCGTTGTGAGCGACCATCACGCGTCCGCGCAGACGAGTCTCTAGGAGCGCCAGCACGGCCTCGGGCTCGGGCGCGCCGTCGATCATCTCCTGGGTGATCCCCGTGAAGCGCTGGATGCCGCGTCGCAGCGGGGCGCTCGGGCGCACCAGCGACGACCATCGGTCATGGAGCTCGCCACCTCCTACGAGCACCGCCCCGACCTCCGTCAGCTCGCACGCGTCGCCGCCGAGCCCGTTGGTCTCGGTATCGAGCACGAGGAACTCGGCCGTCGCGATCGGTTGTGCAAGGCCGTCCAAGCGCCCCGTGATACGCCCAGCACCGGATGGCTTGCATGCGCGCTTGCAGGAACGCCGGCCAAGGTCGGGCGCGAGGTTCCTGAAAGCCCGCCGGCGCAGACAAGAGGCCGGGTGCGCCTGAAGACCGCCGCGCAGGGTAGGATCATCGACACACAGCTAGGTCAGGAGTCGCTGAATGCCTGCCATCGCCCCAGATGCCCAAAAGTTTCGTGAGCTCGATGCGGACACCAGCCGCGCGTGGCGCGCTTACAGCGAACGGCTGCGTGAGCTCAGCGGGAGGGAGTACGAGCGCGCGGAGCATCAGTCCTGGACCGAGCTCCAGGGCGAGCTGCAACGCCTGGATCGCCGGCGACGGTCGCTGAACCAGACCTCCCGCTGAGGCGGGGCCTCATGCCAGCGTCCCCGGACACTGGGCCGCCACCTTCCGCGATTGCGCCCTGCCTGCCCGGTTCAGAGCTCGTACGCGACTACCGATTCTTCAAGAACGACGGGATGTCGATCTCGTCGTCGCGGATCTGCAGTGAGGAGCGCTGGCGTTCGTCCATCGTCACGTCACGGTTCGTGCGCGCCCGCCGCGTGGTCTCGCGCGCCCCGCTTGGACGCGCACTGCCGTGGTCAAACCCGGTGGCGATCACAGTCACGCGGACGTCTTCGCCGAGGGCGTCGTCGATCACGGCCCCGAAGATGATGTTGGAGCTCGCATCGGCAGCACCCTGGACGATCTCGGCCGCCTCGTTGACCTCGAATAGACCCAGGTCACGCCCGCCCGTGATGTTGAGCAGAATGCCGGTCGCACCCTCGACCGACTCCTCTAGCAAGGGCGAGGAGATCGCGATCCGGGCCGCGTCCGCCGCCCGGCTCTCACCGCCGCCGCTGCCGATGCCCATCAACGCGGTCCCGGCATCCTGCATGATCGTCCGCACGTCGGCGAAGTCGAGATTGATCAGTCCCGGGATCGTGATCAGGTCGGTGATGCCCTGCACACCTTGTCGCAGCACGTTGTCGGCTTCGCGGAACGCGTCGAGGATCGACGTGCGCCGCTCTACGATCGTCAGCAGCTTCTCGTTTGGGATCACGATCAGCGTGTCCACGTGCTCGCGCAGCGTCTGGATCCCCTCCTGCGCCTGGTGCCCGCGCTGGGAGCCCTCGAACAAGAACGGCCGCGTAACCACGCCGACGGTGAGAGCGCCGATCTCGTTCTTGGCGAGCTCGGCGATCACCGGCGCCGCGCCAGTCCCGGTCCCGCCTCCCTCGCCCGCGGTGACGAACACCATGTCGGCGCCCTTCAGCGCCTCCTTGATCTCATCTCTGGACTCGGCCGCGGCACCTTGACCGACATCCGGGTTCGCCCCGGCGCCAAGGCCTTTGGTCAAGTTGTGGCCGATGTTGAGCTTGATATCGGCGTCGCACATCGCGAGCGCCTGCGCGTCGGTGTTGCAGGCGATGAACTCGACCCCGCGCAGCCCGGCATCCACCATCCGGTTCACGGCATTGGTACCACCGCCGCCGACGCCGACGACCTTGATCACTGCGAGATAGCTTCCGCTTTCCATGTTTCACCATCCGACCCTTGAGCTAGCGTTGAATGTTTTCATTCTTTTCCGCTGGCAGCGGGGAGTTTTGCACGTTACGCCTTCATGACGCGCTAAGTCAATGCAAGTGGGCATTCTCGCAACGTTCGTTGCAGATCCCGGAAGTCTGGAGCAGCCCAGAGACTCGAGAAATACGTCGGCTAACCCTCAGCTTTAGGTTTACTGTTCGCCATCGACGGTTTGACCCCTGGGCTATTGGGTTTCAGCTCCCGCCGCGCTGGGTTCAACCTCCGCCGCTGCTCGGTTCAGCTCCCGCGGCTGGCCGATCGGGGTCGGTGACATCGACGTAAGACGCACCGGCCGATCCGGGGTCGGCCAGCGCCGCCAAAGCTGCGCTCCACTTGGCTTGCAGCCTTGTCGGAGCTCCGAAGTAGATGCTCGGTCCATCCCTGAGCTGCGCCACTACCCCATGCGCGCGGATCGTGCTCACCTGGCTGATGCGCGCGAGCAGCTGAAAGGGCGCCGCGGCGAGAGCAGCTACAGCGCCCAGTGCGGCGCGGTCTGTCAGGTGCGGGCCCCCCGGCGCCACGGGCAATGCAATCGCGGGTAATAGACCCCCCGTGGAGGTGGCGTCGCGCATCAGCGTCCCGTCGCCGGCGACCAACGCAACCGTCCGTCCCCGAGCGAGAACCGTCGCCACCGGAACCTGCTCGATCACGTCGATGCGCATTCCGTGCGGAAACTGGGTGCTGACCCGCAGGTGCTTGACGACCGGATAGGGGGCGATGGCCATCTGGAGCTCGCCCATCCCGACGTCAAGCGTTGTCATCGTGCGCGCGGCGGCGATCAGAGCGGAGCGGATACGCCCTTGGTCGGGTCCGCTTTGCACGCTGACGCTGACCCGCTTCACGGCTACCAGCGAGGAGTCCCGGAGCCAGAGCCACACGCCGGCGAGCAGGGCGATCAGGACGAGTAGGGCGAGTAGCGGGCGGCTATGACGAGGCGCCCTCGCCCGCAGGCGTGGGCGAGGCTGGGCGCTCTGCGCTTGTGCGGGGGAAGGCTGGGCGCTCTGCGCCTTTGCGGGAGCCCAGGGCACGCCACCATGAGCGCGCACGTTCCCGAGTCGCCCCTGGCCGATCATCCGCGCCTCCAATCACGCGGGAGCTCGACCGCGCCCAGCACCTGCACCTCGGGTGTCAACTCGACCCCGAAGCGCTCCTTGACGCGCTGGCGGCCACGGGCCATCAGCGCAACGATGTCCGCAGTGCTCGCGTCACCGTGATTCTCGACGAAGTTTGCGTGCTTGGCCGAGAAGCTCGCCCCTCCGATGCGCATCCCGCGGCAGCCGGCGGCGTGCAGCAGTTGACCGGCGGTCCGGCCCAGCGCCCGGGGATCATCCGCATCCGGATTCCTGAAGGTCGAGCCGAAGGTCTTGATCCCGGACGGTTGGGCTGCCTTGCGCCGCGCGCGCATCTGCGCCAGCGTCGCCTTGACCTGCGCGCTCGGGGCCGACGACAACGCAAAGCAGGCGCGCGCAACGATCTCATCCGCTGCCAGGGCAGACCGGCGGTAGCCAAACCGCAGCTCTCGGGGCCCCCGGCGCTCGGTCCCCGACCCACTGACGACATCGACCCACTCGAGCACCCGCGCGAGCTCGCCGCCGTATGCGTTGGCGTTCATCCTCACCGCGCCGCCGACGGTGCCCGGGATGTTCACGCCGAACTCGATTCCACTCAAGCCGGACTGTGCCGCGCGCGCGGCGACCGCTGGCAAGCGCGCGCCGGCACCGCAATGCAGGTGAGTACCCTCCAGCTCGATCTCGCTCAGCTCCTTGTCAAGTTTCACCACGAGGCCACGGACGCCCACGTCCGCCACCAAGAGGTTCGACCCCGACCCGAGGACCCCTACCTCGATTCCCTCGCGCGATGACCAGGCGAGAAGCCGCTCGAGCTGCCCGAGCGTACCCGCGCGTGCGAAGAGGTCGGCCGGCCCGCCGGTTCTGATCGTCGTCAGCCGCGCGAGCGGGTAGTCACGCTGGACGCCGGGCGGAGCGTCGGCCATGACGCTCAGCGTAGAGCCCAGGACGGACGCTGCACGCCGGGCGAAGCGTCGACCACAACGCTCAACCTAGAGGCGTAGAGCCGTAGAGGCGGGGAAGGCGTTGAGGCAGGGGAGGCATCAGGCTCCTGCGGAAAGGAGGCTGCGTGCCAGCGCGTCGATGTCCCCGGCGCCCATCATCAGGCAGAGATCGCCGACGCGCAGCGTCTCGGCGAGAAATCGCCGCGCATCGCCGAAGCTCGGCAGCCACGCGACGGGACGCCGCTGTGGCGCGTCGGCCGCCGCCGCCGCGACGATCCTGCCCTCGACGCCGGGGAAGTCGGCGGCTAGCTCGCGGGCGCCGTACACGCTGAGCACCGCGCAGATGTCGGCGCCCGCGAGCGCGGTGCCCAGGCCGCGCGCCAATGCCCGCGTGCGCGAGTACAGATGGGGCTGGAAGACGGCGATCAGCCGCGCGGGATCGAGCGTGCGTGCCGCGGCGATCGCCGCGGCTACCTCCGTCGGGTGGTGCGCGTAGTCGTCGTACACCGCCACGCCGCCGACGGTCTCCCCCAGGCGCTCCAGTCGCCGCCGCGCCCCCTGGAAGTCCCGCAGCGCGGCGGCAGCCCGCACGGGATCGGCTCCCGCGAGCGCGGCGCCCGTGAGCGCGGCGGCGGCATTGAGCGCGTTGTGCGCACCGGGCACCGCCAAGACGACATCCATGCCACGCCACCGAAAGCGTGATCCGCCGGGGCCGAGCGTCGGCTCGGGGACATCGAACGTGGCAGCGCCCGCCGGGGCGAGCGCGCGGAGCGCCGGGCGGTCCCAAACCACCGCGCGCTCGCCGGCGCGCGCCATGAAGGTCCGGAACGTCTGCTCGAGGTCCAGGCGCGAGCTATAGGTGCAGTGATGATCGAGCTCGGCGTTGGTGAGGATTGCGATCTCCGGCTCCAGCTTGAGCAGCGATCGGTCGGACTCGTCGGCCTCGATCACAATCCACTCTCCGCTGCCCCAACCGGCCCCCGATCCGGTGCAGCGCAGCTCGCCGCCGACGACGTAGCTGGGATCAAGGCCGGCACCGCGCAGTGCGTGGACGACCATCGCGGCGGTGGTGGTCTTACCGTGGGTGCCGGTCACCGCCAGGCAGCGGCGCAGCGCCGCGATCTGCGCCAGCAGGTCCGCACGATGTAGCTGACGTCCTGGCGCTGCCTGGCGCTCGGGGTTGCTCGCCGGAACGGCTGTCGAGTAGACGACCTGCGCGTCGCTTGGCACGTTGGCAGCCGCGTGGCCGATCGCGGGCTCGATTCCGTGCTGACGCAAGCGCTCGGTGAAGGAGGACTCGGCGCGATCGGAGCCCGTGACCTGCGCGCCGAGCACCTGGGCCACGATCGCGAGTCCGCTCATCCCGGCCCCCCCGATGCCCACGAAGTGCAAGCGGCGCGAGGACCAGTCCGGCGTATTGCGCGCTCGCGTCGTCGTCATCATCGTGCTCGGGGCAAGCGCGCCACCGCCAGCACCTCGGCCGCGATCTCGCGCGCGGCGCCGGGCCTGGCAACCTCCGCAGACGCACGCGCCATCGAAGCTAGCCGACCCTGATCTGCCAGCAGGGATCCCACCTCATCACCCAACCGCGGCCCGCTGAGCTCAGAATCGGGGATCACCACAGCCGCACCGGCGCGCTGCATCCAGCGCGCGTTCGCGCTCTGGTGATCGGCGGTCGCATGTGGATATGGGATCAGCACGGCGGGACGCCCGTGGGCGGCGATCTCGAAGATCGAGCCGCCCGCGCGCGCCACGACGAGATCGCTGGCAAGCAACGCCTGGCCGAAGTCGGGGATATAGCCACGCAGGTCGTAGTGCCCGCCGGGTGCGACCGCTCCGGCCCCGCCCGCAAGCCCGGCGAGATCGGTGAGATCGGCGAGGTCACGCTCCCCGGCCGCGTGCAGGACGTGAAAGCGCGCGCCCGAGAACGCCGCGAGCGCCGCGTGGTTGATCGAACGCGCACCCTGCGAGCCTCCGAAGACGAGCACGCAGGTTTCCTGCGCAGCGATCCCGAAGCGAGTGCGTGCCGCAGCCCGATCGGTGGCCGGAGGCGGCACTGGGCGTCCCGTGACCTCGTAGCGCGGTCCCGCGCGTCCTTCGATCGCAAACGCGAGGCACACCCGCCTCGCGAGCGGCGCGAGCAGGCGGTTGGTCAGCCCGAGGTGGCTGTCGGCCTCGATCAGGACGAGCGGTATGCGGCGCAGCGCAGCGGCGAGACCGACAGGGCCCGCGACATAGCCTCCCGCACACATCACTGCGGACGGATTGATTTCGGCGAGGATCCGCGCGGCGAAGTGCAGCCCCCCGGCAGCGACCAGCGCAGCCCGCGCCGCTCTCAGCGGGCGCCTGCGATCCAGGGGCGCCGCGGCGATCGTGCGCAGCGCGTAGCCGGCGGCCGGGACCAGCTCGAGCTCGGCGCGCTGGCCTCCGATGAACGTGACTTGTGCGCCTTCACCGCGCAGGGCGTCCGCGACCGCCAGCGCCGGCACGACGTGGCCGGCGGTCCCGCCCGCGCCGATCACGATCCTCAGAGCGCTCGGCCGGCTTGTCCCCGGCGCCCTCCCTTCGCTCGGGCCGGGGACGTTCCCGCTTGACGCGGGGGCGCTCAAGGCCCCGAGCCTCTACCGCGCGCAGGCGCCGGGCGCCCGGGCCCGCGATGTTCAGCAGCAGACCGACCGCTGCGAGCATCACGCAGAGGTTCGACGGCGCGTAGGAGATAAAGGGCAATGGCACCCCGGTCAGCGGCGCGAGGCCCAGCACAACGAAGATGTTGAGTATCCCCTGGCACAGGATCAACGAGGTCAGCCCAGTCGCGAGCAGCTTCGCGTGCCGTCCCACGGCCCGGCGCGCGGTTCGCAATCCCGCGTAGGCAATCATCCCGTACAGGAACACGACCCCAAAGATCCCCAGCACCCCGAGCTCCTCTCCGATTACCGCGAGGATGAAGTCTGTCTGTGCCTCGGGCAGGTAGAAGATCTTCTGTACCGAGCGCCCGAGACCGACGCCGAGCAGGCCACCGGAGCCGAGCGCGATCTGGCCCTGTACGGCCTGATAGCCAGCCCCCGCCTTGGTTGTCGATGCCCAGGGATGCAGGAACGAGGTCAACCTCGCGCGCTGATAAGGCTGCGCGACGATCAACAGCCCCACGATCACCGCGCCGCAGACCACGAGCGCCGCCAGATAGCGCATCGGCATCCCGGCCGCGATCAGCAGCGACGCGACCGCAAAGGCAACCACCAGCGCGGTACCGAGGTCGGGCTCGACGACGATCAGCAGGCACGCCGGACCGACCAGCACCGCGACCGGGCCAAGCGCCTGGCGGAAGCTGCGTGCCCCGCGGGCATTCCGGTGCTTCGAGCGGCCCCCGAGGCGCTCGGCCGGGTGCTCGGCCAAGTGCCTTGCCGCGTACAGAAGGAGCGCGAGCTTCATCAGCTCCGATGGCTGAAACTGGATCGGGCCGGCCGCGAACCAGCGCCGGGCGCCGTTTACCTCCACGCCGAACCCTGGCACGAGGACGAGCACGAGCAGCGCGAACGAGCCCAGGAGCAGCAGGTTGACCACTCGGCGGCTCAGCAGCGCCATACCGCGGCGCGCGAGCACGTGCATCGCCGCCAACCCGACCGCGCCAAAGATCAAGTAGCGGACGAGCTCGCCAGTCCCGTTCCCGGTGCCGGCGAGCAGGTCGCTCGGCGAGGAGGCGCTGTAGACCATCACCGCACCGAAGGCCATCAGGCACAGCGTCGCGGTCATCAAGATGCGATGCTCGAGCGGCGGTGAGGCGCGGGCAGGCCGGCGCGCGCTGTCGCCTTCGCCGGCGGTCTTCTCGAGCTGCGGGCCTGCAACGCTCGCAACGGCAGGCGCCGAGGCCATCAGGCCAGCTCGACGTCGTGGGACTCGGGCACCGAGCGCATCTCGAGGAGGTTCGACGCGGCGGAGCTGAAGCCTTCCCGGGAGTGAGACCGCTGCGCAAAGGCCGTCGGCGCTCGGCGTGAGCGCTGCGCAAAGGCAGCCTGCTCTCAGCGGCGCGCCCGCTGCGCAGGCGCGGGCCGTCCTCAGCGCTGGTGCGCGCCATGAGCTGTGCGGATCGCGGCGGGTGGCGGCGGCGAGCCGGCGCGAATGCTCTGCTGGTACACCGTGAACCCGATCGCGCCAAAGGCCGCCGCGACGATCCAGAAGCGCAGGATGATCTTCGTTTCCGACCACGCCAGGAGCTCGAAGTGGTGGTGAATCGGCGCCATCAGGAACACGCGCTTGCGAAACGCCTGGAACGAGAAGACCTGGATCACCACCGACAGCACCTCGACCACGAAGATCCCGCCGAGCAGAATCAGAAGCAGCTCGGTCTTGGTCATGATCGCGAGCCCCGCGATCGCCCCGCCGAGTCCCAGCGCCCCAGTGTCTCCCATGAAGATGCTGGCCGGAAAGCTGTTGAACCACAAGAAGCCGACGCACGCGCCGACCAGGCAGGCGGCGAGCAGTGCGAGGTCGTGCTGACCGGGAGTGATGAACGTGATCCCGATGTAGGCGAGCAGCACGATCGCGGCGCACCCCGCCGCGAGGCCGTCGAGTCCGTCGGTGAAGTTCACGGCCGTGGTCGTGCCGGCAACTACGAGATAGATGAACACCGGGTACAACGGCCCCAGGTCGATGCTCAGGTCCACGAACCTGACTTGCAGGGTGGGCGACAGCCCAGCCTTCTGGGTCGCAACCCACCACAGACCGAGCGAGATAACGACCGTCACAACGAGCTTTGTCCGCGCGCGCAGTCCCAGCGAGCGGCGCTTGACGATCTTCGTGTAGTCGTCGGCGAAACCCAGCAGCGCACACGCGAGCGCTACGCCGAACACTCCCAGCGACTGCCAGTCGCGCGTGGACAGGATCAGGAATGGCACCGCGAACGCGATGAGGATGATGATCCCCCCCATCGTCGGCGTTCCCGCCTTGGAGCGATGGCCCTCCGGGCCCTCTTCGCGGATGTTCTGCCCGAATTCCTTGCGGCGCAGGAGCTCGACGAACTTGGGGCTGAGGAACAAGCACATGAGCAGCGATGCCGTGCCGACGATCAGGACGGGTCCCGACGCGGACCCCGTCACCGGGGCGCTCCCAGCGCGTGGCAGACGAGCTCTAGCCCGATCCCTCGCGAGGCCTTGACGAGGACCGCGTCTCCGGGCCGCAGCAGGCCGGGCACGAGCGCCGCAGCCTGGCCGGCGTCGGCGACCGGGAACGTCTCGCCTGCGAAGCCCTCGGCGATCGCGATCGCTCGTGCCCCCACCGTCACGAGCAGGTCGACACCGGCCGCGCACGCCTGCTGGCCGGCTTCGATGTGGTAGGAGCGCTCGTCGGGGCCCAGCTCGAGCATGTCGCCCAGGACCGCGACCCGACGCCCGGAGCGCTCGCGCGCCGCGGTCGCTGCGAGGTCGTCCAGGGCGGCGCGCATCGACATCGGGTTGGCGTTGTAGGAGTCGTCGATCAGCGTCACTCCGTTTTCAACCGCCAGCCGCTGGCCGCGACCGGCCGACAGCGTAGGCTCGATTCGCCCCCGCGGTGTCACCCCTACCGCGCTTGCTGCGGCGACGGCGGCGAGGAGGTTGAGGCGAAGGTGAGCCTGGGTGGAGAGGCTCGAGGAGACCTCAAGCGTCAATCGGGTGCCGGGCTGGCCCGTAGGCCAGCCCGAGAGGTCGATCTGGAGGCACTGACCGCTGGCGCGGTGCAGACGCACATCTCCTCGTTCGCCGAAGGTCACGATCTCAACGTCATCGCGCAGATGGGGCTCCAGCAGCGTTTCTCCGGCGGGCACGATCGCGGTCGCGCCGGTCGCCAGCGCGGCGATCAGCTCGGCCTTCGCGGCCGCGACGCCCTGTAGCGTCCCGAGCGCCTCCAAGTGCACGGGACCAACGTTGAGCACCACGGCGACGTCGGGCTGCGCGATCGCCGCCAGCGCCGCGATCTGGCCCGCACCGCGCATCCCCATCTCCAGCACCAGGACCTCGGTGCCCGCCGGTGCGCCGAGGATCTCCAGCGGCAGCCCGATCTCGGTGTTGAAGTTCGCCCGCGAGGCGACCGTCCGCCGGTGCGGTGCGAGGATGGCGAGCAGCAGGTCCTTGGTCGTGGTCTTGCCGGTCGAGCCGGTGATGGCGATCACACTCGCATCCAGCTCGCGCCGCCACGCGCCCGCCAGGCGCTGCAGTGCTCCCAGCGGGTCCTTGACGGAGAGGATCACTCCGCTGGGCCCGGACGCGGCGTGGCCGGCGCCGTGCGCGTGCTCGCCGGCGTCGTGCGCGTGCTGGCC
>JALYUQ010000055.1 GCA_030853685.1 Actinomycetota bacterium | reverse complement strand
TTCTTTTTCACCGTTGAGCAGCAGGAACGTGCCATCGTCGAGCGGTTCGGCAAGTTCGTCCGCGTCGCCGGACCTGGCCTGCAACGCAAATCGCCCTTCGTCGAGGCTGTCGCGGGGCGGATGAGCTTGCAGGTCGAGCAATTGAACGCGGATATCGAGACGAAGACCAAGGACAACGTGTTCGTCGTCGTCAAGCTCGCGATCCAGTACATGGTCTCCGCCGACGAGGCCAAGGTCAAAGATGCCTTCTACAAGCTCGACGACCCCGAGGTGCAGATGAAATCCTATGCCTTCGATGTCGTCCGCTCGCACATCCCGACGATGGACCTCGACGAGGCGTACGCCGACGCGGACACGATCGCAAAGCACATCCAGGACACACTCCAGAAGCAGATGGCGGACTACGGCTACGAGATCATCAAGGCGCTGATCACGAACATCGAGCCCGACCAGCGGGTCAAGGATGCGATGAACAACATCAACGCTGCGCGTCGCAACCAGGAGGCTGCGACCGCCCAGGGCGAGGGCGACAAGACCTTGCGCATCAAGAAGGCCGAGGCGGAGTCGGAGTCGATGCGGCTTCACGGTGAGGGCGTGGCGGCGGAGCGCAAGGCGATCGCTCACGGACTCAAGGACTCGCTCGCCCTGATCGCTGACGAGAGCGGCATCGATCCGAAGGAAGCAATGGGCCTGGTCGCCTTGACCCAGTACATGGACACGATCCGGTCGGTCGGCGAGCACGGCAACATGACTACGCTGCTGCTGCCCCACTCCCCTGCCGCAGTCGGCTCCTTGATGGATCAGGTCAAAGAGGGGATGCTGACCGGCACGCTCGCCGCGAACTCCGCAAAGAGCGGAAATGGTGGAGGTGGCGCAGGTGATGGTGGTGGTGCTGGCGCCAGCGCAGATCGCACGCGTGGGGCGTCGCGGCAGACCCTCCCACCGCCGTCTGGAAGGTAGAGCAGCGCGGCGAGGACCATGCGATGGGCGAGCGCGGCGAGGACATGGTGGCGTTCCTCGGGATTGCCCCCGACGAACGGCTGCTCGACGAGGACCTGAGCAATCTGCCCGACGCAGAGCGACACCATGAGCCGGCGATCTCCACACAGGAGCACGACCGGCTCGTCGCCGCAGGATCGCTGCTGACCGGCGGCACCCTGATCGCCGGGTTGGCGATGATGCTCTACGGCGCCCTGCAGCTTCTGTTCAGCAACGGCGGCGCGCTCGCCGCCGTCATCGCCGTGACCGGGGCCGTGCTCGCGGGCACGCACTGGGGATGGGTGCACGTCGCCGAGTACGCCGGGCTCGGCATCGACGAGCGCAGACAACGCGCGCTCGGTGAACGCAGGCAGGACTGGCTCGCGGGCGTTCAGCCGTACCCGCGCTTCAGCGTCCGCACCAGCGTGCTTGGCGACGCCTCGACTCGCATCGAGCGCATCCTGCACCGACCGGTACTCACCGCACAACGCACGTTCACGTTCATCTCCGAGACAGAGGCTGAGAAGACCTACGACGCCCGTGTCCCGGCCGAAGTCATCGCCGGCACCGTCGAGACGATGCGCCGGCAGGCGCGCCTCGAGACCGACCGTATGCGCGGACTCTGGGAGGCGGCCTCCACCACATACGCGGCGGCACTGCTCAGCGCCCGCGACGACCAGCAGCGACTGGCTGCGCGTCGGGCCGCGGCCACCGCCCTATCCGAGCACCTGAACGCCTCGCTGCTCGACCCCCCGCTGATCGAGTAGCCGGAATCGATGTGCCGCGTGGCAGCGGGAGCGCTTCGGGCAGCGGGAGCGCTTGGGGCAGCAGGCCGGTAACCCAGGCCGTCCCGCTGCCGCGAACGGAACGCAAGACGCGCGATGACTTGCCTGCCGGAGGGAGGACGGGGACTACATGGCCCGGCACACGCGCGCCCTTCGCAGTACAGCCCTACCCCAGCGCGGCGCGCGTGGAAGGCACGAAGCGCAGCCGTGCAGGGAGGACCGGGATGACCACCCGCTTGACGTACTGGGCGCCGCCGCTGACGAGCGCCTTGCGGACGGCAGCGGGGGGCAGCGGCGAGAAGCCGTACTGGCGCCTGATCTGGTCGGGCAGCAGCGCGACGGTGACGAAGTTGGCCGTTTCCAAGAGCGGCCTCAGAGCCCTGCGGACCGGCGGCTCGAGCACAATCTTCCGCGCACGCTCTCGCGCCCACGGCGTGACGTGCAGCCGGTCACCATCGAGCATCCGGCGCCGGTAGTCGTCAAGCTCTGGGATGTCATCGGGCATGTCCCGCGGGCGCAGGCCGAACAGCTTGCCGACAACCTTGAAGTCCTCCCAGTAAGCGGCTTCCTCCTCAGTGCTCAGGCGGCCGACGTACTTGCGGTAGACGACCAGGGCGGAGTCCACGAGCGTGAACAGGACCCAGAGCAAGAGCTCGGGATCGTCGGCGCGATAGGCCGTGCCGGCCCGATAGGGGCCGACATCCTGCTTGAGCGTGCCCCGCACTCTGCCGTGCATCTTGCGAACGTGCTTGGTGATCCGATCCGCGTCCTCGCGGCGGCCAAAGCCGATCGTGCTCATCACCCTTGCGGTGCGGGCGAGGCGCTCATAGGGGTCCTCCAGCGCGTCTGAATGGGCAAGCAACCCCGACACAGCGAGCGGGTGGGCGGCCTGCATCAAGAGCGCTCGAGGATTCGAGAGCGCGAGCGCGCGCTCTCGATGGATCCGCCGCAGCATCGAGTCATCGGTGAAGTAGCCGCTCACGCTCATGGTCATGGCTCGCCATGAAGGATATGCGCTCCTCCAGTGGCCGTCCCGGCCCCGCGCTCCAGAAGGTCTCTCGCTCGGCATTTCCGGTTATAGAAGCGCACTTCGTGGCTGGCATCAGGCTGTGACAGAGCGCCGGCCAACCGCAAAACCAGGTGCAGGGAGTGCCGCTGCGCCCGCACCCGATCCGCGCCCTCCGTCACCGCCTCGCCGCTCTCGGCGAACTACAAGTGGCTGGTGCTGTCGAGCACGACGCTCGGGGTGCTGCTGGTGACGATCAACTCGTCGATCCTGCTGATCGGCCTACCGGACATCTTCGGTGGCATCCAGATCGACCCGCTGGCACCGGGCAATACGAACTACCTGTTGTGGCTGATCCTCGGCTTCCTGGTGGTCACAGCCGTGCTCGTCGTCAGCCTGGGGCCTCGGAGACATCTTCGCACGGGTACGCATGTACAACCTCGGCTTTGCGGTCTTCACGCTGTTCTCGATCCTGCTGACGGTGACCTGGATGAAGGGCTCCGCAGGGGCGCTGTGGCTGATCGGGATGCGGATCGGCCAGGGGGTCGGCGGAGCGATGCTGTTCGCGAGCTCGAGCGCGATCATCACGGACGCGTTTGGAGAAAACCAGCGCGGGCTCGCGCTCGGGATCAACGGAGTGGCGCGATTGCAGGCTCGTTCCTGGGGCTGATCATCGGTGGGTGCTCGCTTCCGTGGAGTGGCGGCTCGTGTTCCTGGTCTCGGTGCCGATCGGGGTGTTCGGGACCTTCTGGGCGTATACGAAGCTGCGGGAGCGCTCGACTCGAAGCGCCTTCTGAACGTCAACGGCGTAGACGTGTCGCCGACCGCCGCCGGGGACTCCGACGACGCGGCCATGACCCTGCTCGGCGTCGATCCGACGAGTCCGACGTTCCGCCACGCCGCTCCGTGTAGCCGCGTCTACGGCCCCTGCCTCGTCGCGGCGCTGTGGGGCGGCACGGTGCCCCCGTCCCTGACCTCGCCGGTTCCCGGGCCGTTGAGATGGCTCCGCGCGGGACTCTCGGACCAACAGGCGTACGCCGCCACGGCCGCCATCGAGCAGGGCAACGTGTCCACGAACGGGCACGGTTGGCGTCCGCTCCACCAAGGAGTTGGCCAGACCCCCCTCGTGACCGACCACGGCGTCGGGATGCCGAAGCTGCGCGCCGCCCTGCTGGGGCTGGCGGACTCTCCGGCCGGTCGAGCGCCAGGGCGTCGCGTTCCCTGATCGGTTGTGCGATCTGTCCTCCTCCATAGCCCAAGCTCCTCCCGATCTCCGCCTCCTTCACCCCCCTGCCGAGGGGCCCAGGCATAGTTCCGCAGTCGGCCACCGACAGGCGTGGTCGCTCACCGTGCTCCGCTGTATTCGACGCGATGATCACTCAACGGTGGAGCGTGTACCAGCTCACGCGCGCTGCCCTGTGCCGGCAGCGCATCGTGTGCTCGCTGCCGGCGAGCCCGTGCGGGGAGTAGCGGCAACTGAACGGCCCATACGCCGTGGGGACTGTGAACGCGCTGCTCCAGTGGAAGTAGGGCGTGGCGTAGACGGAGCGCGGCAGCCGATCCTTCTCGTAGGCGTGCTCGACCGAGCGGAACACCTGGTCCGCGCGGGCGCAGGAGAGGCCGCGCGCGGTGACGTGCCCCGTCACGACTGAGTACGGCACGCTGCCGCAGCTGGGCGCGGCCTGAGCATGTGCTTCTATCGCCGTCGAGTAGTAGACGGCGCAGAGTGGCGCCTCGCGTGCGTGGAACACGTGGCCGAACATCCGCAGCCAGGAGAACTCAAGGTGCCCGCAGAGGCGCCGAGGCCGATCGAGGATGACGGTCTGCTCGCTGATGCGGCACGGACCGCCGCCGCCGACGCAGTCCTTCGCTCGCCCTTGGCCGACAGCTCGCTCGGACATGTAGACGCTCCAGCCGATCCGGGCGAAACAGGTTCGATTCGTCGGGCACCAGTTGCGGGTGGGATGAACCACGCCGCCCGCGCGGACGTGCGCCGGCCGAGCCGCTGCTGGCACCGCCGCGACCAGCAGCACCAGTCCAACCGCGAGCGCCGCGCACACCGCAGGAGCGAGCGATCGAAGAGTCGCGTTGCCAGCCGACACCTCAACCTCCCTCGTCACCATCGTGCTCGTCTCGTTGGTCCTCAGCACGGTAGGTGCCAGATGCGCGCGAGCGCAGGCGGGATGTACCCCGGCCCGCAACGCGGGGCCAGGCCCAGCTCGACCCAACGGCCGCGGCGGCTGCGCCGGTCCACGTAGGACTGATCCTGCTGGCCGACCTTCTCATGCCCGGTGAGACGCTGCCCGCGAGCGGGCTGAAGGCGGTCGTAGGCGTAGTAGGTGGACCCGCAGCGCCCGTAGTACGCCCGACCGATCGAACTGAGGCGAACGCTGGCGGGCAGGTGCGTCGCGCGTCTGTAGGCGGTGTTGAGCTGGCCGCTGACGGTCCGTGTGAGCCGAAGCGACCTGCAACCGTTCGCCGGCCGGGTCGGCCCACGAGCGCTTGACGAGCACCCGCGCTTGGCCCCACCGAGGCTCACACCAGCTAGGTTCGCGCCGCTCAAGTTTGCGCACCCAAGGTCCGCGCCGCCGAGGCTCGCACCGCTCAGGTTTGCGTCGGAGAGGTTCGCTCCGTAGAGGTTGTCGCCGCCGAGGCTCTGACCGCTCAGGTCGACAGCAGCGAGATTCGCGTAGCTGAAGTTGACGCCGCCGAGGCTCGCGCCGCTCAGGTTCGCCTGTCCCAGGTTTGCTCGGCTCAGGTTCGCGCTGGAGAGGCTCGCGCTGCTCAGATTCCCGCGAGCGAGATCCGCGTAGCGCAGGTCAACGCTCGCGAGGCTTGAGCCGGACAAGTTGGCGCCCGGACAGTCGGTGTGATGGCTGGGACTGGGATGGGCGACGATCCGACAGCCATCGACCGCCATGTCCGCGCTCGCCGGTACAGCCGTCGGCGCGAAGCCAACAGCAAGTCCGGCGACGATGATCGCGAGATGTCTCATGCTCTTCCTCCTGCGTCGCTTGGTGGTGGGCGTGTGGCGAGCCTCCTATGGCGACTCGGTGAAGCTGACAGTCTGTTGGCCGCGAACGCAGAGCGCGCCCTTGTAGTCGCCGTTCGGGCCGAGAGTAAGGGATGGCGCGCGCAAGCCAGCGGCGAGCTGCCGGGAGCAAAGCGCCACTCCCTCAGCGACTCAGCCGACAGGGCCGTGCCAGATCGGGCCCGGAGCGCCGATGTCCTCGTTGCCCTGCATGTCTGACGCGTACGCGCTGAAGACTCCAGACGGAGACACGTAGACGTTCGTGTTTAATGGGACGTCGTTCCCGTTCTTGCTCAGATTCGAGCCACCGCCGACTGGCGAGCAGTAGTACCAGCGGTACGGATACGAAGCGAGAGCTGATGCCGGAATCCTCGAATCGTCGATTTTTGCTGGCGGCTCCGGCGAGCAATCGCTGTAGCTCCATCCCAGATGCATCGCAGCCGCACCCGTGGCGACAGCCTTCGTCAGTCCAACGAGCGACAAGCCGCGATACGATGTGTCCTTGAAGTCGTACGCGCCCTGATACGACATCCCGGCATTGGAATCGTCCGCAGTATTCGTGTCCGCATTCGTCGCAGTGTACGCGCCGTCCGAGCCGCCCGTCGTGAAGACGACGTTGTACGGTCTGCCGCCGCCCGCCGGGACGTTGCAGCTCCAGTGCCGCGCATCTCCCTTCTCCGAGCACGTCGTCTGCAAACCGCTGTCCGGCTGAGTACCCGTGACGTACGTCATGTCCTCCGCGAGGATATTCGGCTTGATCACGTCCGAGGATCCGCCCGCTCCGCCTGATCCGCCGCACCCCGCAAGCGCGATCACCACGAACACCAGCAACGCCCGAAGCACTCGCGGCATCGCGGGTCGTACGCCAACCGGGCCGGGCACCCCGTCCATACGGACCTCAGCCACGGGGCACGCCCCCAGAGCGCCACGAGAGAAACCCGGCGAGACCGATTAGGCCACCCGAGAACACCCAGAAGACGAGCCAAGCCGACGCAAGGAGGATTGCGATCACAAACGTCAGCAGCGACACCCCCGCACATCCGAGCTGGCCGTAGCGCCATTCGGAGAACGTCGCGTACATACAGAAGATGGCCGCGATCCACAAGACGAACGCGATCACCACGCTGGCACCTCCGGAGCCGCCGAACGAAGCGATCGAATAACCAGACTGCCAGGGCGACGACGCCCCAGATGAGCAGCAGCCCCGAGCCGAAGATCGCCAGGAAGCGTGGCCGCCCCTGGAGATCGGCGCTGCGCTGGTCCTACCGGTGAGATCACGCATGGCCTGCTCTCCTTTCCCCGTCGTCAATGCCAATGCCGGGAGAATCCTCGGCACGCAGTGCGCGCAGCGTATATCAATCGCCTGTCCGACGCAACGAGTTGTCTGTAGACGTTCTGTCTGCGCCGATCGAGCATCGGCGCTATGCCCACGCCGCTGGAACGCTTCTCCCGGAACCTGCGCGCTCAGCGGCTGCGAGCCGGGCTCTCACAGGAGGCGCTTGGCTACGAGTGCGCGCTACACCGCACGGAGATCAGCCTGCTCGAACGCGGGGGGCGCGAGCCCCGGCTGACGACGATCGTCAAGCTCGCACGAGCACTCAAGATCGATCCGTGCGAGCTGCTGGCCGGGATCGAGTGACAGCCGTTCGTCTTCGCCAAGCTGCGGCGCTCGTGGTGGCGAGTAATCAGGTCCGATCGCAGT
Organism: Actinomycetota bacterium; assembly: GCA_030853685.1. Classification (GTDB taxonomy): domain Bacteria; phylum Actinomycetota; class Thermoleophilia; order Solirubrobacterales; family Solirubrobacteraceae; genus Palsa-465. The sequence continues at coordinate 13,946 of JALYUQ010000055.1, read as the reverse complement.
CCCGCGGCCCGCCAAAGAGCAGCGCCCGCACGAGGCGGGCGCTGAGCGCATTCTCGACGGGGAAGAGGAGAACTTGCGTGCTCAATGATAGCGTGGCGACGTTTGTGGACGGCTCCTCCGAGGCCGTCTACGACATCACCTTCGCGGTCAGCTTGATCGCGGTGATGGTCGGGATCACGTACGGATCCAGCCCTACGGCCACGACACGATGGGCTGGACGAGCCCGCAGGTGCTCGCTGAGCTAATCGGCGGGATCGCTCGACGCGGGTCTCGATCACGCAGAACGCGACCAGCACGCGCGTCATCCTCGGCCGAGCGGCGGTAATCGTGCTGCGCGAGGATCCGCGTGCGCTGCGGGTGCGCCTCGATGACCACCTGCGCTGCGCGCCCGCCAGGCGCTGGCGCTGGAGGGAATCGACCAGGAGACCGCCGAGCGTCGCATGCGCCAGCTCGACGGGGCTCGATCAGCCGGAGCGCCCCACCCTCGATGGTGGCCACACCCTCTATGGTGGCCGACGCCGATGGCCACACGCGACGATATCCGTAACATCGCGATCGTCGCGCACGTCGACCACGGCAAGACCACGCTCGTCGACACGCTGCTCTGGCAGTCGGGCGCGTTCCGGGCCAATCAGACCGTCGCCGATCGCGTGCTCGACTCGATGGACCTCGAGCGCGAGAAGGGGATCACGATCCTCGCCAAGAACACCGCCATTCGCTACGCTGGCGTCAAGCTCAACATCGTCGACACCCCGGGCCACGCAGACTTCGGCGGCGAGGTGGAGCGGGGGTTGACGATGGTCGACGGCGTAATGCTGCTCGTGGACGCGAGCGAAGGTCCACTGCCCCAGACGCGCTTCGTCCTGCGCAAGACGCTCGAGCGCCGCCTTCCCGTGATCCTCGTGATCAACAAGGTGGATCGCCCCGATGCCCGCATCGACGCGGTGGTGGACGAGGTCTACGAGCTGTTCCTCGACCTCGATGCCGACGAGTCCCAGATCGAGTTCCCCATCGTCTACACCAACGCCAAGGCGGGATGGGCGTCGCTGACCCCCGGTGTCGAGGGCAGCGACCTCGGGCCGCTGCTCGAGCTCCTGACCGAGCACGTCCCGGCACCCGTGTACGACCCCGCGCACCCATTCCAGGCGCACGTCACGAACCTCGATGCGACCCCGTACGTCGGTCGCATCGCAATCTGTCGGGTACGCGAAGGGGCAATCCGGCGCGGCGAGACGATCGCCTGGTGCCGTGCGGACGGAGAGATCGAGCGCGTCAAGGTGACCGAGCTGTACGTGACCGAGGCGCTCGACCGGGTCGATGCAGAGGAGGCCTCCGCGGGCGAGATCATCTCGGTCGCCGGCATTTCGGAGATCACGATCGGAGAGACGCTCGCCGATGCCGAAGATCCGCGCCCACTTCCGGTCATCACCGTCGACGAGCCCTCGCTCTCGGTCACGATCGGGATCAACACCTCGCCACTGGCCGGTCAGGACGGCGACCGCCTGACGGCTAGCCAGGTCAGGGCGCGTCTCGACCGCGAGCTCGTCGGCAACGTGTCGCTGCGAGTCCAGGAGACCGCACGCCGCGATGTCTGGGAGGTCCAGGGCAGGGGCGAGCTTGCGCTGGCGGTGCTCGTCGAGCTGATGCGCCGGGAGGGCTTCGAGCTGACTGTCGGCAAGCCGCAGGTCGTGACCCGGGAGGTCGAGGGCAAGCTCCACGAGCCGGTCGAGCGGATGAGCGTCGACGCGCCCGAGGAGTACGTCGGGGTGATAACTCAGTTGCTCGCGCTGCGCAAGGGACGCATCGAGCAGATGGTCAACCACGGCACGGGCTGGGTCCGGATGGAGTACCTCGTGCCGGCGCGTGGATTGATCGGATTTCGCACCGAGTTCTTGACAGAGACGCGCGGGACGGGCCTAGTGCACCACGTGTTCGATCGCTGGGAGCCCTGGCACGGCGACCTGCGAACGCGCCCGACCGGATCGCTGGTGGCAGATCGCCGCGGCGTCACCGCGGCGTTCGCGCTCTTCAACCTCCAGGAGCGCGGGACGTTGTTCGTCGAGCCCGGAGCGGAGGTCTACGAAGGCATGATCGTCGGCGAGCACTCCCGCCGGGAGGACCTCGACGTCAACGCCACCAAGGAGAAGCATCTCACGAACATGCGCTCCTCCACCTCCGACGAGCTCGTCAGATTGGTGCCCAGGCGCGAGCTGTCGCTCGACCAGGCCCTCGAGTTCCTGCGCGAGGACGAGTGCGTCGAAGTGACCCCGCACGCGGTCCGCTTGCGCAAGCTGGAGCTCGACCGGACAGCACGCGTGAAGCTGGCGCGGGTGCTGAGCCGCTGAGCGCTGAGCAGAGACCAATCCTCTCTGTCTCGCAATCCGGACTGCGAGCAATGCACGAGCTTTGCAGGATCTCTTGCACGACCAGGAGCAAGCGGGTGCAGCTCGACGCGGCTGTTACGGTGCTCCGGCCGATGTCCTCTGCGCACAGACACCCCTGGCCGCTTCGCGCCCTGCTCCTGACGGTGGCGCTCGCTGCGGCGCAACTGGGCACGAACCTGACGACTCCCCCAACGGCTCGTGCGGACCTTCAGGGCGCCATCTCCGCGGGCCGCTCCGCAGCCGCGACCTTCCAGTCGCAGATCGCAACCGACACGGCCCACATCGCCGCGACGACCAGCGGCCTGCGGACCGCGCAGCGCCATCTGGCGGCCATCCAGACCGAGCTGAGCACGCGCGAAGCGCGGCTACGAGCGGTTCAGACGAGCCTGCTCGCCGCGCGCCAGCGGCTCGTCGTTCTCGAGAACCGGCTCCACGCCGCCACGCAGGCGCTGGCGGTCAATCTCATCGCGGGCTACGAGGGCAGCCAGCCGAGCGTCGTCACGGTGGTCCTGGAGGCCAGAGGCTTCGGCGACCTGCTGGAGCGGATGAGCTTCATGCGCCGCATCGCGCAGCGAGATGCTCAAATCGTCGGCGCCACGCGCACTGCTCGGTCGGCCGTTTCCCGCGAGGCGACGGCGCTGGAGGGTCTCGAGCAGCGGGACCGCACCCTCACCAACCAGATCCTCACTCAGCGCAATCAGGCAGCCGCGCTGCAAGCCGCGCTGCTGGGCCGGCAAATCCAACTGCTCGGCGTGCGCGCCGGCGCGGCGTCGAAGCTGCACTCTCTGAACGCAAGGCTGAAGACCTTGGAAGCACAGGCCGCCGCCCAGGCAGCGCAGGCAGCGCAGGCGGCGCAGGCGGCGCAGGCGGCGCAGGCGGCGAACGCGTCGTCCGCCGGTTCGCCAAGTGCTTCGTCCGGCGGTTCGCCAAGTGCTTCGTCCGGCGGTTCGCCGAGCCCCTCGGTTGGCGGCATCGCGATCGACACGGGCGGCATGGTCCAAGCCCCCCCAGGCGCGCCAGCGGCTGTCGCACAGGTGATCGCTGCCGGGAACGCGATCGCAACGCTGCCATATGTCTATGGCGGCGGTCACGCCTCCTTCCACGACAGCGCGTACGACTGCTCGGGCTCGATCAGCTATGCGCTGGCCGCCGCGGGCCTTCTCACCTCGCCGCTGGACTCCTCTGGCTTCGAGAGCTGGGGAGACGCGGGTCCCGGACGATGGATCACCGTGTACGCCAACGCAGGTCACGCCTTCATGATCGTGGCGGGCTGGCGCTTTGACACCGTCGCGCTCGCCAACGGCGGCACGCGCTGGTCCTCGGACCTGAGCGGCGAAGACACTTCCGCGTTCGTCGCGCGCCACCCGCCAGGGCTCTAATGTGCGGGGGAGCGGCTCGCTGGCCGCTCCCTGCAACGAGGAGGAGTCCGAATTGTCAATTAACAGCTTCGGCGCCAGGGCCACGCTGAGCGTCGGCGAGCGCTCCTACGAGATCTTCCGCCTTGGCGCGCTCGAACCCGCCCACGACATCGCCAGGCTTCCGTTCTCGCTCAAGATCCTGCTCGAGAACCTGCTTCGCAACGAGGACGGAGTGTCGGTCCACGCGCGGGACATCGAAGCACTCGCTAGCTGGGACGCCAAAGATCGGCCGAGCAGGGAGATCGCGTTCACGCCCGCGCGCGTCTTGATGCAGGACTTCACCGGCGTGCCGGCGGTGGTGGATCTGGCCGCGATGCGCGACGCGATGCACGAGATGGGCGGCGATCCGAGCAGGATCAACCCCCTAGTCCCCGCCGAGCTCGTGATCGACCACTCGGTCCAGGTTGACGTATTCGGCTCCGAGCAGGCGTTCGCGCGCAACGCCGAGCTCGAGTTCGAGCGCAACCAGGAGCGCTATGCGTTCCTGCGCTGGGGGCAGGAAGCGTTTCAAAACTTCGCGGTGGTCCCTCCCGACACCGGGATCGTCCACCAGGTCAACCTCGAGTACCTCGCGCGCGTGGTATTCGTCGACGAATCCCGCCGGCCAGCCCTGGCATACCCGGATTCGGTCATCGGGACCGACTCCCACACGACGATGATCAACGGGCTGGGGGTGCTCGGGTGGGGCGCCGGCGGGATCGAGGCCGAGGCGGCGATGCTCGGCCAGCCGATGTCGATGCTGATCCCCCAGGTGATCGGCGTCGAGCTCACCGGCCGGCTGCCGGAGGGCACGACCGCCACCGACCTCGTGCTCACCGTCACCGAGATGCTCCGCGCGCATGGCGTGGTGGGGAACTTCGTCGAGTTCCACGGCAGGGGGCTCGTCAACCTTCCCCTCGCCGATCGCGCGACGATCGGCAACATGTCGCCGGAATTCGGGTGCACCTGCGCGATCTTTCCGATCGACTCCGAGACGTTGCGTTACCTCCGGTTCTCAGGGCGCCCCAAGGAGCTGATCGAGCTGGTCGAGGCCTACGCCAGGGAGCAGGGCCTCTGGCACGACGAACGCTCCGAGAAGCCGGCGTTCAGCGACGAGCTGGAGCTCGACCTGGCGAGCGTCGTGCCAAGCATCGCCGGGCCCAAGCGACCCCAGGACCGCGTTTCGCTGGCCGAGTCAAAGCCGGCGTTCCGGATTGCCCTCGAGGCTTACCTGCCCCCCGGCGGCGGCCAGGACCAAACGCTCGCGGCGGGCCTCTCCGCCGGCAGCGGGCAGGACGAAGCGCTCGCGGCGGGCTTTCCCGCCGACGGCGAGGAAGACGAAGCGGTCGCGGCGAGCTTCCCCGCCAGCGATCCCGTCGCGAGCCACATGCCCAATGGTGCCGGGTATGGGCCCCAGGGGGGCACCGGCGGAGCCCGGGTCGCTCAGCGCCCGAGCAGCCCATCGCCCGTCACGCTCGCGGACGGGACCAAGGCCGAGCTCGATCACGGCCATGTGGTGATCGCCGCGATCACGAGTTGCACGAACACCTCCAATCCGTCGGTGATGCTCGGGGCGGGGCTTCTGGCCCGCAACGCCGTGCAGCGCGGCCTGCAGGTCAAGCCATGGGTCAAGACCTCGCTCGCGCCGGGCTCCAAGGTCGTGACCGAGTACCTCGATCGCGCCGGCCTGACCGAGTATCTCCAGGACCTCGGCTTTCACCTCGTCGGCTATGGGTGCACCACCTGCATCGGCAACAGCGGGCCGCTGCCCGACGAGATCTCTCGAGTGATCGGCGAACGCGATCTCAGTGTCGTCTCGGTGCTCTCGGGCAACCGCAACTTCGAAGGGCGTATCAACCCCGACGTGAAGATGAACTACCTCGCCTCCCCCCCGCTATGCGTTGCCTACGCCCTCGCGGGGACGATCGACATCGATCTCTACGGCGAGCCGCTGGGCGAGGACGCCCGCGGCGAGCCCGTGTACCTGAAGGACATCTGGCCGAGCACCGCCGAGATCGCGGCAACCGTCGAGCGGGCGGTGCACTCGGACATGTTCCGCAAGAGCTACGCCGAGGTGTTCGACGGCGACCAGCGCTGGAGCTCGCTGGTGGTTCCGACCGGCGAGCGCTTTGCATGGGATGCTGCTTCGGCTTACGTTCGCCGGCCTCCGTTCTTTGAGGATTTTCCCCGAGCGCCAGCGGCGATCGCCGACATCGAGGGCGCGCGAGTGCTCGCGGTGCTGGGCGACAGCGTCACCACAGATCACATCTCCCCAGCCGGTTCGATCAAGCGCGACGGCCCCGCGGGTCGCTACCTGATCGAGCACGGCATAGCGTCCAAGGACTTCAACTCCTACGGCTCGCGGCGTGGCAATCACGAGGTGATGATGCGCGGCACCTTCGCTAACATCCGCCTGCGCAACAAGCTCGCGACGGGCGGGGTGGACGGTCGGGATCATCTTCCCGGGTGCAGGCGGGGGGCGCTTCCGGAGGGCGGCGTCACGCTCCACCTGCCCGACGGGGCACAGATGTCGATCTACGACGCCGCGATGCAGTACATCGAAGAGGGCACGCCACTGGTGGTGCTCGCCGGCAAGGAGTATGGCTCGGGCTCCTCGCGGGACTGGGCCGCGAAGGGAACGCGCCTGCTGGGGGTGCGGGCCGTGATCGCGCAGAGCTTCGAGCGCATTCACCGCTCAAACCTCGTCGGCATGGGCGTCCTACCGCTTCAGTTCGAGGACGGGGAGTCGGTGGACTCGCTCGGGCTCACGGGGCAGGAGACGTTCGCCGTCGCAGGGCTGGCCGGCGCGGACGCAATCCCTCGCCAAGTCGCCGTGAAGGCTGACGAGAAGCAGTTCACGGTAACCGTCCGCATCGATACGCCCCAGGAGCAGCGCTACTTCCGCCACGGCGGCATCCTGGAGTGCGTGCTCCGTGAGCTGCTGGCGGGGTAGGGCTGGCTTCTCCGCGGCCACGAGTCTGGCTCGGGGTGCCGCACCTGTCAGCGCTCTGTCGGTCAGAACGCGACGCTGAGGATCGCTCGCACAACGCGGGTTGTCGCATTCGATGAGCAGTCCGCTCGCGAAGAGTACGCCATGCGCGCGGCTGGGATTGCCGTCTGCGCCCGGCGGGTAGGAGCGTCCATCGTGAGGATTGCCGTGCAACGAGAGCGCGCAGAGGGCGAGCGGCGCGTGGCGCTGGTCCCAGAGTCGGTGGCGAAGCTCGTATCAGACGAGCACGAGCTGGTCGTCGAGGCCGGCGCCGGCGGCGACTTCTACCCCGACGAGGAGTACGCCAAGGCGGGAGCGCGTGTCGCCGAGGGGGACGCCACCGACGGTGCAAAGATCGTGCTCCAGGTAGCCGCGCCGAGCGAGGAGGAGGCCCGCACGTTACCCGAAGCATGCCTGCTGGTCTGCTTTCTTGACCGCATCCAGCAGAGCGACGTATTGGAAGCGCTCGCGCAGCGGGGCGTGTCGGTCTTCTCGATGAGCTCGATCCCGCGCACGGGCGCCGCGCAGGCGATGGACGCAGTCTCGTCGATGAGCTCGGTCGCGGGTTATCAGGCAGTCCTGATGGCCGCGCAGGCCGCAGGACGCTACCTGCCGATGATGACCACGGCCGCCGGAACGACGAAGGCGGCCAAGGTGATGGTACTGGGGGTCGGCGTCGCCGGGCTGCAAGCGATCGCCACCGCGCGCCGGCTCGGAGCGGAGGTCGAGGCGTTCGACATCCGTCCGGAGGTCGGCGACCAGGTGCGCTCGCTCGGAGCGACGTTCATCGAGGCCCGGGACGAGCACGCCGACCACGATGGCGGTGAGCTGCAGTTTGAGCCACCCCAGCCCGCCCGTGCCGAGCTGCTGGTCAAAGCGCTGCTGGGGTTGCCCGCCGACTTCGGCCGCCGGCGAGCGATCGAGGCAGCTAAGCGCGAGCGCGCCCGCGCGCAGGACGACGATGCCCGTGACGAGGACGACGACGAGGCCCGCGACGACGACGAGGACGACGAGGCCCGTGCCGACGACGACGCGGACACGCGCGAGCAGCAGGGCGCCAATGCCTCCAAGCAGGACGAGGAGCACCAGCAGCGCGACCACGAGCTGATGACCGAGCGCCTGGGCGAGATGGACATCGTCCTCACCACCGCGCTGGTCCCCGGCAAGCAGGCCCCCACCTTGGTCACCGCGGAGATGGTGGAGCGGATGAAGCCAGGGGCTGTCCTCTTCGACCTCGCGGTCGAGGCCGGGGGCAACTGCGAGCTCTCCGAGCCCGGTGAAGTGGTTTACCACGACCACGTCGCGATCCACGGTCCGCTCAACCTTCCGAGCACGATGCCGATCCACGCCTCACAACTGCTCTCGCGCAACATGACGAGCGTCCTGTCGCACCTCCTCGACGACGATGGCGAGTTGCACCTCGACTTCGACGACGAGATCACCGATGGCGCCGTCCTCGCCCACGACGGGAAGATCCGCCCCTCCCAAGAGGACGGCGACACGTAATGTGCGGCCACTCCCACAAGGGCGAAGAACGATGAGCGGGCAGGCCCTGCTGGGCAACCTCGCGGTGCTGGGCCTCGCCGTGGCGATCGGCTTCGAGCTGATCTCCCGCGTGCCCAGCCTGCTCCACACCCCGCTGATGTCGGCAACGAACGCGATCCACGGCGTCGTCCTGGTCGGCGCGATGATCGCCGTGGGCGTCAGCGGCGGTGACACGCTCATCAAGGTGCTCGGCACGATCGCCGTCGCCTTCGGGACGGCCAATGTCGTCGGCGGGTTCGTGGTCACCAACCGCCAGCTCGCCATGTTCCGCCGCTCGGGGCGCGGTAAGAAGAAGCCCTGACCGTGCAGGCCACAGACCCCGCCAAGAAGAAGCGGTGAGCATGCAGCCCGCGATCGTCGTCGCCTACATAGTGGCGGCGCTGCTGTTCGTGGTCGGAATCCGGCGCATGCGCACGCCGGAGACCGCCCAGGTCGGCAACCTCACCTCGGCGATCGGGATGCTGGTCGCGGTGGTGGCGACGTTCTTCACCGCCGGGATCACCGACTACCTGTGGATCGTCGTCGGCATCTTCGCGGGCACCGTGGTGGGCTACATCAGCGCCGAGCGCGTCGCGATGACCTCGATGCCGCAGATAGTGGCGGCGTTCAACGGGGTCGGCGGCGGGGCGGCGGCGCTGATCGCGCTCTCGGAGTTTCACCGCGTACACGATTTGACCCACGGCCCGCGGCTGTTCGTGTTCACGCTCGCGGTCCTCTTCTCGGCGCTCGTCGGCGGTGTGTCATTCGCCGGCTCAGCGGTGGCCTTCGCCAAGCTCCAGGGCATCTGGCCGGCGCGGCTGCGCGGCCTCCCCGGCCAGGCGGCGCTCAACGCGCTCCTGTTCACGGGTGCCGTCCTGCTCGCGATCCTGGTGCTCGCCGGGAGCGCAGGCACCGTGGTGGTAGCCATCGTTCTCGGCCTCGCCGCGCTGCTCGGAGTCATGCTCGTGATGCCGATCGGCGGCGCCGACATGCCGATCGTGATCTCACTGCTCAACGCGTTCACCGGCCTGGCCGCTGCCGCCTCGGGCTTCGAGCTGTCCAACTACGTGCTGATCATCGGGGGCTCACTGGTGGGCGCGTCGGGGACGATCCTGACCAAGCTGATGAGCTCCTCGCTGGGGCGCTCACTGCCGAAGATCCTGTTCGGCGCCCTGGGGGGCGCCGGCACGGGAGCCGCCCAGGATGAGGACACCGAGGAGCGCCCGGTGCACACCGCCAGCGCCCAAGACGTGGCGAGCGTGCTCACCGCCGACGCCGACTCGATCATCTTCGTGCCAGGGTACGGGCTCGCGGTGGCCCAGGCGCAGAAGGCCCTCGCCGGCTTGATGGAGGCACTCGAGGCCCAGGGCAAGGAGGTCCGCTTCGCGATCCACCCTGTCGCCGGGCGGATGCCGGGCCACATGAACGTCCTGATGGCCGAAGCCGAGGTCCCCTACGACAAGCTCGTCGACTTGGAGGACATCAACGACGACTTCGCCGACACCGACGTCGTGCTCGTCGTCGGGGCCAACGACGTGGTCAACCCGCAGGCCAAGGAGGAGGGCGACACCCCGATCTCGGGGATGCCGGTGCTCGACGTCGGCGCCGCGCGCCGCGTCGTATTCGTCAAGCGCTCCCTCTCCCCCGGCTTCGCGGGCATCGACAACCCCCTCTTCTACGACGAGGAGAAGACGATGATGCTCTTCGCCGATGCGCGCGAGGGCCTCGAGGAGGTGCTCGAGGACGTGAAGAAGGCTGAGTGAACGAGCCCCGGCCGGCAGCCCGGGCGCAGGAGATGAGCCCGCCCCCCCGTGAATAAGCCCGGCCACAGCGGGGAAGGCTGTAGGCGAACCTCAGACAAGGAGACCGCATGCCCCAGATGCCATCAGGTGTGACCCTCGACACCGCCGCGGAGATCGTCGCCGCCGCCCGAGCCAAGGCGGGGGAGATCGGCGTGCCGATGAACATCGCCGTCGTGGACGCCGGCAACAACCTCACGGCTTTCGCCCGCATGGACGGCGCCTGGCTGGGCTCGATCGACATCGCGCTGAACAAGGCCTACACCGCGCGTGCGTTCGACATGCCCACCGGGGATCTCGCGCCGATGATCCAGCCGGGCCAGCCCCTGTACGGCATCGAGGCATCGAACGACGGGCGGCTGATCGCCTTCGGGGGCGGCATCCCCCTCAAAGACGAAGACTTCGTGGCCGGCGCGATCGGCGTCTCGGGAGGCACGGTGGATCAGGACATGGAAGTGGCCCAGGCCGGTGCGGCCGTCTACGGCTGCGCATAGACAGGGTAGAGAGCGAAATGGCTGAGAACCGAGGCATCGCCTACATCGAGCCGGGCAAGGTGGAGGTCCACGCGATCGACTTCCCGACCTTCGAGCTAGAGGACGGTCCGGGCGTTCACCCTGACAACGTGGGTCGCAAGACGCCCCACGGAGCGATCCTCAAGATCGTCTCCACGAACATCTGCGGGTCAGATCAGCACATGGTCAGGGGGCGGACCAGCGCCCCCGCGGGGCTGATCCTCGGCCACGAGATCACCGGCGAGGTGATCGAGACCGGGCCCGGGGTGGAGTTCATCAAGCAGGGCGATCTGTGCTCGGTGCCCTTCAACATCGCCTGCGGGCGCTGTCGCAACTGCAAGCACGGCGACACCGGCGTCTGCCTGAACGTCAACCCCGAGCAGCCCGGCGGCGCCTACGGCTACGTCGACATGGGCGGCTGGGTGGGCGGCCAGGCCGAGTACGTGATGGTCCCCTACGCCGACTGGAACCTGCTGCGCTTCCCCGACAAGGAGCAAGCGATGGAGAAGATCCTCGATCTGACGATGCTGTCCGATATCTTCCCCACCGGCTACCACGGCTGCGTTTGCGCGGGGGTGAGCACGGGGTCGACCGTCTACGTCGCGGGCGCGGGGCCGGTCGGTCTCGCCGCCGCAGCCTCGGCGCAGCTCCTCGGTGCCGCGGTGGTGGTCGTCGGCGACATGAACGCGCAGCGGCTGACCCAGGCGCGGTCCTTCGGCTGCGAGACGATCGACCTGACCCAGGACGGCGAGATCGGCGACCAGCTCGAGCAGATCCTCGGCGTGTCCGAGGTCGACTGCGGGGTGGACTGCGTCGGATTCGAGGCCAAGGGCCACGGCTCCGGCGGCCAGGAGGCCCCCGCGACCGTGCTGAACGCGCTGATGAGCATCACCCGCGCGGCGGGGCGGCTGGGGATTCCCGGGCTCTACGTCACGGCCGATCCCGGCGCCTGCGATGCGGCGGCCCAGGAGGGCTCGCTCTCCCTGCGCCTCGGGCTGGGCTGGGCGAAGTCCCACGTGCTCGTGACCGGCCAGTGCCCGGTGATGCGCTATCACCGCGAGCTCATGCAGGCGATCCTCCACGACCGCGTCCAGATCGCCAAGGCCGTCAACGCCAAGGTCATCACCCTCGACGAAGGCCCCAAGGGCTACGAGGACTTCGATCGGGGCGCCGCCGAGAAGTTCGTCATCGACCCCCACGGCCTGGTCAAGCAGGCCGCCTGAGCAGCCAGGCCGGCGCGCGAGCAGGCACGCATGTCACACCGAAGCTTCTGCAACGCCTGATCGGGGCCAGCGGCCCATCCGGGCACGAGGGCGATCCGGCGCGCGTGTGGCGCGAGGGGTGCGCGCAGTTCGCCGCCGAGGTCGGCAGCGATCACCTCGGATCCTCGTTCGCCCGCGTCCCCGGAACCGCCGGCGGACCGGCGCTGGCGATCGTCGGCCACATCGACGAGATCGGGCTCCACGTCTCGCACATCGACGACCACGGCTTCCTCTGCTTCGGCGGAGTGGGCGGCTGGGATCCGGTGGTGCTGATCGGCCAGCGTGTCCGCGTGGGCACCCGCGAGGGCCCCGTCCCAGGCGTGATCGGCCGCAAGCCGATCCACTTGCTCGAGGACGAGGACCGCAAGAAGACTCCAAAGCTAAAGGACCTGCGCCTGGACATCGGCGCGGACAGCGCGCAGGAGGCGCGCAAGCTCGTGAGGATCGGGGACGTGGCGGTGATCGACGTGATGCCGATCGAGCTCCGGGGCGGACTCCTGGTCTCACGCGCGCTCGATAACCGCGTTGGGTGCTATGTGGCAGCGCAGGCGGCCCGGTTGGTAGCCGGCGCGGGTGGCGCGCCGGGAGACGTCTTGGCGCTCGCGGTCGTCCAGGAGGAGACCACCTTCGCGGGCTCGCGGACGAGCGCATACGCACGCCGGCCCGAGCTCGCGATCGTGGTCGATCTCACTTTCGCCACCGACCAGCCGGGAATCGAGCTCGGGCAGATCACCGAGCACAAGCTCGGCTCGGGGCCGGTGCTCGCGCGCGGCACGACGCTCCACCCGCTGCTGTTCGACGGACTCTGCGAGGCCGGTGAGCAGGAGCGGATCCCGTTCACCGTCGAGTCGCTCGGGAAGGGCACGGGTACCGACGCCGACGCGATCCACGTCAGCCGCTCGGGCATCCCGACCGGACTCGTGTCGGTACCGTGCCGCTACATGCACTCTCCGGTCGAGATGGTCTCGCTGCAGGACATCGACGCGGCGGCGAGGTTGATCGCTGCGTTCGCCGCGCGCGTGGCGCCCGGCATGTCGTTCACGCGCTGAGCACACGCCGCCGTGCTGCTCCTGCTCGACATCGACGGCACGCTGCTCGGACGCGCGACAGCCGCCCACAGCGACGCCCTGCGCCAAGCGCTGAGCACGGTGCACGGCCTCGGGAGCGCCGAGCTGGCCGCGCCCGTGGTCACGCCGGCCGGGCGGACCGACGGGGAGATCGCGCGGTTGATCCTGCTGCACGCGGGGGTCCCTGCCCAGCGCATCGACGAGCGAGCCGGCGATGTGCGCGAGGAATGCACAGCCGCGTATACGCGGCTGTGCCCGGCCGACCTGTCGTTCGCCGTCCTACCGGGGATCGCGGAGCTCTTGGAATGGCTCTCCGGACCCGCTCGCAGACAGGACCGCGCTGAGCTGATCCTCGGGCTGCTGACCGGCAACTACGAGCCGGTCGCACGGCTGAAGCTCGCGCGGGCGGGCATCGGCAAGCACTTCCGCACCGGCCAGGGAGCTTTCGGCTCCGATTCCGAGGACCGCACGGCGCTGCCGGCGATCGCACGCCGGCGCGCCGGCAGCCGCGGTGCTCCCTATCCCCGTGAGCGCACGATCGTCATCGGCGACACGCCGCGTGACATCGCGTGCGCGCGCGCGGACGGAGTCAAGTGCCTCGCGCTCGCCACCGGCCCGTATGACGCAGCTGAGCTGACCGACGCCGATGAGGTCCACAGCGACGCTTGGGAGCTGCGCACGTCACTAGCGAGCGCGATCGCGATCCGCACCGTCAGCTCCTGATCGGCGGGACCTGACAATGAAGCTTGCGAATCCCCGATACTCTGCGTTCGTGGGCGTACGATGCACACGGCTGAGGTGGCGGCCGATCGCCTCCACAGTTCTCGCTTCGGTCGGAGTCGTTGTTGCGCTGGTAATCCCCGGTGCCGCAGCCTCCTCGCCGGCTACAACGTCGGCCACGGTGACGCGCGGGCCGATCGTGGTGCTCTCGCGGGCCGGTGAGAACGCCGAGGATCCGCAGCTTGCGATGAACGGCTCCGGCGATTACCTGATCGCCTGGCCCCAGGACCAG
>JALYUQ010000296.1 GCA_030853685.1 Actinomycetota bacterium | reverse complement strand
GCGGAACAGAGGCTTACACCAAAAGATCGCTCGACACACTTGTGCAGCACCGCCTAGCGCGCAAACTGCTGAATCTGCTGACTTTCAGCGCTTTCTGCGGCCTCGTGGTGAATAAGATGGGTTAGCTCTCTTGCCTTCTGCGTGCCCTCCCGCTCGGACCAGTTAAATTGCCGCACCCATCCCAGTCTGTAAACCGTCTGCACGAAGTTCTCGCCTTCGTCGCTGAGCGAATAAGACGGGAGATCGGTGATGCCCGAAGCGTCGGTTCGCCCGCGGTGCATCGTACCGAATTGGAAGCCAGGGGCGGTGAAGATGGGCACGAAGCGCGCCAGGCCCGCCAGGCGAGCGCGTTCATACTGTGCGACGGTCGCCTCGTCGCGCACGAAGGCGTCCTCGGCGCTGTTGCCCAGCAGCAGCTTGTACCCGCTGTCGCGCAACGCCCGCTCGTGCCGGGGCCAGGACTCGTAGCCAGGCTGCTTCGGACCGTAGCGGAACACGACGAGCCGCGGCTTCGGGTCGAGGTCGAGGTGAAGCCATGGATTCGTCGCGACTTCATGCACGAGGGTGCCGACAGCGGCACCTCGCATCTTCGCGATCTCTCGCAAGATCATGCACGCGTTGCGGTAGGCATCAATCACTTCCTTCCGCCGGTCATGATCCGACAGGGCAGTCTCGTACGTTCGGAGTTGCCCTAAGACCAGCGGGCATAGGTCGTTTCTGCGAAGTGAAGCGTGATTCCAGAAACCCTTCGCTTCATAGAAGGCGAGCCGCACGCCATCATCAGAGTACTCATTGTGGGCGTACTCCAGACACACGATGTCCACCTGTGGCGGTCCCGGAGGTGCTCCTGGAATAGCCGGCCCATTCAGAGGCAGCGCCACTTCCACATCGATCACGTTCGGATACCTTGCCGCGATCGCGGCTACGCCGACCTTCTCGTGTTGTAGGCGCGGGTGTATCAACGCTGCTTTGATCCAATAATCCAGCGTCTCGGGACCTTTATACGGAACGCCGCCGGCCTGCTTCCCATCGAAAATGACGTAGTCGCCCCCGGCTCCCGCACCGGGAACGAATGCGCGGGCGATCTCGCACCGTGGGGGAATGGTGGTGCCATTCGCTCCGAAGTCGATTTTGTAAATCGACTGCCCGTCGGCGTATGCGTTCAGGTAATTGTCGCGCAGTGCGATGAGCAGACGGCGTTCCTTGCCATCACTGCTCCGGTACTTCGCGTCCAGCACATCTCGCCACCACCACGGCATGGTCCGGAGATAGTCCAACGCTTCCTTCGATAGCCGGCGCTCAAATGGCATCGCTCTCACACCTCCCACCACTCGCCATCCGCTCGCCGGACCACGTTCGTGCCGAACAGCCCCGCGAACCGGTCGCCCTCGAAAGTATGCACCGGAACCAGCGCGCCGGGTGCAATTGCCGCTGCAAGGCGCTGCAGGTCTGCGATGCTCGCGTGCCCGGAGGTATGGACCACCTCCAGCGGCACCGAGCGGGCCGCAAGCTCAGCCTTGAGCGCGGCGCCGGGGCCGGCTCGCAGATAGCCGTCCCACTGCGACCAGATCGCCCGCGCGCCCGCCCAGGCGGTGGTGCCGAGGGCGTCCACGTCGGGCAGCATCGCCGGGCGGAACAGCATGGCGGCTCGTGGCGCCAGGGCCACCAGCTCCTCCGGGTAGATGCGGTGCGCCTTGTAGGGTTCGAGCAGGTCGAAACGCTTGGTCCGCGCTACGTGCCGCCGCTGATACTGGGGTACGTAGATGGCGAGGTTCGGCCAGCCCGCGCGGGGAATATTCGGGTTGCCGGTCGCGTCCAGCCGCTCTTATTCACGGCATGGCTGGGATTCGCTGGCGGGTGTGGCATAAGCTGGTGATGGTGTTTACGGATTGGGGGTCGAAGCCATCCATTCACCCGATCACGCCGAGCCACACCCGCCATGTCCGACGATACGACCGCGCCGTTCCTGTTTCCAGCTATCGGCCGCAAGAAAGTCACAGCTGCCTTCGACGGCGGTCGGATCACGTCCGATGGTGGCGTCATGCTATTGGCCGCCGCCGAGCGCCGCATGGGGATCGCCGATCGGCTCGCGAGGCTGATTGCCGATCCGCGCAATCCATTGTTCGTGACGCACAGCGTCGCTGACATCCTGCGTGCCCGCATGCTCGCCATCGCTTGCGGCTACGAGGACGCCGACGACCTCGATCACCTCCGCACCGATCCTGGCTTCAAGCTCGCCTGTGGTCGCCTGCCGGACAGCGGCGGCGATCTATGCTCGCAGCCGACCGTGTCGCGCTGGGAGAATGCGCCGACGCTCCGCGAGGTCGTGCGCCTGACCTACGCCATGATCGACACCTACTGCGCCAGCTACGCCCGGCCGCCCAAGGCGGTGACGCTGGACATCGACGACACCGTCGACATCGTGCACGGCCATCAGCAGCTTTCCTTGTTCAACGCCCACCACGACGAGCGCTGCTTCATGCCGATCCATGTCTATGACGTCGCCACCTCGCGGCCAGTCGCGATGCTGCTGCGGCCCGGCAAGACGCCGTCCGGGCACGAGGTCCGCGGCCACGTCAGGCGCCTGGTGCGCCGCATCCGACAGCATTGGCCGACCACACGGCTGACCATCCGCGGCGACGGCCATTACGGTCGTCCCGAGGTGATGGCGTGGTGCGAGGCAAACGCCGTGGACTACATCTTCGGCCTGCCCGGCAATGCGGTGCTGAACCGGCTGCTTGAAGTGGCCGCCGACGATGTCCGGACCCGACGCGCCGAGGCCCAAGCGCCGGTGCTGCGCCGCTATGCCGAGGTCCGCTACGGCGCCAAGTCCTGGGGTTGCGAGCGCCGGGTTTCGGCCAGAATCGAGGCCAGCACCATGGGGCTCGACATCCGCTGCGTGGTGACCAACCTGCGCTCTGGCAGCGCCGAATGGCTCTACGACACGCTGTACTGTGAGCGCGGCCAAGCTGAGAACCTGATCAAGCTGCACAAGGGCCAGCTTGCGTCCGACCGCACCAGCTGCCGCTCGGCGCTCGCCAACCAGGTGCGCCTCGTGCTGCACACCGCCGCCTACTGGCTGATGCTGACGGTGCGCGACGCCATCCCCAAGCCGCAGCCCCTCGCCACCGCCGAGTTCGCCACCTTGCGGATGCGCCTGCTCAAGATCGCCGGACGCATCACCGAGACCGCCACACGGGTCCGCATCGCGTTTGCCGCAGCGTGCCCCGAAGCCGAGTTGTTCCGCGGCGTCGCACGCAGCCTGCAACTCGCCGGGCCATGACCAACGGGGCCATCGCCCCCGGATCCGCCCTGTCTCATCAACCCCAACGCCCAGCACCTTCGAGCCGAAATCGCGACGCACAGGCGCATCGCCCAACCGCGTCCATCGCTCAGC
>JALYUQ010000258.1 GCA_030853685.1 Actinomycetota bacterium | reverse complement strand
TGGAGCAGCTCGCCGCGTCGCTGCAGGCGGTGGTCAACGCGCCCGAGAAGCAGCGCGGCGGGATCTACGGCACCGCCCAGCAGATGTGCTCGTTCTTGACCAACCGCGCGGCGATGCGATGGGTGACACACGGCGACTACGGTGGCCGGCGCGAGCTTGACCCGCGGGAGCTCGTTCAGAGCAAGGGGACGCTGTACAGCCTCTCCAAGGAGGGCAAGGGGTCCTGCGGGGCGCTGGTCGCCGGGTTGACGATCGCGGTCACCGAGGCCGCGGAGGACCAGGCGAAGCTCTCTCCGCACGGGCGCCTGCCGGTGCCGCTGGTCGGGGTGCTCGACGAGGCCGCGAACGTCTGCCGCTGGCGTGAGCTGCCCGACCTCTACAGCCACTACGGCTCGCGCGGGATCGTGCTCTCCACGATCCTGCAGTCCTACTCGCAGGGCGAGGAGGTCTGGGGGAAGACCGGGATGAGCAAGCTGTTCTCAGCGGCGACGGTGAAGATGTATGGCGGCGGTGTTTCGGAGGTGGAGTTTCTCGAGCAGCTCTCGCGGCTGATCGGCGACTTCGATCTGCAGAGCACGTCGATCAGCTATTCGCAGGGTCCTAACGGGGGCCGCTCGACGAGCCGATCGGTGCGCCGCGAGCGGATCCTCGACGTCGCCGATCTCAGCGCCCTTCCGAAGGGCCGCGTGATCGTGCTGGGCTCCGGAGCGCGCCCGGCGCTCGCGCGGACGCTGCCGTGGATGCAGGGTCCGTACGCGCAGCTTGTCCGCGAGTCGATCGCCCGTCACGACCCGGGGAGCACGCCCAGGCCAGGCAGCGTCCGCGCGAGCGCCACGAGGATCAAGGTGCCAAAGCGGGAGAGCACGAGGAGCTCTCGCAGCAAGGGACCCAGGCGTTGAGCACCACGGGCAGCCTGGGGGAGTGGGAGGAGGAGGAGCCGGCGGGCGAGCCGGCGCCGAAGCTGTACTTCGCGTCGGTTGAGATCTTCGTTGGGAAGTACCTGCTCGACATGTATCGCCGTCCGGTGTCCTCGACGGGCACCACGTGGTGCCCAGAGTGGTGGCTCCACCCCGAGGCGAGACTGCGCCTGGAGGCGATGTGGCGCGCGTGGGAGCACCTGCGCCTGGACCCGGCCTTGGGGATGTCGGCGTGGCTTCGCGACCACGCCGACTACCACATGGCGGTGCTGCTCTCGAGCGATGGCCCGTTCAAGGGCTGCACCGAGAAGCAGCACGCCGAGCGGCCCCTGCGCCCGCTGCGAAGCAACCCGCCGCACCCGCCGCCCGAAGGGTTGTCTGAGCTGGCGCATCCGCATGACTAGGGGCGTGCGGCAGGGAGGGCTGGCGATCGGCGGGGTGTTCGTCGGTCTGCTCGGCGTCGTGCTCTGCCTGATTCTGGTGGCGGGCCAGGCCCAGCAGTGCGGCGCTGGGTCGCCGACGGCACCGCCCGCGGGCACGCAGACCGAGGCTCAGGTCGTGCGCTACCTCGAGTCGCAGGGATTCTCGGCGTTCGGGGCGGCGGGGATCGTCGGAAACCTCCAGCAGGAGTCGACGCTGAACCCGCTCCAGAGCGGCGGCGGACTAGCGCAGTGGAGCCCGAGCTGGTATGGGCAAATGGCGGCGTGGGCGGCCGCGCATGGATTGTCGCCGACGAGCATGGCGGGGCAGCTCGAGTACCTGGTCTTCGACCTCCACTCGAGCTACCCACAGCTGGTCTCAGAGCTGGGCTCGGCGAGCTCTCCGGGGGAAGCCGCGACGATGTTCGAGACGACTTACGAGCTGTGCTCGGGCTACGTCGCCTACATGGTCGTGATCCCGGGGTCGCCGTGCAACGACCCGGCTCGTCGCCAGTACGCGCTCGCAGCGCTGAACGCAGCGGGGGGCTCCTCGCCGGGCGCCAGCGCCGTCCAGGTTTCGCTGGGAGGAGGCGGCGGTGCGTGCTGCACGGCAGCTCCGGCCGCCGGACAGGCGACATCGCAGGCTGGGTGCGCCCAGGAGGTGAGCTTTAGCGGGAAGGACCCGATCCCTGGCTTCACGCCGGGCCGTGATGACGCCGGCGTCGACGCTTGCGCAACCCCGGGAATGCCGATCTACGCCCCGGCGAGCAGCGTGCTGATCCAACCGGTCCTGCAGAACTGGTACGCAGGGCAGCCGTTCATGCTGTTGAAGTTCGTGCCGCCGCTCGCCGGCACCTATCAGGGAGACGAGTACTGGTATGTCGCGGAGCAGATCACGCCTGTGACCGAGCAGGTGGGGGCAGTGTTCCAGGCTGGGCAGCCAGTGGCCCGCTTCGCGCCGTCGGGCACCTGCATCGAGATCGGATGGGGCTCGCCGACGACCGACATGCGGGCACTGGAACCGCAGTACGCGCACCCCTCAGCGGGCGAGTTGACGCCCGGCGCTGAGGCGTTCAAGCGGTTCTTCGGAATCCCCTGGGTCGGGCAAAGCCCATGACGGGCATGGGGGCACTGACAGCGGCCCGGCTTCCCGCCATCGTCGCGGTCCTGTGGGCCATGGCGATCGCCGGGTGTGGAGTCTTACCTCCAAGCGGTTCGTCGAGCACCTCTAGTAGCTCATCTGCGGCCGCGTCCCGAACCGTGGGTCAACCAAGCTCGTCGGCGCCTTCGGATGAGCACCCGAGCGCTCACGGGCAACACCCACTGGAGCCGGCTTCCAGAGGTGGTCCTGGCTCCCCGCAGGCAGTGCTCCACCGCTACGCCCTCATCGCCGGGAATCTGTGCTCCTGCTCGCTCGCAGCGGCAAGACTGAACCAAATGGCAGCACTGGCTACGCCAGGGCTGGCCACCCGGCTGCGGCGAGCTGCTACGGCCGCGCGCCTGGCCGTAGCGCACGGCTTGCCGGCCCGAGCCCTGGCGCTAGCGAGCGTGGACAGCTTGGAGCTCTCGCCGGCCAACGATGGCACCCGGACGGGTCTCGTCGTCCTGCTCGAGCGCACGATCATCCAAACCCCGACCGGGACCGGGGCAACGCCCGCCGTCTACAGAGCCCGGCTCGTCCACACCCCACACGGGTGGCGGGTGGCGTCATTCACTCCCGTCGTGACACGACGCTGAGAGGTCCTCCGGGGGCGCTGCTGGACCTCCCGAGGGGTGACCGGGCGAGACCCAGCGAAGCTGGGCCATCTACAACGCGAGCTGGCCGTCTGCGCTGGCGCGGTGAAGACGGATCGTGCGCCGCCCGCCAGCGATCGCGCAGCTCCACGGGCTGTGGGAGACGGTGAGCTCGTGCTGGGGGCAGCCGAGTAGGATGCGCACCAACGCGAGCGCCTGGCGCGAGGGCTGCGGCGGGGACGCGTAGGTACAGCCGGTGTGCCCAACCAGCGACGCGGCGCAAGCATCGTCGACCTCGACGACGTAGAGCTGCTGGGCGTCGCTCCTTCAGACGAGCTCAGAAGTGCAGCCACGCACTGCGCCCCCGGACGCCCTGGACGCGCTCGTGCGGTGCGGGGGCACTTTGATCCATGTCCGGACGTTACCGCCCCCCTCGGACGGAATAGTCGCAGTTTGGAGCAATAGCGCGACTGTATGAGGCGGTCTGGAGGGAGTCCCGTCGTATGCGCCGATCGTCGACCGGGTGACCCTCGCCCTCGGCTCCGGCCCGCGTGGCTAGACTCGCGGCCGTGAACTCTTGGGGAACACGGCGTCGAGGCGGTCGGCGAGCGCTGCGAAGAATGCGGTGTGCATCAACGGAGCCCCGCAAACGGGGCAGTCCGCATCCATTATAACGGGAGGGGTCAAGTGTCGATCTGGGTATTGCTTGGAGTCGTTGCCGCCGCTGGCGCTGCCGGAGGCGCGATCAACGCGCTGATGAGCGACAACGGGTTTACATTGCCGAAATGGGATGACCTCGGAGGGGCACGGATCTGGCGGCCGGGATGGATCACGAACGTCATCGTCCGGGGTGTCAGCCGCGGTCGTTTCCTGGGGTCTTTACGGTCCTTACGCGAACAACGTGCTCGTCGGAAAGCAGAGTTCGACGAACTCCCAGAACTTCGTCTTGACGCTCTCGAGCGTCGTCGGTGCGTTCCTGGTCGGCATCGGCGGATCGCGATACCTGACCAACCAGGTGGACAAGAACCTGCTCAAAGCGGCCACCGCGAAAGCCGCCGGGTCCGACGCGGATGCGAACGCAGCGGCCCAGATCGCCACCGCCAGTCCAGCCGGCGCGCTGCAGATCGCCAATAACCTGCCAGACGCAGCTTAACCCAACCCATCAGCGCAGGCCGGGGGTGGTCCCCAGGGCATTGCCCGCTGACTGGCTGCCGGCACTGTCGCCGCGGCCGTAGCGACAGGTTTCGGCGGCTCCGGCACCTGGTCGCTGACAAATTTGGAGAAGGATGCTGCGGCGAAACGGCGTTTCGTCAGCGAGCGCCTGGCGGCGCGGCCCCTCGCATCGTTCGTAACTACGCCGCCGCCCGTTCCCTCTCAACCTGGCCATGGGCCGCCGAGCTCCTCGCCGCGTTCAAGCGCCTCAAAACGCTCGCACCAACCACGGCCTGACCCCCGCCCCCGGGCGGGCACCAGACCCCAGCCGACCCCACCGGCTTGACCGCACCCGCCCGCGAACAACGCGGCGCGGCGCCCGCCAGCCTCCCCGACGCCGCCCAACCAGCCCCTCACCTCTCGAATCACATCCCAGCGAGCGCTCCCAATTACCTTCGCGCGCGCCTACTGCACGATCCGGAATAGAGCTGCAACCGCCCGTCTGGAACGTCACCGTTGTCAGGCGTCGTTATCGAGCTCCGAGCACAGCTAGGTCTGCCGATCCGCGTTTGTGTACACGCGACACTGCGACGGAATGGTCAACCATAGGAGGCAACGCAAGACCATTCGCTACTTTGTTTTCGCGACCGGGCAGTTACCGCCCGCACCGCGATGTGGTCAGTAGACCGCCGCGCCCAGCGGCGTTGTTGCTGGCACAATCAGTACGCGGTCCATGCCTGAAGCAAAGATTCGGTTGCGCCTAGCCAGCCGGACCACTGCACTGACAAGCCGTTGATACCGTTCTCGATCCCAACAAGCCGGTAGTCGGGCGGGTTCGTCGAATACTGCGTGACTTGTCCACCATAGTGGCAGTTAGAATTGCTACTCATGTAGCTGTTGAGATCCCCCAGCAGAGCTTGCAGCTGCGCCCACGTAATCGTCGCCTCATAGGTCTGTGATGATCCAGTCTGACCGGCCGTAATCGTATTGGCCTGCAGACTTGTGATGTACCTAGCTTGGGGGG
>JALYUQ010000240.1 GCA_030853685.1 Actinomycetota bacterium | reverse complement strand
CCCGCTCAGCTTTGATCCGCCACTGACAGTCCGGCTTCTCGCCCGGCCGTGCATAGTCGAACGCCAACCCCGCCGTCAACGCGTTCCCGGCGTCCGCGTCGACCGCGGTGACCGCGTCGATCAGCTTCCTGACTCCGAACCGGAGCAGCCTGACGGTGTCCTGGGTCGCGGCCGCACCGAGCATCGGTGTCGAATCCACGATCTGCTCCACCCGCCCGTCCAGTAGCCCCAGCTCGGCGGCGAGCCGCAACGTGTTCTCCAACGCCAACCCTTCCTTCTCGTGCAGCAACAGCCGGGCGCGGAACTTCGTCAACGACGTCGGATGCCACCCGTGATGATCGATCGGCAACCCCAACGCGACCTTCCAGCGCAAATCCCAGCCCACGCACTCCATCGCCTGCTCATCCGACACGCCCGTCCGATGCTGCAACAACAACACCTTCGCCAACTGCGACGGCGGGATCGACGGCCTGCCCATCCGCTCCGAGTAGCACTCCGCGAAATCACAATCGCGGACGATCCGATCACCGTGCTGCTCCAGCAACGCGAAGAACGACCCCTCCGGCAGCGGGCCCATCACCACCGCCGCATCGAACAATCCCACCTGAGCCGACCGAGTCTTGAGCATGCCCGAATTGTCTTAAACCGATCGGACAGACCCCGACTTTTTCAGTGCTCTTCTAGTGGCGTCCCGGCGGCGCCTCGCCTGGCGTCGTGACGCCGGAATCGGGAGCTAGCGCTCGGCGACCCCCGGGCTCGGACCCTCGTAGCGAGTCAGCCCGTCATCCCAGAGCGGCTCCCACGCGGCGGCGCTCTCCACGCGCTGGCGGTAGGACGGCCGGACCCCGGGGTCCTCGTCGAAGGCGCCCAGGCGCACGCTCATGATCGCGGCGTCGGTGGGATGGTGACTGAAGAGCTGAGCGCCGCAGCGGGAGCAGAAGCTCTTCGCGAACCCTCGCTCGGGAGCCCACTCGCGGATCAGCTCGAGACCCGCGGTGACGATGAAGGAACCGGGCGGCACGCGGGCTTGGGCGGACGCGGCCGCGCCCGTGCGGCGCTGGCAGCGCCGGCAATGGCAGTAGCCGGCCGCCCCCAGCGGCGCCGTGACTTCGAAGCGCACCGATCCGCAGGCGCATCCTCCGGTCAAGGGAGCCTCGAGAGTCGGCTCAGCTCCGTGAATTCGGGGCGTCGTTCAGTCGGCCGCCGCCCGCCTGCGGGCGGGGCGGCGGGCGGTTTGAGGAAGAACGTCTCACTATCATCGGCGCTTGCGAGCGCACCGTTAGGACGCCCCGGCCTGGACCAGATCGCGTTCCGGCTCGATCCTCCAGCGCGTTGCTACCTCCCGAAGGTGCTCGTCCATGCCCCATCGGTCGGGGCGCTCCTCGCCCGCGTGATCGGGGCTCGCGCCCTTGAGTGCCATGCTGCCGGCGTTCTCGCCGAGCGAGCGGATCGTCTCCACCCCGGAAGGCGAGAGGCGCAGATCGGAGGGCAGCGCGGCGAGCTCCGCGCGCTTGTCCTCCACCGGCCGGGCATCTGGCCCGGCCTCCTGGATCAACGTCGGCGCGACGCAGGCGACCGCCTCGTGGGCGAGGTTCCATTGACATGCGAGCTGGATCATGCTCAGCCCGGCGCGCTGCGCGATCGGGCGCATCCTGTCCATCCGCTCGCGCCCGGCTTCGATCCATCCCGCTGGACGAAAGCCGCGGTGATCGTGGGGCGCAAGCTCCTGGCCCGGGAGGACGTCGTCGAAGAACAGTCCGCCGTAGTCGACCACACGCGTGATGACCCTGACTTGCGCCGCCGTGGCGGCACCGAGGCACAGCTCTCCGGGCCAGGGCTCGAGTGGATTGAGGATGATCATCGCCCAGTCGATCAGCGCGCCGAAGCACTCCAGGCAGTCGATCAGGTCCAGCGTGAAGCCGTTCGCCGGGCCGGGGGCGACTCCGATCATCCGCGTCAGGCCGGCTTCGCGCAGCGCCGCCATCCCCCGCCAAACATCCTCGCTCGTGTAGCCGATCCGGTCGGGGTTGTGTAGCAGCAGCAGATCGAAGCTGTCGATCCCACAGCGCTCGAGGCTGCGCTCAGTCGCCATCCGCAGGTAGCCGGCATAGCCGGAGGCATCGCGCAACCGCGGGTCAGTGAAGCGTGGAAAGCCCTTGGCACCGTCGCGCTCGCCTGAGTAGAAGTCGTGACCGACTGCACCGACCACGCAGATCTCCTCGCGCCTGGTCCCGGCGAGCGCGCGTCCGAGCATCGCGTCGGCTTCACCTGACCCGTAGGTGTCGGCGCTCATCACGGTCCTGATCGACTCGTCGGGAGTGAGCAGCGCGCTCAAGCGCTCGTCGCCGAGCGGCTCGCCGAAGCGCATGAATCGCCCACCGCTCCAGGTTCCGACGGCGGTCGGCCCCGGGTCGATGGCGGTGTGTGTTTCCGGCATAGCGTTGGTTCAGTTTAGAGCGGTGACGTTGCACGAAGTCCGGGCGCCCGTGCGAGCGAGCTCCCGGCCTGTGACAAGTCCTGTGCAAGCTGTGGAATGGGACAGACCTCGCTCTCGGCAACTGCGCTTGCGCTATGGCGGCTTCCCCCTGCGGCCAGGGCTCGTCAGACGAGGACAGGTGCGCCGGCGCGCCGGTTGACTAGCCGAGCGCTGGTGACGCGGCCACCTGCGTGTTGGTCGGGGCCGCGCCGGGCAGGACCAGGGCCCCGAGAACCCCGAGGGCGCACACGCCAGCAGCGACGTAGCAGCCGGCGTGCAGACCGGCCAAGAACGCGGTCTGTACGTGATCAAGCAGCTCAAGCCAAATCGCAAGGGGCGCGTGGTTGGCGGCGGCGCCGGCTCCCACCGAGCTCTTGGCCGCTTGGATGGCCGCTCCGGGGAGCGCGTGGCTTGGGTTCTGTGAGATTTTGGAGATGTAGAGCGAGGTGTAGACCTGCCGATGATGGCGACTCCTAGGGCGCCCCCGGGCTTCGCGGGTGGCGTTGAGGAACGTGGCACCAACCGACAAGTAGGCGATCGACCGCTCGCCGCCGGGTCACCCGGTCTCATCGTCTGGTTCGTCCGTGCCGGCACTGAGGGCGAGGCGTTTGGTGAGCTTGACTTCGCCATAGGGAAGGACGTGGGCCCAGAACAGCGGGGTCAGGGCGCGGAGGTCGTCGGCGGTGAGGACAGCCGGCCCATTCGGGTTCGGCGAGGATGTCCTGGAGCATGAAAGTGTTGACGTAGACGAGGGCGGCTTGGAGGATGTGGAGGGAGAGCATGCCGAGCTGCTGCTGCTCGCGGGCGAGGAGCCGGATCAGCCCGCGGCGGTAGTGATTGGTGTAGGGTCTCGCTGTGATCACGCTCGACGACGTTCGCCGGTTCTCGAATGCGTTCCCCGAGGTGGAGGAGTTCACCCACTTCCGGTTCGGGCAGCCGGTCTTCAAGGTTGCGGGCAAGCCGTTCGCTGGGGGCGCGGGCAGCAAGGGGGAAACGACCGCAGTGTTCTCCGTCAGCCAGGAGGAGGCGGCGAAAGCCGTCGCCGATGACCCCGCCGCCTACGAGGAGGTCTGGCGCCCCGGCGCCAGGAAGAGCCTCGTCGGCCTGCGGGTCGATCTCGCCAAGGTCTCAGAGGAGCGTGTCCAGGAGCTCGTCGAGCACGCCTGGCGGAACAAGGCCCCCAAGCGAGTGGTGTCCGCTTACGACGCCCAATGACGGGTCGCGGGCGGCGAGGAGCGCCGCCCCGCCCAAAGCGGCTCGCGTTGAGGGGAGCGAGCACGGACAGACGCCTGGAGGACAGCGCCGTGGTGAACGCCGAGCCAGAGGGCTGGGACCGGTCTCGACGCGGGAGGGAACGTAACCGGTGAACGATCGTCCTCTCGGACGCCCGCCAGGCCCTCCGTCGAGCTCCTCCTCTTCCAACGGCAGCGCCGGGTGTCCGCTGGCCAAAGTTCGCCTTGACGGACCCCAAGAGCGGCAAGACGCGCGGAGTACGACGATCTGACGCAACGAGCATCATGTCGGGATGGACGCGTTGGTTATGGCCCACTACCCGACCGCAGCGCTGCTGACCGTCGATACCCAGGTCGACACTCTGGCTGGTCAGCCCCTCGAGATCCCGGGGACCTCAGAGGTGGTGCCCAACATCGCGATGCTGTGCCGAGCCTTCAGGGAAGTAGAACAACCGATCGTGCACCTCGTGCGCCTCTACCGTGAGGACGGCAGCAACGCCGAGCCGCTGCGGCGGTCTCTGGTGAGCGGTCCCGTTCCAGTGTTGCGGCCCGGAACGCCCGGTCGACTTCTCGCACCGGGCCTCACGCCCGACGCCGCCGGCGAACTCGATGACCACCTGCTGCTCTCGGGTGGTGCCCAGGCCCTCGGTCCGACCGAGACCGTCATCTACAAGCCCCGATGGGGCGCCTTCTTTGAGACGAGCCTCGATCAGCACCTCCGATCGGCCGCCGTCAACACAGTCGTGGTTGCCGGCTGCAACTTCCCCAACTGCCCCCGCACCTCCATCTACGAAGCCAGCGAGCGCGACTACCGAGTCGTCATGGTCGATGACGCGGTGTCAGGCCTGTATGACGTGGGCCGCCGCGAGATGCAGAACATCGGCGTGGCGGTGCTGACCACCGCTCAGGTGCTCTCCCAAGTCCAGCGGGTCGCCGGCGCCCGGACGGCGTAAACGGCCCGCGGTTGTCCCAGCAGACGAACCGTCATCGGGATGCGATCGCGAAGCCATCGTCAGGCCTTCCTGGCGGAGACGACGATGGAATGGCTGGCTGGTTCAGGCGTCCCGTCCGGCCGTAGATGGTCGCGCGAATAGCTTGTGGATCACGGTGGCGACTTAGTCGAGGCGTTCCTGTCCACGAAGTGCCGACGTGTTGTGACGATGAAGGCGTCCTG
>JALYUQ010000157.1 GCA_030853685.1 Actinomycetota bacterium | reverse complement strand
GCGTGAGCCTCTCAACTCACCGGGCTCCCATCGTCCAGCCGTCAGGGCGCACGCCGAAGCGCCAGTGAGCGAACAGGCCGGGCTGGCGTCTTGCGATGTCAGCGATCAGCTTGCGCGCTCGGGAGCGGTGGCGGCGCAGTCGTTTGTATTTCCGCATGGCCCACCGCACGAGCGTGTCGTTGAGGTGGCGGAAACTCAGACGCAACGCGGACGGGTAGAAGCGTCCGTAGTAGTTGATCTGACCCTGGAGCACGGGGTTGAGCATGTGCGCCAGGTCCGTGAGGGTCTTGTCGCTGCGGCGGTGAAGCCGCCAGCGGCGCAGCTCGCGCCGCATCCGCGTGGTGGCTTCGCCCGAGACGGCCGGGGAGAAGCTCAGGAAATAGTTCCCGTGCTTGCTCCGGGACCGCCTGGGACGAAACGTGTACCCGAGGTAGTCGAACGACTCCTGCTCATATGAGCCTCGCCGGTCGGCGTCCTTGCAGTACACGATGCGGGTCTTGCGCTCGTTGAGCTCAAGCCCGCATTCCGCCAGCCTCCGAGCGATCACGTCCCGCAGATACCGGGCTTGGCTCTCGCTTCGAGCGTGGACAATCACGTCGTCGCAGTAGCGCTCGAACTGGATCGTCGGGAACTCCCGAGCCATCCATGCATCGAACGCGTAGTGCAACATCATGTTGGCGAGCAGGGGTGAGATCGCAGAACCTTGAGGGGTTCCGCGATCTCGCTCGACGAGCGTGCCATCCTCGCATTGCAGCGGCGCTTTGAGCCACCGCTCCACGTACAGCAGGATCCAGCGCTCGTCGGTGTGGTGAGCGACCGCTTTGAGAACGAGGTCCCACGGAACGGTGTCGAAGAACTTCCGGATGTCAAGATCGAGCACCCAGTCGTTGCGCCAGCACCGTTTCCGGCAGACCCCAACCGCGTCCAGCGCCGACCGACCCGGCCGATACCCATAGGAGTCCTCGTGAAAGAACGGCTCCACGTGGGGCTCCAGGTACCCGCGCACGACGGTCTGAGCGATCCTGTCCGCGACCGTCGGCACCCCGAGCAACCTCAGGGTGCCGTCTCGCTTCGGTATCTCAACCGCGCGCACCGGCGGCGGGAAGTAACTCCCCGATGACAGCCTGTTCCACAGCTTGAACAGGTTCCCGTGAAGGTCCTGCTCGAACTCTGCGATCGACTGCTCATCAACGCCGGCGGCGCCCTTGTTCGCCTTGACCCTCCGATAGGCATCCCAAACGGCCCATTTGGAGATCTCAAACGACTTCGGCTTCGGCTCGCTCACCCGACTCATCCCACGTCGCCGCGGTTGATCTGAAAGCCAGCCAGGACGACCCATCCCCTTCGCTCCAGCCCCATTACAGGACCTTCGGCACTACTACGAGATGGTCCGCCCCTGTGCCCCGCCTCACTACTCTCCCCCTCGCAGATCTGCTGCTCGGGGTTCTCGCTTCCACCGACGACCGCAGGCCAATCCTTGCGCCACTGGTCGCCCGCGGGCGCGGGGCGACAGGTTCCCACGTTCCGCACCGGAGCCCGAACCGAGCTCGCGCCACCTTCATGCCGGGCACCACCTGGCCAGTCAGCAGGCTCCCGCCAGGCTCATCCCGGGGCATCTTGTCGACCCCGGTTCTGATGCCACCTATGCTCTTTCGACACGTCATCAGTGGATCGCTTTCGCTCGCCTTCTCGGCTCACACCTGCCGCGCTCACGGCGCGACTTTTCCCGCGACGCTCACCACCACGGCTCTTGACCGCAGTAGCTCGGGGCGGTTTGCGGCCATCCCCTGCAGGACGGCCGCGGAGGGCCACCAGACCACCGGCCCGGCTCCTCGCCGGGTAGCCGGAGGGAATTTCACCCTCCGGCCCCCACAGATCCGCACGTGAGCCTCTCGACTCATACGGCTCGTGCCGTCCAGCTATCAGGACGGAGCGCAGTACCGCCAGTGCACGAACAGCCCAGGAGCCCGTGAATGGACTTCCCGTAGCCATGCCCGTGCCCGCTTGCCGCTGCGCTCCAGCCGCTTGTACTTCCACCGCGCCCAGCGCACCAGATGGCTGTCGATGCGCCTACAGAGTGGGATCACCGCGGTCGGATAGAACACGGTGAAGTATGCGAGCCAGCCCCGCAGCCGCTGGTTGACCGGCGCTGCGAGCTCGTTGAGGGTCAGGTTGGTGCGCCGATGAATCCGCCAGGAGGAGACCCGGCGGCTCATCGCCGTCAGCTTGCCCGGAGAGACCGCCGGCAGGAAGCCCGTAAAGGCCACCCCCTGGCGCTTGTCATACGCCTTCCGGGGCCGGAACGTGTAGCCACAGAACGTGAACGAGACCTGCTCGTACGCCCCTTGGCGCCTGCTGTCCTTGCAATATACGATCCTCGTCTTGTCGGGATGTACCTCCAGCCCGACCTCGGCGAGCCGACGGGCGACCGCATCCCGCACGAGGCGAGCTTGGCGTTCGCTGACGCAATGGATCACCGCGTCGTCTGCAAAGCGCTCAAACCAGACAGCCGGGAACTCCCTGACCATCCACGCATCCAGAGCGTAATGCAGAAACAAGTTGGCAAGGACAGGGGAGATCGGGCTGCCCTGAGGCGTGCCCTTGACCCGCTGGACCAGCGTCCCGTCGGGCATCTGCATCGGGGCCTTCAGCCAGCGCTCCACGTACATCACGACCCATTTCTGGTCGCTGTGGCGCGCGACCGCCCTCAGC
>JALYUQ010000145.1 GCA_030853685.1 Actinomycetota bacterium | reverse complement strand
GTTGTTGCCGACTGCCTTAATCTCGTCCCGCAACTGCTCGGCTAGCACCGAGATGCGTTTGCCATGTTCGTACAGGCCCAGTCGCAGCATGCCAACTTCGCGAATCAGATGCTGAGCGTCCGGGTCGCTCGGAGCGAACGCCCCTTCGGTATCTCCAAGCCGCGCTTGAATTCGATGCAGCCCCCAGCGGATGAGCCGTGAGAACGCATTGGCGAATCGCACTCTCGGTCGAGCGACGGTGCGCGTCTGACCTTGCTTGGCTGGCGCTGTTGGCGCAAGCCGGCGTTTAATGGGAGGACGCGGCGAGGGGCCCTCGTCTGCCCGCCGTCGCAAGACGACGAGATCTTGCGACCACGACCCGTCGGGCAGGTACGCCTCCACGTCAAAGAGCTCTCCCCAATGCTCGAGCACATACCAGGGTGCATGGATGGTTGAGTGGTAGAACTCAGGATGCGTTGAGCCGACCCAGCCATCGTTTTCGATGAACAGAATGCCGCGCGTCTCGAGCTCAGTCTCCCAGCGCTCGACATCCTCGCCCGCACCCTCGGTGGCCTGCCGTGTGCGAGCCCACGTGGATTGTCCTTCGACCGTAAGCAACAGCAAGGCCTCCGGTCGAGTCACTCGGTGAAGCTCACCGAGCCACTGATCTTGACGGCGCTCGTCTAGGTGGGTGAAGACGCTGTGGCTGATAACCAAATCGAAATAGCGATCGGGATACGGAAGTGGCGGCTCGTGCGGCGCGACCTCGTACCGGCCGAAGGGAACATTCGACCGCAGCCACTCGATCATCTCAGCATCGATGTCGGTGCCGTGGATCTCAACGCGGTCAGCTAGCGGACCAAGGTGGCGCACGAAACGTCCGCAGCCGCAACCGAAATCCAGCAGACGGTCGAAATTCGCCAACGACCGAGGAATCCCGACGCGCTCGTCGCCAAGCCAAACCTCACCACCAAAATGCCAGCGCGACACGGCAGCAACCGCATGCTCAAAGAAGCGCAGGTTGTTCAACCCCTCCGTATCGAAAGAGTGACGGACCGCCTCTACGTCCTGTGCATCAAACGTGGGGACTACTCGCAGCATCAGATCCGCTGGCGGCACCGGGGGGCGATCCTCATCAACGGAGAGCATCTCCCCGATGATACGAGTCGAGCAGTCCCAACCGCCTCCATGGGTTACTCTCGCCTAGCGATTTCGCAAGTGCTGCCCCGCTAGGCACCCACCGACGAGTGTCGCGGCCAGGCGCAGTGGATGAGAGGATTGAAAGGATCACGCGATGACCGTCCCCGAGGTCCCAGCCGTCGCCTGCGCCCGCGGGCTCGGGTGCCAGTTCGGAGCCCGCTGAGAAATCATGGCCGGCCGCGACGAGCTCGAGTTCACGTACTCGTTGATCGACCGCGTCTTCCGGATCAGCCTCGGAGAGCTCGCGGACTTCAGTGGCGCCAAGTACGACGGGGACCTGTCACTCAGCCTGGAAGAGGCACAGCGGCGCAAGCACGAGTACGTCGCGGAGCAGATCGGCATTGCGCCGGGGCGCCGCGTGCTCGATCTGGGCTGCGGGTGGGGACCGCTACTGCACTTCGCGCGCACCCGGGGAGCGACAGGGGTCGGCGTCAGCCTGTCCTGCGCACAGGTGGCGGCGTGCCGGGCGCAAGGCCTCGACGTCCATCTGCGCGACGCGAGGCTCATCACCCGGGAGAGCTTTGGCCCATTCGATGCGGTTGCGAGCTTGGGTGCGTTCGAGCACTTCTGCTCTCCGGACGCGTACCGGGCCGGGAGACAGGAAGAGATTTACCGGGGCGTGTTCGAGCGGACCGCGAGCGTGCTGCCTGACTGGGGACGGTTCTATCTGCAAACGATGGTCTTCGGACGCAACATGATCCCCCTCGACATGATCGACATCAGGGCCCCGCGAGACGCCGACGCTTGGTACCTAGCGCTCATGGGTCGCCAGTTTCCAGGCTCCTGGCTGCCCTTAGGCCCGGAGCAGATCGTCAGTTGCGCCGCTCCGCAGTTCAGGCTCGTCTCGCAGATCAGCGGCCGGCTCGACTACATCGAGACGATCCGTCAGTGGCGCAAGCGGTTCGCCGCGCCGGGAGTCCGCAAGACGGTGCTCAAGCTCAGGCTGGTGCCACACTGGCTGACCAGCTCCGACTTCCGCCTCGCGTTCACCTCCGGCGTGAGTGCGAACAGCGTCTGCTTCCAGCGGGAGCTGCTGAACCACTACCGGTTCGTATTCGAGAAGACGGCGAGCTGAGCACTTTCGCTCGTCTGCGTCCGCCACACCCCGCAGGCCGAGCGGATCGCGGATCGAGGCGCCGGCGGGCCCCGTGTTGATCAGCTCACGCGCCCAGAACGCGATCGAGCAGGCCACTTCACCCGTGCTCGTCGTCCCTCGCGGTCGTCCCGCTGCGATTCGTCGCCCCCACCGTCGCGTAGGGACGTCTGTCAGGGTTGGCGGTTCATGCGCACGCTTGTCGTTTCAGACTTTCACCTCGGCGCGCGCCTGCGAC
This sequence comes from Actinomycetota bacterium, assembly GCA_030853685.1. Lineage (GTDB taxonomy): Bacteria > Actinomycetota > Thermoleophilia > Solirubrobacterales > Solirubrobacteraceae > Palsa-465. Next base: position 6,994 of record JALYUQ010000145.1, on the reverse strand, counting down.
ACGACATCCTCAGGCATCCCGAGCCGCTTCAGCGGCTGCTCGACGCGCTGGACGGCGTGCAGCGGCTGGTGCTGCTCGGCGACGTGGTCGAGCTGATGGAAGGACGCGCACAGCGCTCGCTGAAGATCGCCGAGCCTGTGCTCCGGGCGCTCGGCGCCAAGCTCGGAAGCGAGCGCGAGGTTATCTTCGTCCCCGGCAATCACGATGCACCGCTGGTGCGCCGCGCCGTCCTCGCGCATGGCGCCCACCTCGCTCCGGACACCCTGATCGACCCCGGCGAGGCGCCCGCGCTGGGGCGCCTCGCAGCGTGGCTGAAGCCCGCGCGGGTCAGCGTTCACTACCCGGGCGTCTGGCTCTCGGAGCGCGTTTGGGCCACCCACGGTCACTATCTGGATCGCCACCTCCTGCCGGAGTCCTCAACCGGAATCAGGCGGGGCTCGCTCGGGCGCCTGCCTCATGATCGCGCTGTACCGATCGACTACGAACGCGATCAGCGCCCTTCGCTGACGGCGCTGACGCGCTGGCTGCCCCGGCTCCCAGCGGCGCTCTTGGACGATCTGGCCGAGCTGACCCGCGCCGCGACGATGGCAAGCATCCCGAGGATCCTGATGGATCGCCGAATCGCGCCACTGAACGCGATGCTGCTCGGAGCGCAGATGCGCTACGCGAGCATTCCGGCGCTGGCGCGGGTCGTGCACCGACTCGGCGTCGATGCCGAGTGGGTGCTGTTCGGACACGTCCATCGCCTGGGACCGCTGTTCGGCGACGATCCGCTCCAGTGGCAGGGACCGGAAGGCTGGCCGAAGCTCGCCAACACCGGATCGTGGCTGTACGAGCCGCTGCTCCTGCATCGCGCTACGCCGCCACATCCCTACTGGCCGGGTGGCGCGATCCTCCTGGAACCAGGCCGGGACCCGCGCGCGGTTGGACTGCTCAACGGGCTCGGCGTGGGTGCGATGCGCTGAGGGCGCAGCGCCTGGCTGAGCGTCTTGCACCCTGAGCCCGTGCCGCGGGTATCGACGACGAGCAGACCAGTGAACCTGATTCAGTCGCGCGAGCGCGCGCGGCTAGTGCTTACGGCGGGGTGTGCCCAGCGGAGGTGAGAGCACGCCGCTGGCGAAGGGGAGCACGAACCGCCCCTCCGAGCGCCGGTGCAGCGCGGCGGAGTGCCGATCAGCGCCTAGCGCTTGCACCTGCGGTATCTGCTGCCCCTGCCCGGTGCTGACCACGCGTGAGGAGCCAACGCTGAGCTGTAGCCGATCGAGCGACACGCTACGCCGGCCGGAAAGGTTGGGCAGCGGCACGATGCGCCACGGCGCGCACGGCGGGTCCCCGTGCAGCCCGCGCGCTAGCGTTAGCGGCGGTGCCGCGCTTGTGGATCTGGATTCAGGTGGCGATCGTCGTGTGCGTGGTCGCTGCAATGGTGATAGCTGCCACGAAGCTGGCTTGAGCGCAGCCGTTTTTCCTGGAGGCGCACTGGCTAGGGGCCCGCTGTGGACCGTCTGGCAGATCAAGGGCCTATGTCAATTGATGCTCGATGAGTGCGTCGACCTTCGATGTCCCCGCCGGCGTATCACCCAGCGACACCCGCGCTGACGGACTTGCCGGCGCCACGCACCGACGGCGCGCGGCGCGCAGCGCGCGGGGCGTGGGCCGCAAAGGGGGTTGGGGGTGGGGACCTCTTGCGCGAGCCGAGCATCGGCCGGGCCAGGAGGCTCTTGGCCGACATTCGAGGCGGTCAAGGGCCCGGGTACGTGTTGCCGGCGCGTCATAACTCGACACTCAAAGCCAACGGCGAGGCGAGTGTCGTATACGTGTCGCTATCCGCGCTCCACACGACACTCGACCTTCGGAGAAGCTCGACTGTCGAGTTATGACTATGGGCTGTCCGAGAAGCGCCGACCACGCTGTGCTCAGCGTCGGCGCTCGCGTTCTCGCTCGCTGCTGGGAAGCCTCGGTCACGCTGGGCGCTCGGCACCGGTGCTAGCCCGCAGGGCTCGCTCGCTCCTAGGACCTCACCCGCGCCCCAAGAGCCATGACTGTCAGGGCGCCAGCGACTCTACGCTAGATGAGAGCGGCAGAGATCAGCGGTGCTAGAGCGGTGCCCAGGCCCTCGGTGCCCCAGCCTCCCACACTCGGCGAACGTGCCCGGGGCCGTGAAAGCCGGTAGACGCGCGGCTTAAGCCATGATGGGAGCCTGAAGGTCTTGCACTTGAAACAGAGTCGCCGTCCAATTCGTGCGTAGCCCGCATTTCTTCCCACGCGAGGAGTACTTCATGCGTCTGGCATTACGCGAGGCTGCGCGCGCGCTCGAGCACGACGACGTACCGATCGGCGCGGTGATTGTACGTGAGAACGAAGTAATTGGGTCGGGCCACAATGAGCGCGAGGTGCGAGCTGACCCGACCGCTCACGCCGAGCTGATCGCTCTGCGCGATGCGGCGCGGTCGCTTGGCACTTGGCGCGTCCTCGATGCCGTCATGTACGTGACGCTCGAGCCTTGCGCGATGTGCGCGGGCGCGATCGTGCTCGCCAGGCTTCCGCGCGTGATCTTCGGCACCGAGGACGTCAAGGCTGGCGCCGCCGGGAGCGTGCTCGACGTCCTGGGCGAACCACGTCTGAACCACCATCCCCAGGTCCAATCAGGGCTCCTTGCCGAGGAATGCGCCGATCTTCTGCGTGGCTTTTTCGCCCCCCGGCGAGCATAGGCACGCGGTGCTCCTTCGAGCGAACTGTGCTTGACAATCTCGCCAAGCCTCGCCATTGGTCTAACTTGTGAGGCGGCTACCTTCGGAGAGGTGGCAGAGCGGTTGAATGCGCCGGTCTCGAAAACCGGTATGGGCTATCAGTCCATCGGGGGTTCGAATCCCCCCCTCTCCGTTTCAAACACCCTGTAACGACGGGGAATTCGCTGCCTGACGCGGTTTCTGGTTTTCTGCGCGTGCGTAGGGCCTCTCGCACCGCCGGACCATTGCCGCTAGTGCGGATCGGCGGCGCTTCGCGCACGCTTGCCCCGCGGGCTCCCGCCTGAAGGACAGGGACCGACACCCCGCCGATTACACCACACCCGTGACGCTCTAAGCGAAGCACCTCTCCCGGACCAAATCCGCTCAGCGAGGTCTCAGGGCCAGCTCGAAGCTCCGCGCCACGATGAACCCGGACGCGGCGAGGATCGCCCCCAGCTCGAGTGCCATCGCGACCACCACCGCCGCGCGTAGGGTGGGCTCGCTGTAGCTGAAGAGCGAGCTGGCGCGCGCGACCGCGAGCGACCCAAGGGCGACGACGGTTATCGCGATCGCGATCAGCGCCCAAGCAATCGCGCCCTGATCGCGACTGCCTGCGAAGGCCAGTGCTATCAGCGCCGCGCTCACGAAGTTGATCAGGAACAAGGCATTGATCGTCGGGACCGCGTGCAGGACCCCTTCGTATTGCTGCAGGTGGATGATGCCTTCCCCGAGCAGTAGCGCGATCGCCAAGAAGCGCAGGCCGTCGCTGGGCCGCAGTCGAGCGGCGGGCCTCATTTGACGATGATCGTCCCGTGCATGAACGCGTGGAAGCTGCAGTGGTACGGGTAGCTGCCGGGCTTGCTGAGCGTTGCGGTCTTCGTCTGGCCTTGATTGATGGTGCCGGTGTCGAAGCTTGCGCCTCCGCTGAAGCCGCCGTTGTCAGCAGTAGATGTGTGGTCGGTGCCATCCTCGTTGGTCCAGGCGATCGTCGTTCCCGCGGGCACCGTGAGGGTCGCCGGCTGGTAGGTATAATTCTTGATTGTCACTTTCACTGTCCCGCCTTTGCCGCCCGCTTGCGGCGAGACGGCGGTCGGTGCCGATGACGTGCTGCTGGTGGCACCCGGCGATCCGGGGGTCAGCACGATCACTAGCGCCGCACCAACCGCTATCACGAGCACGACACCGAGCAGCGGGATGATCTTCGCTCTGTCGCTGAGAAGCTTGGCCATCGCTTCTTTCTACGTACCCCAGCAGCGATTGGTTCACTCCCGGTTTGCGGCTTCGCATCCAGATCCGCCCACGATGTTGCTTGCGCCTCCTCCGGACCTGCCGATGTGGTTCGCGGCCCGCGTCCAGGCCTCCCAATGGCCCGGATCGGCCGACCCGCGGTACGCTGCGCGCAGATCCACCGGAGAGGTGCCGGAGCGGCTGAACGGGCGCGACTGGAAATCGCGTAACGGGGGTGACCTCGTTCGGGGGTTCGAATCCCCCCCTCTCCGTCGTCGTCAATAAGCCCCTGCGCCGACCGGACGCTCCGCTCGTCGAGACGCCGCAGCGCTGCTCAGCCATGTCAAGCCGCGAGCAAGAGCTCCGGTGCGCCATAGCGCCTCAGCACCGCGGGCAGCGCGACCGAGCCGTCCTCGCGCTGGCCGTTCTCGAGCAGCGCGATGATCGTCCGGCCCACCGCGACGGCGGTGCCGTTGAGCGTGTGGAGGTGCGCCGGCTTGCCCTCGGCGCCCCGATAGCGGATGTCCAGCCGGCGCGCCTGGTAATCGGTCGTGTTCGAGCACGAGGTAAGCTCGCGGTAGCGTCCCTGCCCGGGGAGCCAGGCTTCGCAGTCGTACTTCTTGGCCGCCGACGGGCCAAGCTCGCCCACTGCGATCGCAACAACTCGGTAGGGAAGCTCCAGCTCCTGCATAATCGCCTCCTCGATCGCCAGCAGGCGCTCGTGCTCGTCGATTGCCTCCCCTGGCGCGACAAAAGCGAACATCTCGACTTTGTCAAACTGGTGCACCCGGAAGATCCCGCGGGTGTCCTTGCCGGCGGCACCCGCCTCGCGCCTGAAGCAAGTCGAGAAGCCGGCGTAGCGGCGCGGGAGGTCCGCTGCCGCGAGGATCTCCTCGCGGTGCAGCGATGCGAGCGCCACCTCTGAGGTGCCGGCCAGATAGAGGTCGTCGTCGGCGAGCTTGTAAATTTGCTGCTCGGTGTCGGGTAGAAACCCTGTTCCGTAAAGCCCGTGCTCGCGCACGAGCACGGGCGGGATCACCGGCTCGAAGCCGAGGCCACTCAGCTTTGCCAGCGCGTAGCTGACCAGGGCCAGCTCGAGCATCACCAGCTCGCCGCGCAGATAGGCGAATCGTGAGCCCGACAAGCGGGCGGCGCGCTCCATGTCGATCCGCGGTCCGGCCAGCTCCAGGTGATCTCGGCCCCTCGCGCCGGCCTCGCCGATCTCACGCAGCACCCGGTCCTCGGCTGGCGCATCGTCCGCAGGCAGGTTCGCCAGCGCCGAGAGCTCGGAGTCTCGCTGTGCGCGCAGCGTAGATTCCTCGTCGCTCAGCTCTCTGCCCCTAGCGGCTGCGGCGGCGAGCTGCTGGCGCTCTTGCTCGGGCGGCGCGCCCTTGCGCCCGCGGCTCGTCTGGTTGCGCTGCGCACGAAGCTGCTCCAGCTCGACGTTCACCTCGCGCCAGCGCCGATCGAGTTCGAGTACGCGGTCGACCGCGGCGCCAGCTTCTGGCCCGCGCCGGGCGAGCGCTGCGCGCACGACCCCTGGGTCACGGCGGATCAGCGCTATGTCGAGCACGACGCGGCTTCCCGGCTAAGGGTGGGCGGGGGCCCTGGGCTTGGAGGCTGGCGCGCTGGGCCGGGGGTGCTTGGCGTGCGTCCCCCGCCCGGTCCTCCGGGGCGCTGTCTTGGCACCGTGGGTCCCCCGCCCGGTCGCCGCCGGCGTCTTGGTCGTCTTGGCGGGCCCCCCGGCCGCGGTGGCAGCGACCGTGACGGGCGCCGGAAGCGTCCCGATCGGCTTGGAGTCACAAGTCGGCGTGCCAGGTGTCAGCGCCGCTTTGCGACCGGCGTACTTAGAGACGAACTGGGCCACCTCGATCGCATCCTGGCCTACCACCACGTCCTGTGGCATTTTCGAGCCCTCGAAGCCGCCGTCCTCGATCGCGTACAGGACTCTGCTCACCGGGCGCTCGCAGCGAACGTCGAAGTTCGGGCCTTGCTCGGGCTCGCGCGTGCGCTCGTTCGACGCCGAGCCGTGAGTTCCGGCGAAGGCCAGCGTGTGGCATCCGGAGCAGCGCTGCGAGAAGAGCACTGCGCCTGCATAGGTGGGATCCGATTTCGGGACGCTGATTCGCTGCGTTCCGCACGCCGTGGCAAGGGCCGCCACCGCGATCGATGCACTCGAGAGGAGGAAGACCCTTACCGGCCGGCTCATGCGGGCCGGGATCATACGGGACTACGATCGGCCTGATGCCACGGATGCCATCCCCCAAGTCCTTGCTGACCGGGGCCACCCTCGCTCTGGCGGGTGCCATCTGCGGTTGCGGGGCCACGCTCCAGGCCGGCTCCGCTCGGACGCTCCAGGTCGCGCTGAGCGAATATCGGCTCGGCCCGGACAGCGTCCGCCTCAGCGCCGGCCAGCTTACGATCGTCGCGCACAACTACGGGCGGCTGACCCACAACCTGGCCGTCTCGCGCAGCGGCGGGCCCGGTGGCGCCACCAAGCCGATCGCCCCCGGCCAGAGCGCCGAGCTCACGCTCACGCTGACACCGGGCACGTACCTGATGAGCTCGACTCTGCTCTCGGACGAGGCGCTCGGCGAGTATGGGACGCTGAGCGTCACCCGATGACTGACCGCGACCGCAGCCGCGACCCGGACGGCCACGACCCGGACGGCCACGACCCGGGCGACCGCGACCCGGACGGCTACGACCCGGAGCTGTTCCGGGAGGTCTTCGGGCGCTTTGCCACCGGCGTCGCCGTGATCACCAGCGCAGGGCCGGCGGGAGCGGGCGGCATGACCGCCAACGCGGTCTGCTCGCTCTCGCTGGATCCGCTGCTGGCGCTGGTGTGCTTTGAGAACAGCGCCCGCACGCTGCCGATCGTGCGCGAGGCGGGTCGCTTTGCGGTCAACGTCCTGAGCTCCGGCCAGGAGCAGCTCGCGGCTGTGTTCGCCTCCAAGCTGCCCGAGGCCGAGAAGCTCGACGTAGTCGCGCACCGGCTCGAGCACGGCCTGCCGATCATCGAGGGCTCGCTTGCCTGGGCG
>JALYUQ010000130.1 GCA_030853685.1 Actinomycetota bacterium | reverse complement strand
GTTCGTTCGCAAGCCGCCGGTCCCGCCCGAGCTACCGACCGCCGCGTGGATCAACAAACCCGACACGAAGGAGGCCGCCGCTCACTAAATTCGAACACGAAGCGTCTCATCGGGCTTGACAGGCTCCACTTGGAACAGCAGGTCGAGCTCGGAGGCGACGCGGCTCGCGAGTGGGAGGCTGCCGATTCACCACCGGGCTTTTAATGGCTCCTATCGACTACGCGGCTCGGAAACGAGCACAGTGTCGGGCCGTTTCGGCCGCCGCTTTAAGGTTGTGACAGGTAAGGTGACGCAATGGCTCGTGCGTGGCTAGCGACACGTTCCGCGAACCGCGCAGCCACGCGTCCTGGGCTGAGCGGACCTGTCCGAATCTAAGCAACGAGCGGCACAAGAGTTGGTCAGCCAGAAGGTAGGCCGTCTTCTCACCCGCATCCGCAAACATCTTGCTGTAACACGCCGGCAGAGCATCGCGAACCGGGATGTGCTGTTTCCGGCCACGCTGCGGCAGTCACGAACCGGCGTCGTCATGGCCCATGTAGTTCTCCCAGCCGCCGGGGGTTTCAGGTTTGAGAAACCGAACAGGAGCGGCACTCGTGCTCGTGTTGCTGAAGGCGTCGTGGCCGTGAGGCCTGTCAGGCCGCGACCGTGCCGGCCTTGTGGTGCGGGACCGGCAGCGACTGGCCGCGCTGCTCTAGATCCTCGGCGTAGGCAGACAGGGCCTCTTGGATTCGCTCAACTGCCTCTTCGCGTGTGGAGCCGAGACCGATGACACCCGGCAGATCGGGCAGGTACGCCCCCCAGCCGCCATCTTCGGCTTGTTCATAGATCACGACGTACTCGCTCATCGGAGGTTCTCCAGGCTGGTTGCGCGTCTGATGCTACTGAGCGTTCCCGCGGGCACCGTGTCGCTGCCCTTACCCGCAACCACGATCCGCTCAGCGCGATCCGGATGTGCCCAGACGTCATGAGAGCCCCGCTGACGCACGAGGCTCCAGCCAGCCTCGGTCAAGGCGCTCCTGACCTCCCGATACTTCTTTGGCATCTGCCGCCACGGTACGACGGCCGCCGGACGCGGCCACTTTCGCCCTCCACCGCTGCCAGATCAGAGAACAGCACTGACGCTGCCACTACTCCCACTCGGACGAGCTGCGTCCGCAATGCGGGATCCGTCCTCGTGCCCTGAGCACGACGACCGGTCCCGGATCTTTCGCCCCGAGGCACCTGTTCTGCCACAAGACCGAAGCCTCAGCGAGAGTCTTGGGCGACGGGACGGGCATGTCGTGCCTCGGCAGTGCATAGATGCCCGCGAGTGTCGCCCGTGGAAGCGGAAGTCCCCGTGGCCCTCGACGAAACCGCCGCATCTGAGCAGCGCCAGGCGTCCACAATGCCGACCCGGGCGCTTCTGCTTCCACGAACAGGCAGAACGTTGCGCTCAAGTATGCTCGTCAGACAGTGCACTAAACCGTATAATGACCTCTATGGCGAGCACTAAGGCGGCATCACAGATAGCTCCTCTACCGGTGCGACGCGCCCTACGAGACCTTGGCACAGACGCACAAGCTTGGCGCAAGCTTCGAGGACTGACGCAAGCTCAGCTTGGCGACCGAGCAGGCGTTTCCCGGAACACGGTCAGGCGCTTCGAGCACGGCGACGGCGCAGTCAGCATGGAGATCGCGCTTCGGCTGCTAAACGCCCTGGGGATCCTCGGCAACATCACCCAAGCCCTCGACCCGTACGAGAGCGACATCGGCCGCCTACGCTCCGATGAACAGCTGCCGCAGCGCGTGCGCCCCCGGGACCTGACGCGAGGTAACCGTGGCTGACCCTGTAGACGTCTACGTGCAAATTGCCGGCAAAGACACCCTGGCCGGCCAGTTGTGGTCGCATCGGCGGCGCCAGTCGGAATCGGCGACTTTCCGCTACGCGTCGGAATACCTCGCGCGCCCGGACGCCTACCAGCTCGATCCGGCGCTGGGCATGTTCGAAGGTGCGCAGCAGACCTCGCAAGGCCAGGCGCTGTTCGGAGCGTTCTCCGACTGCGCACCGGACAGATGGGGACGGCGACTGGTTGACCGCGCCGAACGTCATCGGGTCAAAGAAGATGGAGGTGTTCGCCGCAGCTTCGGAGAGATGGACTACCTCCTCAGAGTCCGAGACGACCTACGCCAAGGCGCGCTGCGCTTCCGATACCCCAACTCTCAAGAGTTCCTTTGGCCCGAAGCCATGGGCATACCGCCGTTTGTCGAGCTCGGCAAGCTGCTCAGCGCCGCAGAACGTCTGGAACGCGACGCCGAGAACGCAGCAGAGTTGGCCCTGCTGCTACGCGGAGGCTCCTCCCTCGGTGGAGCCCGCCCAAAAGCGCACGTCCTCGACTTGGACGAGCGCATCTCAATCGCGAAGTTCCCGAGCCCGAGCAACGACGAATGGGACGTGATGCTGTGGGAGGCGGTGGCGTTACGGCTTGCGGAGATGGCCGGGATCGACACGTCCGTAGGCAAGCTCCACGAGGTTGACGGCAAGCACGTCCTGATTGTGGAGCGCTTTGACCGGATTCGCGGTCGACGGATCGGCTACGTCAGTGCAATGACGATGCTGCAGCGCACGGATGGTGACTCCGGCAGCTACCTGGAGATCGCGGACGTCGTCGCTCAGACCTCCGCGCATGCCGAACGTGACCTGCATGAGCTGTGGCGACGCATCGTGTTCTCAATCCTCATCTCAAACTTCGACGACCACCTGCGCAACCACGGCTTCCTGCGCCTCTCCTCCGCCGGTTGGTCACTTGCGCCGGCCTTTGATCTCAACCCTGACCCCCGACTCGGCCCTCGTGAACTGCACACGACAATCGACTTTGACCGGGTCGACGCCAGCGTTGAGCTGGCGCTGAGCGTCGCCGGCGAGTTCCGGCTCTCCGACAATGCGGCCGCTGATGTCGTCGCGCAGGTCAGCCAGGCCAGCTTGCAGTGGCGATCTGTCGCCGGCCGACTCGGGGCGACACCGTCTGACTTGGGTCAGATGGCGCCGGCTTTTGAGCATGAGGCCGCAACCGAGGCCCGCATGCGGTCCGCCAAGGCCGGCTGACCCACGGGGGCCCCCGGGGGCCGCGTTCCACAGGTCCGCGGCGCGTTCAAGTCGACGCTCGTCCTCATGTCGCCGCGTTACATGCGCTGACCGACAACTCAGAGCATCCGAGGCTCCGCGCTCAGAGCACGCCCGCGTCCGCACCGACGAGGCGCCCGCAACGTTCTGGCTTGACGACTCCTTTGCCGCGAAAAGGATTGTCGGCTCGCCCGTCTGACTCGCGAGTGCTTCGGCGGCGAGATCACCGGAGACGACGCTCCCCATGTCGAACAACCAGGGAGCGCCGAGTGAGCTCTGCATGGGTAAGTTCTGCGACGCGGTCGCTGCGTTCTGCGCCCTGCTTCCGGCGACCGATGAAAGTCAAGCCGGCCGAACGTTACCCCTGCTGCTCAGATGCGCTAACGCCGCCGAGGCTGCGGTCCGCTTCCGGAACGCCATGAGGAGGCGGAAGCCCGCAGCCCTGGCCGGTCCACAGAGACCTGCTCCTAAGCGACGAGCAGCGCTGCAGTCCGTCCGCTGGATGGGCTGCTTGGAGCGCGAAGCAGGGCAGGCATGTCAGATCTCGACGGGCTCTCCGAGCTCGGGTGCGATTACCCGGTTGGTCGCGGCCTTGGCTCGCTCCAGTGCGTGGGGGACGGGTTCGTACAGCCCGGCTAGATCGTAGCCGCGGTAGTGGATTGGCACGAGCCGTTCGGCTCGGAGTAGGTCGGCGGCAAGGGCGGCTTGCTCGGGCTCCATGACGGCGGGGAGTGGGCTGGCCGGGCAGCGATGCGGGAAAGTGACGCGAGCGCCGTTGATCGGCGCGAGCACCGCGTCGGGCACGCCGAAGCGCTCGGCGATCCGCCACCACCAGCCGTGGAACATGGTGTCTCCGAGGTGCAGCACGCGCCTGCCGCCGGCCTCGATCAGCCACGACACCTGTGGGTCTCCGGTTCCGTCGACTGCGGGCAGCGCCGTGAGCGCGAACGGGCCGGCTGTGACGCTCGTCCACGGCGCGGTCGGCCGGCGCGTCAAGCCGCTCGCCGCCAGCTCGTGATCGGCCTGCGCGATCGCGAGCTGTTCGATGCCGGCGCCCCCGTACCCGAGCGGTTCGTGCACCGACCCGTCGGCGTGCAGTGCGGCCGTGAGCGCAGCCGCATCGGCGTGGTCGCGGTGAAGGTGCGTTACCAGGCCGGCCACAGCGCCCGGCGTGGGCGCGATGACCTCCGGCACCGGCATTCCGGCCGCTCGCTCACCGAGCACAGCGAATACCGCCGCGGGATCCGCGAGCGGGTCGATGACGACGTGCTCACCCTGCTCCTTGACCTCCACACCAGCCCAACCGAGCCACCGAATCCTCATCTGCACCCTCCGTCGCTTCAGCCTCTTAACAGAACGATCATCCGCAATGTATACAAAACGATCGTTCGGACCGTAACCTTGGATGACCGGATGCCTCGTCGCTCTGCCACCCAAGTCGCGGGCTCTCGCGCGCAGACGCTCGATGCGGCCGTTGAGCTTGCCTCGATCATCGGTCTCGAGGGTCTCACGATCGGTCGTCTCGCGGAGAAGCTCGAGATGAGCAAGAGCGGGCTGGTGGGCCGCTTCGGCTCCAAGGAGCAGCTCCAGCTCGCCGCTCTCGAGCTCGCCGCCGACATGTTCCGACGAGCTGTCTATGACCCGGCCGCCCGGGAACCCGCGGGACTCCGGCGCCTGCACGCCATCTGCGAGGCATGGATCGAATACCTCGGCGACCCCCCGTTCCCTGGCGGCTGCTTCCTCACCACGGCATCGGTGGAGTTCGACGCCCGCCCGGGGCCGGTGAACACCGCCGTCAAGTCAGTCATGCGCCGATGGCTCGACGCCCTCGAGCGCGAGGCCGCAGCCGCGATCGACAACGGAGAGCTACCGACCAGCACCGACCCGAAGGACGTCGCGTTCACGGTCAACGCCCTGGCGGTCGGGGCCAATTGCGCGTACCAGCTCGAACGCGACCCACGCGTGCTCGACCGTGTGCGCAGGGCGATGCGTGTAGTGCTCACCCCCAGCGACCCGGGCCGCCAGACCGATGAGGCGGCCGCTTCGCACAGTTGACCAAGTGATCGCAATACGAGACCCGTTGCCTCGAGAGCACACCATGATCCCGTTCGATAACAACCTCGCACGCGTGGCCGACTTGAGCACAGACCAGGCTCGGCGCGCCGTCGTGATCGCACAGGTTCGTCAGGCAGACGCCGACCAGAGTCAGCCCCCGGCTTTCGCCGGTCGCGCGGGCCGCATCCAGTAGCTCGAGAGCAGTCCGGAGGATCGAGGCGGTGTCCGCGGTAGCCCGAGCCATCGTCCGCGAGCAAGTCACGCGCGCGTAGTCTCCGAACCGGAGCCGCAGCACGACCGTCCGGCAGAGCCGACCCGCCAAGCGCAACCGCCGGGTGACGCGGTCGACGAGCCCGGCGAGGAATGCGGCAATGTCATCGAACGGCCGCGCACGGCGCCCCAACGCTCGCTGGCTTCCGGGCGACCGCCGACGTGGCTGGGATACCAAGCTGACCCGGTGAAGATAGACAAGTCGCCGGAGGCCGTTCGAGCGGGCGCCTACACGCGCGCCGGCTCGCGTCCGCCGGCCTTGCCGCCGGCGGACGCCGGAGGCTCGGGGAGCGCGTGCACGTCGGAGCCTTCGATATTGATGCGTGGAAGCCGAGCGTCGAGCCAGCGCGGCAGGCGCCACGTGCTCGGACCGAGCAGCTCGAGCACCGACGGCAGCAGCACGCAGCGCACCACGAGGGCGTCGAGGAACACCGCCGCGGCGAGTCCGAAGCCGAACTCCTTGATCGTGCGCTGGTTGCCCAGCATGAACGAGAGGAACACGCACACCATGATCGCCGCGGCAGCGCTGATCACGCGTCCGGTGAACGCAATCCCGTCGCCCACCGCGGCGGACGCGTCATGCCGGCGTACCCATTCCTCGCGCACGCGCGAAATCAGGAACACCTCGTAGTCCATCGAGAGCCCGAACACGACCGCGAACATGAGGACCGGTATCCACGGCTCGATCGGTCCCTTCTGGACTCCAAGCACGCTCCCCAGCCATCCCCATTGGAAGACGGCGACGGTCACGCCGAGCGCGCCGCCGATGCTGAGCAGGTTCATCACCGCTGCCTGCAGCGGGATCACCAGCGAGCGGAAGATGACCAGCAGCAGCAGCGCCGAGAGCACGACCACGATCCCGATGAACAGCGCCAGCTTGCCCGCGAGCACGTGGGAGAAGTCGATCGAGCCCGCGGTGAACCCGCCGACCAGGACCGGCGTGGCGGTCCGGCGCTCGAGCGGCGGCAGTACATCGTCGCGTAAGCGGTTGACGAGGTTGGTGGTCGCCGTCGCCTGTGGCGCCGAGCTGGGGTAGACCTCCACGACTGCGACGTTGCCCGACGGGGCGACCCGGGGCGCCGTGACGGCGACGACGCCGGAAGTGGCGCTGACTGTGGCGCGCAGCGCCGGCAGCACCGAGGACGCGTCGCGATGCGAGAGCTCGGCGACGAGCAGCAGCGGGCCGTTGAACCCGGGCCCAAAGCCCTGCGCCAGCAGATCGAACGCGTGGCGGGAGCTTACGTTGCCGGGATCGTTGCCGGCGTCGCTGGTGTCGAGGCGCAGCGCGAAGACCGGCAGCAGCAGCGCGATCATCACCACCAGCGACACGGCCGCCAGCGGCCAGGGGCGCGCCTGCACCGTCTCGCTCCACCGGCGCCACGCCGAGCGCGGCGGCGCGGCGGCAACGGCAGCAGCGGCAGCACGCTCGCCTGCGTCATCGGCTACCGCCACAGGACCTCGCCCGAGCCGGCGCCGGCGGGGGCCGCGCGCGCGCACGATCCGGGCACCGAAGCGAGACAGGATCGCGGGCAGCACCGTCAGCGAGGCTCCCAGCGTGAGGAGCACGGCGAGCACCGAGGCGATCGCCAGGCCGTACATGAAGCTGACCCCGGTGGCGAACATGCCGAGCAGGGCGATGACAACGGTGGCGCCGGCGAGCAGGATCGCCCGCCCCGAGGTGTCCATCGCCTGGATCACCGATAGCTCCACATCGCCAACTGCGAGGTAGTTCTCGCGAAAGCGCGTGACGATGAAAAGCGCATAGTCGATCCCGACGCCCAGGCCGATCATCAGCGCCAGCTCAGGGGCAACGTTCGACATGCTTGTGAGGTGCGTGGCCAGCCCGATCAGCGCCACCCCGGTGATCAGCCCCAGGGCCGCCGTGATCAGCGGCATCCCGGCCGCGGTCAGCGAGCCGAAGGTGATCAGCAGGATCACCAGCGCGGCGATCGCCCCGACCGAGGTGGCCGGACCGACGCTGAAGCCCTCGGCCTGCTCGGCCACCTGGCCGCCTGCGGCGACCTGTAAGCCCGGCACGTGGATCGCCGCGATCTGGTCCAGTACCGGCTTGCCGGTGGCGCTCGAGAGCAGATTCGCTGGCTTGTCGTAGTTGATCGTCGCGAACGCGGTCATCCTGTTAGGTGAGACCTGGACCGTTCCGCGCGCGCTTCTGTAGGGACTGAGCACCCCGACGACGTGCGGCTCCTTGCTCACGCGCGCCAGCAGCGGCGTCATCGCCGCGCGCACGGCCTGCGAGTCGACCGTTCCACGCGAGACGTGAAAGACGATCGTGTCGACGTCGCCGCTTTGCGCCTTGAACTCCCGCTTGAGAAGGTCAAGCGCGCGCTGCGCCTGGGTCCCGGGGAGGCTGAAGTTCGTGGCGTACCGGCGCCCCGCAGCTGCAGCAAGGACCGTGGTGAGGATCGCGACGCTGACCCAGGCCACTACCACGAGTCGGCGATGAGCGATGCACCAGCGGGTGAGCTTCAGCATGGCATGCCTCCTAGCCTTCTCAGGTCGCGATCAAGTTGGCGGTCCGGCGGGCGCCCCCTATCGCCGCATGCGGCGAGACAAGTGGGCCAGCTCGGCTCCCGCCATTCTGACAGCCGCAGCGGGTGCTGCGCTCAGCCTACATGCGCTCGGCGCGAGTGAGATCATCGTTTTCCCCCGGCGAGCTCCGATTCGGTGCTAACCGACTGATCCGTCTACTGCGAAGCTCGGAGTGCTCCTGCCATGCGGCCCGGGCGCGGGTGCCTGAGCGGCCAACGGCTGCCTATGGTATGCGGATGATCGACGACTCCCCGAGCGACCAGCGCCAGCGCGCTGAGCGGTTCCTGGCCCTCCACCGTCCCGAGCGGCCGCTGCTGCTGCCCAATTCTTGGGACGCCGGCTCCGCGCGGCTGCTCACGTCGCTCGGGTTCGAAGCGCTGGCGACGACAAGCAGCGGCTTCGCGACCACGCTCGGGCGCCTCGACGGGTCCGTGACCCGGGATGAAGCGCTCACGCACGCGGCGGCGATCGTCGCGGCGACCGACGTCCCGGTCTCCGCGGACCTCGAAAATGGTTCGCCGACTCTGCGGATGGCGTGGCCGAGACGCCCGTCGGGGAGCTCGGCGCGCTCGGTGTCAGCCGCGTGTCGGTCGGGGGCGCGTTCGCGTTCGCGCCGTTCGGCGCCGTCGTGGAGGCGGCTCGAAAGCTCCGCGAGCGCGGCACGTACGGGTTTGCGCAGGGCGCCGCCGTGGAATCGAGCGCGGCCCGCGCGGCGCTCGGCCAGGCCGGCTAGCTACCCGGCAGATCCGCTTGGGAGACGCTCGGGTCCTCGTTGGGCTGTCGGCAAGCGAGTGCTCGCAGGGCGCGCCCCGCAGGGCGCGCCCATCTATGCTCGGTAGCGTGCGCCGGCCGGTGCCGGCAGCGCGTCGAGCTCGTTCAGGTCCTCGGCGGACAGCTCCACGCGCGCGGCGCCGGCGTTCTCTGTCAGCCGCTCGATGCGCCGCGTGCCGGGAATCGGGACCAGACGGTCGTACTGGGCCAGCAGCCAGGCCAGCGCGACCTGGCCGGGCGTCGCGTCGTTGCGCTCGGCCACCGCGCGGACACGCTCAAGGATCGCCTGGTTCTGCTCCATCGCCTCTTCGGTGAAGCGCGGGTTCGAGCCGCGCATATCGCCTTCGGTGATGGTCTCGCCCGTCACCGTGCCGGTGAGAAAGCCCCGTCCCAGTGGCGCGAAGGGAATAAAGGCGGCGCCATGCTCGCGGCACCAGGCGAGCACGCCGTTCTCGACCGGTCCACGCTCCCAGAGGGAGAACTCGGACTGCAGCGAGGCGACAGGGTGGATCGCCTGTGCCGCCTCGAGCTCCACGACGGTCGCCTCTGACATCCCGATCGCGCGCGCCTTGCCGGAGCTGACAGCCTCGGCCATCGCGCTCCACGTCTCCTGCACCGGTACCTCCGGGTCGGTGCGGTGGAGCTGGTAGAGGTCCACGTGGTCGGTTCGCAGGCGCTGAAGTGACGCATCGATCGCCGCGCGCACGTGCTCGGGGCGTCCGTTGCGGACCAATTCCAACGGCTGCACGGAGCGCACCTCGAGGCCGCACTTAGTCGCAAGCACCGCGCCAGCGCGCCGGCCCTCGAGCGCCCTGCCCACCAGCTCCTCGTTGGTGAACGGCCCGTAGACATCGGCCGTGTCGATCAGGTTCACGCCAATCTCGATCGCGTGACGGATGACCGAGATCGAGCGCTCGTCATCGCGGTCCTCGGGACTGTAGGCCCACGACATGCCCATGCAGCCAAGGCCGATCGCACCAACCGGCGGGCCGTCTGGTCCGAGCGTGCGCGCCGGTAGCAAGGAGCCCTCCATGAGACAAGGATATCCGTCCTTGCTCTTCGGCGGCTACGCCGGTGTCGCCCATCCAGTCAACCCAGTGGCAAAGCCACAGGAGTCGACGCCAGCCTAATGCGTACTCTGTCAGGTGCACCTGCAGCGGCCGAACGAAAAGGCTCCGATACCGATCTGCGGCGCCGGGCTGACGGCGACTGCGACGATGCCGTTGCGTCGCTCTCAGCGCAGAGCTCAGCGCATGGCGGCGCCAGTCGAGGGGGTACCGTGGCACCCATAGAGTTGGCACCCGTGCGAGACCTGAAGCGCGTGCTCCTGCGTTACGTTTGGACGATCAGTTTCCGCGAGCTGATGCGCGCCCGGGCCATTCCGGCAGAAGTCAGAGTCGGTGTGCTCTTCCTTGCAGGGCTGCTGATGGTCCCATTTATGCTCGCCTCCTACATCTGGTGGCTGCTGAGCGGTAAACGTCTCCCGGGCCGACTCGGACGGCGTCTACCGCTGCCGAACGTCGTAGTCGTCACCCCGTTCCCCAAGAACTTACCTGCTGACGTGCGCGAAGTGCTCACCAGGTCAAAGTCCACCGGCACGGCCACGTGACCCTCGCCCAGGTCAACGATCGATGGCGGCGAGCCTCGGCCACGGGGAGTCAGCCACCGCCATCGACTACTGCCAGCGCTATCCCGGCGACGCTCGTGTCGATCCGGGAATCCGCGTCGACGTGTCGCCGATTGTCGCCACCCGACCCGCGGCGCTCCCCCATGCGAAATTGACGAAGCTCGCAAATGCTCGTCACCGTTGAGGGATTCAAGGCGGTAGCTGAGGCGTTTACCCCACCTGATTGGCTGTCGCAAGACTCTGGTGACGTGGAGGCTGTTGGGGGTGTGTGGGTGGCGGCTCGAGGGCTGTGCGGTGTTGGTGGCTGTCTTGGGCTCCGAGCCGGTTGGTGGGGGTGGCGGCCGGCGGTTGG
>JALYUQ010000108.1 GCA_030853685.1 Actinomycetota bacterium | reverse complement strand
CTGCTGCTCGGAGGCGATCGCCGGCCGATCGCCGTCGATCGCGGCCTGGCGGGTTGGCCCGGGGCCTACGCGCGCCTGGCGCTGGTGCAGGGGGGCCCCGGCGCGCAGGCGCCGGCCTTAGGCCGCGTGTGGGCGGGTCAGCCCGCGTGCGTCTTCTATGTCGCGGCGCAGGCGCCGGGGCGCACGCCTCAAGTGCTCCAGACCGCGAGCGCGCGCGGTGCCGTTGCGCTCGTGCTCCCGCAGCCGCTCAGCCCTCAGACGCCCGCGGCGCCGAGCTTTGCGCTCTCGGGCTGCCGCGGCTTCGTGCTCGCGCGCCGTGCCCACGGGCCGCCGCGCGAAGGGATCGCTCACGAAAGCGCTCGCGCGGCATGAGCAGCGGCGTGCGGGCCGCGGTGCTCGGCCGCCAGGCCCCCCCGTGGGTGCGCCCGAGATCGGCGGGCGCGTGCGATCGCCCGCTCGTGCGGCTGGCGACGTTCGGCGCGCTTGCCTTCTACGGACTGCTGCGCTGGGGAACGCTGCTGAGCCCTGACCCCGGTTGGCGCTTGCTCGCGTTGCTGGGGATCGCACTCGCGCTCGCCGCGGGGGGCCCCGCGCTGCGCACCCGTAGCCGGGCGGCGGCCATGGCGGGCGTGGTGGCGGCCGTGCTCGCGGTGCTCGCGGTCGCGGGCGTCCCGCTCGCCTGGATGGTGCACCTGCGCGTCGCGGATGCCGCGCAGGGCGTGGGCCATGGTCTCGCCGCGCTGCCGCGCGTGCTCTTGCCCTACATCGGGATCAACGAATGGGTCAGGATCGTGATCCTGCTTGGCGCCGGCGTGCTGCTGCTCGATGCCGGGCTGCTGCTCGCGTTCGCCCCCAAGGCGCTTGGCGACCTGCGCCGCGCCGGCGCAGCGCTGCCACTGATGGCGCTCGCGGTGGTGCCGAGTACCTTGATCCGCCCGCACCTGCCCTACGTGCAGGGACTCGTCCTGTTCGGCCTGCTCGCCGCATTCACCTGGGGCGAGCGGGTGCGGGGCCCGCAGGTGGCCGGTGCGATCGCGGTCGCCGCCCTAGCGGGCGCTGGCGCGGCGCTGGCCTCGCCGGGGCTCGACCAGCGCCGTCCGTGGGTGAACTACGAAGCCCTCGTCGGCACGCTCTCCCCGGGGCAGGCCGAGACGTTCGACTGGTCCCAGAGCTACGGGCCGATCGATTGGCCACGCCTCGGACGCGATGTGCTCGAGGTGCGCGCGGCCCACCCCGACTACTGGAAGGCGCAGGACATCGAGCGCTTCGATGGCAGCGCGTGGACGCAGGGACCCGAAGAGCTCGGGGCGCGGGTCCCCGGCCCTCCCCCGGATTCTCTCAGGCGCTTCACCCAAACCATTGAGGTGACGGTCCGAGCGCTGCGCACGACGGATGTGATCGCTGCCGGCTCGGCGTCGGCGCCCGCACATGTGTATCAGGGCGTCGTCCCGGGCCTCAGCCCAGGAACCTGGACGGCTGACTCGGAGCTCGGGCCCGGGGACAGCTACACGGTTAGCACGTACTCCCCCCGTCCGACTCCCGCCGAGCTGGCCACGGCCGGCGGCGGCGGAGACTACCCCGATCAGACGCTGATCGGCGAGCGCGCGATCTCGCTGCCGCAGAGCTCTCAGGCGGGCGGCTCGGCCGGCCCGGGTGGCTCGGCCGGCCCGGGTGGGCCGTCCAGCTCGGATGGCTCGTCCAACTCGGTGGTCGCCCCCTTGGTCGCGTTCGCGCCGTTTCACTCGCGCGCCCGGGTGCAGAGCGTGATCGGGCCCTCCGGGAGCGAGGGGATGAAGCTCATCGAATCCTCTCCCTACGCCCGCGCGTTCGCGCTCGCCAGCCGTCTGGAGCGCCAGGCCCCGACGCCGTACGCGTTCGTCCTGAGCGTGGAAGGCTACCTGAGCTCATCCCACGGCTTTCGCTACGACGAGGACCCGCCCCCGAGCACGTATCCGCTCGAGACCTTTCTCTTCAAGAGCAAGCTCGGCTACTGCCAGCAATTCTCGGGTGCGATGGCGCTGCTGCTGCGCATGGGCGGGATTCCCGCACGCGTGGCAGCTGGCTTTACCACCGGCACCTTCGATCAGGCCAGCCACCAGTGGGTAGTCAGCGATCTGGATGCCCATTCGTGGGTCGAGGCGTGGTTCCCCCGCTACGGGTGGGTCCGTTTCGACCCCACGCCGGCGGCGGCACCCGCCCGCGGGGGCAGCCTGGCCCCGGCTGTGCTGCGCGGGAGCGCGGTCGCAATCCCGCCTGCCGCGCCTGCGCGGCGACAGGACTCCCCGGTGCGTACGGCGGCCTCTGGCCGGCGCCTGGCGGGCACGGGTGGCGGGGCCGGCGGTTCGGGTTGGGTGCTCCCCGTCGTCTTGGGCGCGATCATCGTGGTCCTCGTGGCGGCGATGGCGCTCGCGCTGAGGGCGATCAGGCGCCGGGGGCCAGCGAGCAGCGAAGAGCTCGTGGCCGAGCTGGAGCGTGCCCTGGCGCGCTGCGGGGAACCGGCCGGCGCGGCAATGACGCGGGCGGGCTGCGGGGAACCGGCCGGCGCCGCGATGCCGCTGGCG
>JALYUQ010000099.1 GCA_030853685.1 Actinomycetota bacterium | reverse complement strand
GGACGCGCCCACCGGGCCGGTGGGGTAACGCCGGTAGAAGTACGGCCCCGGCCCCGCAGTCGACACCAGTAACCGCTGCCCCATGCCTCGTGGCGCATGTAGCGCCGTCAGTGGGCCTCCGGGCTTGGGCTGAGGAATCTGGCCGCAGGGCCAGCTCGTGTCTGACTCTACTCCTACTGCGGGCGCCCGGGTGGACGCTGAGCCCAAAGTCATACGCCAGCTATCCCGCCTGCGTCGCCTAGGGCGCTCAGCGCGGCCCCCCGCCCGGCGCGACGGTACCGCCACGCGGGCGTCCCAGGCGCGTGCTCGCGCCTGGGACGAGCTCCAGCAACGACCCATCAGCCGGACGGGCACGGCCGCTCCTGGGCGGGAAGTGCCGTGATCCGGTCCGGACGCAAGCTGGGCATTACCCTGCCTCAGGTCCCGGACGCAATCTGCCGCGGATCGTCACGAGAGCGGCGCCGGACTCGCTCGGCCGGTAACGACCTTGCCGGCCGCTGAGCCAGCACAGCATGCCGACCAGCACGACTAGCGCGACGTTGGTGCCCATCACGCTGCGGCGCATCCGAGGACGGTCAGAACGCGACACCAGGCGCGGATGCACGACCAACACGTAGAACGACCCGATGCCGAACATCACCAGCGGGCTGCGGAACACGCGGTATGAAGAAGGTATTCGGCCCGAAGGTCGTCACGACCTTGGAGATGTCAGACCTTGCACGGGTCTCGGTTGGCCCCGCTCTGGGCTCGTGAACAGCAACCGCGGACACGAGTGGAGCGTGCTCCTTCCGAGTGGTCGACGACCGTCAGGCCGTCCTAGGAGGAGTCGGGCGGCGTCGGGTTCGCCGCGTCACAAGCCAGCCAATCAGGGCGAGGAGGACGAGCGCCCCGAGCACGATCGCGACGATTAGGCCCGCGCTCGAACCGCCATTATCTGACCCATAGCCGCCCATCATGGACGAGCCGTAGCCGCTGCCTGGATAGGCGGAGCCGTAGCTTGCGCCCATCTCAGAGGTGCCCATCATGCCCATCATCGTTCCGAACGCGACGGGGCCATTGCCGGTGGCGCAGCCACCGAGACGCTCGCCCATGAATCGGTAGCGCGCTGCTCACCGCCGGTCCCCGCGGTCGTCTGCATCTGCGCGTTCATCGCGTTATACGTAGCCGCCGATCCTATGATCCGTCCCATCTCGTACTCGCCCATCAGCGCGAAGTTGCTCGAGCTGAGCTTGCTGCAGCTCGTCTGACCGTTCTGGACCTGAGCAAGCAGCGCGGCGCCCTGTTGCTGGGCGCTGGTCGCAGACCAAGCCGGAACGGCGCTGAGGGAGACAAGCACGATTGACAGCGCAGCGATGGCGAGCAGCCGCTCCGCGACCGTCTTGCCGCGCGGCCGGTGGATTTGTGTGCTCATTGATGTTCTCCTTACCTGTGCAGGGGCCCCGCGTCAAGCGCAGGGCCCCCCGGAGTTGTCGGGGGTTGAACGGGCGGTGCGTCCGAATTGAGGCTCTCAAGCGACGACGGTCCGGGCGAGCTGGACCAAGCGGTGCGGCGTCACCGACCCCGTCTGCGGCATGAAGATCGACCGCGCCAAAGCCTAGTAGGCCGTAGGTAATTGGCCTTGGTGGATGATCCTCGAGCAAAGAAGAAGCGATCCAGCTGCTGGTCACTCGAGAGTGTTCGGACACCGGACCGCCACACTTGGGATTGTGAGCCACGAGGATCTAAAGCAAGCCATCTTCGGCAGCTTCGATGGACTCACGTCGGCGCTTGGCGTCATCACTGGGCTCATCGTCGCCGGCGTCCACACTGGCCCCCGGATCCTCGCCGCCGCGCTCGGGCTCGCTGTCGCCGCCACCGTCGGCATGGGTGCGGGCGAATATCTCTCTGACGAAGGCCGCAGCCCCCGGCGGGCGCTCGTCATGGCGGCCGCGACCCTCAGCGGCAGCATCCTCCCTGCCCTGCCGTTCGCGCTCGGCTACGGCGCGGAACAGCTAGCCGGCTCCGGAACCCTCACGATCGCCGCCGCACTCGTGATCGGCCACTACCGCGGCTACCGGCTCACGCTATCGATCCTCACCGTCGTCGCCGCCCTGACGATTGCCCTTACCGTTGCGGTCGGATAGCAGCTGCACCCGCGCCCCAAACCTCAGCTCCAGGGCTCTTCGAGCTGAATCGGCATTGCCGCGCTCTTGTCCCACCTGCTGGACGCCACCTCGATCTCCCCTCACAAAGCTATTGCGGGGGCCGGACTGGGCGCTCCCCGGCAGTGTTTCGCTACAGAACGTCGCGTGCAGCTCGGTCGTGAGCCGCGCTATCTCCTCGGTTAGCTTGGTGTTCTGTGCGAGCAAGACCAGGTGCTGCTCGGCCAGCGCCCGCTCCCGCTTGAGCACGTCGGTCTGGCGGGCTTCGAACTCCTTCTCTCGTTGGGTCTCGGCAGCGTGGTGCGCCCGCGTAGTGGCGTCACGGAGCTTGTCGCGCTCGGCCTGGCTGGTCAAAGGGGTGTGTTCGACAGCGCTCTATCTCAGCTGGGCTCTCCCTGACGTGCGAGTGCGCGATAGTGGTCGCGCCAGATCAGCTTGTGGATCGGGATGCGTCGCGGGATGTCGCGAATGCCGGGGATGAATGGGAGCAGGATGAACGCGAGGCTGAGTACCCCCATTACGGCTAGCACGAGGATGTCGGCATTGGTTGACGTTGAGAATGGCTTGATCTGGTACCAGAAGGTATAGAGCCACAGCCACGACTGCCCGGGGTAGCTGCCGGTCTCGTTCATCATTCCCCACTGGGTGCCCAGTAGATGCTCTGCTTTGGCGCGCTTTGCGAGCACACGGCCGTCAGCCATGAACAGCAGCGGTTTGGTGTAGTCGGTCTCGTAGAATTGCTTGCTGGTCAGCAGCGCCCCGTCGAGCCCGCCGCCCTGCGCGAACGTGAGTAGCGAGTTCATCATCGTCGGCAGCGGCCCGTACTGGCCGTCCGGGACGGAGATCGAGCCGCTCGGGCTGGCGCTGGCCTTGCCGAGCGCTTTCTCGTACGCGCCGGTCCATGCGGCCTGGCTCTGGGCGGGCGCGGCCTGGTAGGTGGAGATTGCGCCCTGGAGCGCCGGCTGACCGGTGATCGAGCGCAGCGGCGCGAGCACGAAGTCGGTGGCGGTGTCGATCGGGTGGCTGACCCCGAGCCACTTCTGCAGGTGGATGAACCAGATGTGCTGACCGTCGCTGTTGTGGTTGTAGGGGGGGCCGTAGCCACCCGTCGTGCTCGAGCCATCGAGCTCCGTGGTCGCGGTGGTGACGAAGTCGACCGGATCGGTTCGCGACCACTGCTGGATCGTGCTCGGAGCATCGTCGGGCGAGGAGAACAGGATTGTCAGCGCGACGGCGAGCGCGAGTACGACGCCGATCGCGATCGTCGCCTCCCTCACGATGTCGTAGGGACGGTATGCGCCCTTCCACTCGCGCGCGGCCTCGTCCTCCCGGCGCCAGCTCTCGCGGCTCACGAGGACGCCTCCGCGGCGGGAAGCTTCGAGGGCGGCGGCTCGGTCCCGGAGTCGGCGAGCGGGAACGGGGGCACGATGCCGTGCTTTCGAACGAGCAGGATGTGCGCGGCGACGAGCCCGACCACGGCCAGCGGCAGCAGGAACACGTGGTAGCTGTACATCTGGCCGAAGTTCGTCAGGTTGAAGAACGAGCCGATTCCGGCGGCGTTCATCGCGTCCTTGGCCTGCGTCGAGATGAACTGCGCGTCGAAGTTCTGCTGGGAGACGTAGCCGGTCAACGCGCACGGAACCGCGACCACGAACGTGATCGCGCCGGTGATCCACACGCGGGCGCGCCCGCCCCGCCAAGCGGCCATCCAGTACTTGCCCCACAGGTGGATAACCATGAAGAAGAAGAAGAGCTCGACCGACCACAGGTGGATGCTGTTGAAGAAGTGGCCGACCCCGGTGAAATGCCACCACCCCGGCCCCTTCAACGTCAGGATCGACCCTGAGGCGATGATCACGATCAGCGACGCGAGCGACAGCACGCCGAACACGTAGATCCACGAGGACATGTACGCCGGCTGGCTGTTGGGCAGCAGCTTGTCCGGCGGAAGCACCGCCACCGCGCGCTCGCGTAACGCCGCCGTCCAGGACTTCTTCTGGTCGACTGGCGGCTTCGGGTTGATGGTGCTCACGAGTTTTCCTCCCGGTCCCCATGGCTGGGGAACGGCAGGGTGATCGCGAGGGCGAACACGATCAGCATCACGACGATCACCACGATGTTCGCTACCGACATCGAGAAGAAATCCCAGTGCACGGTGCGCGCGGGATGGTTGAGATTGAAGATTGCTGCCAGCACGAAGCTCATCCTGATCTCCCGCATCGACATCTACTCATTGCTGAGCTGGACAGCTTTTGTTGGTGACGAGCCTCGTAGTCGTGTACGTGGCCGAGGTATTGCAGATAATCCTGCACATCGAACACCTTGCGACGCACCGTCGGCTCCCCCTTCCTGTTTACGAGCTACCTGTATCGATACAAGCGTATCGAAAAGGCGGCACGATGACAATAAGTAGATGAGCCCGAACCCTCGGTCCGGCAGCGGGCGACCCCGGGACGCTCGCATTGACCAGCTTGTGCTGAACGCCGCGCGCCAGCTGCTCGCCGCGCACGGTCTGCGGGGTATGAGCCTGGACGCCGTAGCCGACATCGCGGGCGTCTCACGCAGCGCGATCTATCGCCGATGGGCGTCCAGCGACGACCTCGCTCTAGACGCGATCGACGACGCCCTGGGGCAGCTGCCCGGCCCCGACCCGTCCGTGGGCGGAGAAGCCTTCTGGACTGACGTACGCGAAGGCTTGCGCGTCGCCATCGCCGGGCTCGCCAATCCGATCGAACACGACGCCATCCAGCTCTGGCTGAGCCGGCTGACCCACCAACCAAAGCTACACCGTCGCTACTGGGAGCGCCGCGTCCAACCACGCCGCGAGCGAGCCATC
>JALYUQ010000075.1 GCA_030853685.1 Actinomycetota bacterium | reverse complement strand
CGCCGGCTCGTCGCGCAGCTCGAACGCCTCGGCCATACCGTCGCCCTGCAAGAACCGCCCATCGCAGCCTGAGCGGCAGCGCCGTCCGAACGGCCCTTCACCGGAAGGTGGTCGCGACCCTGAGCGTATTTTCCTACTAGAGCCCAGGCGCTTCGGCCGATGTTGGGCTCCTGCTGCCGATCCGGCGGCTGGCTGGCCTCCCCTGTGGGTGTTTCCCGGCGGGCTTTCTCGTGGCCAAGGTGTCAAATGGCAAATCCGCGCAGGTCATGGGGCCAATGACATCGCGCAGGACCGCTCATACGGTCGGACCCTATGACAACACACATCGCCACCGCCCACTCGCTCCAGCGAGAAGCAGGCCTCGCAGCGTTCTCCGCCGGAGACCGCGTCCAAGGCGGAGCGAGTGGCCACCTCGAGGCGATGAGGATGGAGACAGCGTTGGCGTCGCCGATCGACGGCCACGTACACGAGCTACGCGCCGGGAGCGGAGACCAGGTCGTGCCCGCCACGGCACTGCTGATGCTCGGCAACGATGCCGACGCCGCATGACGCCGGTCGAGCGAGTCACCCGCGCACTCGAACGGATGGAGCAGGTGCCGCGCCCCGAGGTCTGGATCCATCTGCGTGAGCAAGAGCAGGCGCTCACCGACGCCCGCGTCATCGAGGACCGCCTGGCGGCGGGGGAAGATCTTCCGCTCGCCGGCGTGACCGTGGCGGTCAAGGACAACATCGACGTCGCCGGCCTGCCTACGACCGCCGCCTGCCCGTCGTTCGCGTACACCTCCGCCTGCGACGCGCCGGCGGTGGCTTGGCTGAGGGCAGCGGGGGCGATCGTGCTCGGCAAGACCAACATGGATCAATTCGCGATCGGACTAACCGGGAGCCACAGTCCCTACGGCGCCGTTCGCGATGCCCGCGCTCCGGCGCGGGCATCGGGGGGCTCAAGCTCGGGCTCCGCGGTCGCCGTGGCGCTCGGACACGCCGAGCTGGCGCTCGGCACGGACACCGCGGGCTCCGGGCGCGTGCCCGCAGCCTTCCAGGGACTGGTGGGCCTGAAGCCAACCCGCGGACTCGTCTCAACCCGCGGGGTGGTGCCGGCGTGCCGCTTGTTTGACTGCGTCAGTGTATTTGCTCGTACGGTGCCTGCGGCCGAGCTGGCGCTGCAGACGATCGCCAGGCCACACGCGGACGATCCCCTCAGCCGCCGCTGGCGCCTCGACGCGCCGCTCGGGGCGTCCCCGCGTCCGCGCGTCGCCGTGGCGGCGCTGAAACAGCTGGAACTGCTCTCGCCGGCGGCGAAGCAGGCGTTCGCCCGTGCCGTCGCGCGACTGCGGACACTCGGGGCGGATCTCGTAGAGATCGACGTTGAGCCGTTTTTACGGGCCGGCGAGTTGCTCTATGGCGGAGCGTTCGTCGCCGAGCGCTATGCGGCGGTCGGCGAGTTCATCGCCGATCACCGTGGTGATGTCGATCCGACCGTCGCAGCGATCATCCTCGAGGCGGAGTCGATCACCGCGCATCGCTACGTCGCCGATCTCGCGCGGCTGGACGAGCATCGGCTCTCCGCGCGCGCGGCGATGGCCGGGTGTGAAGCGCTGCTGCTCCCGACCGCCCCTCATCAGCCGACGATCGAGGAGGTGGCCGCCGCGCCGGTCGAGCTGAACTGGCGGCTCGGCACCTACGCGGCTTTCTGCAACCTCCTCGACATGCGCAGTCGCGGTCCCCGCCGGCAAGGCCGACGGCGGCTACTTCGGCGTGACGCTGTTCGCCCCCGCGTTCCACGATCGCGTGGTATGCGATCTGGGGCGGCGGTTCATGTCCGGCGATACGGACAGCGATCACGCAGAAGACCGGCTCGGGCCGTCCGCGACCCGACTGCTTGTGGTCGGGGCTCACCTGAGCGGCCAGCCGCTGAACGGCGAGCTCATTGGTCGTGGCGGGCGGCTACTCGGACGCGTGCGCACCGCGCCGAGCTACAGGCTTTATCGGCTCGCGACGACGCCTCCGAAGCCGGGGCTCGTGCGCGTTGACGGCGTGCCTCCGGGTGCGAACGGCGCGGCCTCATCTCCGGGGGGCGGACCCGGTGCGAGCATCGAGGGCGAGCTGTGGGCGCTCCCGCCCGCTGGGCTCGCGTCGCTGCTGGCGGAGCTGCCGTCCCCGATAACGCTTGGCCGAGTCCTACTCGAGGACCGCGCCGAGGCGGTCGGGTTCCTGTGTGAGCCAGCGGCGCTGACGGACGCCCAGGAGATCACCCAGCATGGCAGCTGGGTTACCTACCTTCAGGCGTAGGTGCGACAGACGCTCGTGTTAGTGGCCGTCTCCGGCTGGCAAAGATTCTCGGCGATGAGCTCGCTTCGACGATCGCCTCGCCGGCCATTTCGTCGGGAGTTAGGTTTTACGACTTAGTTTGTGAGGGGTTTGGGCTGGTTATGTAGAGCCTGAGGTTGTAGGGGTTCGGTCGCCGGGTCTTCGACGATCCGGATGAGCCCGGGTGAGCCACTTTGATAACGCACGCTCGCAGCAGGGAGCGCGCGCTCGTTTGGATCTCGACCACCCGCGCCCGAGACGAGCCGGCTCGAGCTCGTCGGAGCCTTCGCGCACGCCAACGACG
This sequence comes from Actinomycetota bacterium, assembly GCA_030853685.1. Lineage (GTDB taxonomy): Bacteria > Actinomycetota > Thermoleophilia > Solirubrobacterales > Solirubrobacteraceae > Palsa-465. Next base: position 8,779 of record JALYUQ010000075.1, on the reverse strand, counting down.
TGCTCGCACCCGACTGGCGAGCGCTAGCGCTAGCGCAGCGCCTCGCGAACGCGTTGGCCCAGCTCCGTTTCGGCACGAAGGGCGCCTGTGTGTCGAACCAAGTCTCCCCGTTCGCTCTCCGTTGGTTGCGGATTCGGCAGGAGACGGCGCTCCGGCGCTGCGGTCTTGCTCGCGCGGGGTCGGTGCTCAGAGCCTCAGGTCGGCGCGCGCGGTGGGCTGCCGGTTGGTTACGCGCTCCTGCGGCGCCGTCATCGCGGCGGGCGTCGTCGCGGCCGTGGTGCTCATACCGCGCCGACCGACGCGCGGAGATAAGCGGGCCACGACCCGTATGCGGTGATGTCGGCCGCGCCGCGCAGCGCCTCGGCCTCGCAGGTGAAGCCGACCACGCTGCGGCCGTCCGCGAGGGCGACCTGGCCGAGCGCCATCGGTGCTGGCAGCGCAGCGAGAAACGTGCCGAGCGCAGTGGGAGGCACGGCCCATAGCTCCCCCTCGATCGCCGCCCCGCCCGTGCTGACCCGGACGAGGCCCGGCTTTGGGGGGTCGGTGGCGAGTGCGTATAGCCGGTAGTCGTGCGCCGTGCGGACGGTCGTGGCGCGGCGCGCGCCGCGATCGGTGAGCTCGTGGTTGAGCGGCTGCCCCGTGCGATGCGCGCCGACGACAAGCAGCTCGATACCCTGGGGGGCGCCCGGGGGCTGCGGTTCGCCCGCCGAGCGCGCCGCCAGATCGACCAGGACGCGATCGGCGAACGCCGGACCGATGAGCGTCACGCCGAACCGACCACCGTCGACGTCGTCTGCGGGCACCGCCACCGCGCTGAGATCGAGCATGTTGACGAACGTGGTGAACACGCCCAGTGCCGCGTTGACGCCGATGGGATCGGCGGCGACCTGGGCGATCGTCGGCTGGAACGGGGCGGTCGGTAGCAGGAGCGCGTCGGCGTCGGCGAACAGCGCCGCGGTCGCCAGGCGGGCGCGGTCCAGGTGCTCGCCGTCGGCGACCAGCTCGCTGGCCCTCGGGGCCGCGGCGGCCGAGACGACCGCCAACACGCTCGGGTCGATCGCCTCCGGGTGGGCGGCCGCGAACGCTCCGAACGCGGCGTGGCGCTCGGCCACGAAGGCACCGTCGTAGAGCAGCCGGCCCGCTGCCAGCAGCGGCTCAACGTCGACCTCCACCAGTTCGGCGTTGAGGCGCTGGGCGGCGGCGGCAAACGCCGCCAGCGCCGGCTCGCCGATACGTGCGGCCAGCTGCTCGTCGGCGGGAAGCGCGACCCGGGCAAGGGGGGGAGCGGCGAGTCGGGCCGAGGGTGGCCAGACACGCCCACGTGCCGCCGCCGGATCCCGGCTTGCGTCGGGTCCGACCATCGCCGACGCCGCTGCGTCAGCGAGCGCGATCGTCGTAGCTAGGACAGTCACGCAATCAAGCGTCCGGCAGGCGGGCACGACCCCGCGCGTCGGGATCAGCCCGATGGTGGGCTTGATCCCGACGAGGCCCTGGAAGGCGGCCGGGACTCGGCCCGAACCGGCGGTATCGGTGCCGAGCGCGAGGTCGGCACATCCGAGGGCGACGGCGACGGCTGACCCGCTGCTGGAGCCGCCGCTGACGTAGGCCGGACGCCGCGCGTCGCGGACCGCACCGAACGGCGAGCGGGTCCCGACCAGGCCGGTAGCGAACTGGTCCAGGTTCGTCTTACCGAGCACGACCGCCCCCACGGCCCGCAGTCGCGCCACCGCCGGCGCATCCTCGGATGGCGAGTAGGCATAGGCCGGACAGGCCGCGGTGGTGGGCAGGCCGGCGACGTCGATGTTGTCCTTGACGGCGAGGAGGCACCCCGCCAGAGGCAGCGAGGAATCGGTAGCGGCCACCTCCTCGCGGACCTCAGCCTGCGGCCGGAGTGTGATCCACACCTCGGGGCGATCGGCGCGGGCGATGGCCGCGTAGGCTGCTGATACGTGGTCGGTCGCCGTCATAGGCTGGGGGCGACGATGAGCAGAGCGCTGCCCGAGGCGACCTCGTCGCCGGGACCGGCGAGGACCTCCACCACCGAGCCGGGGACCGGCGCCTCGACCGGGGTCTCCATCTTCATCGCCTCCAGGGTGAGCAGCCGCTGCCCCGCCGCCACGACATCGCCGGGCTCAACGTCGACGGTCCACACGCTCGCCGTGCACGGAGCCTCGATGAGCATGCCCCCCGGCGGAAGCTCGATCCTGGTGGTGTCGGGCGAGGCCGCCGGCGGCTCGGGCCGCCGGTCGAACTCGCCGGCGGCGGCCCAGGCGGCGCGCTCGGTGGCGAACGCCTCGCCCTGCGCCCTCCGGAAGGCGTCGATCGACTCGCGCTCGCGCTCCAGAAACGCCAGATGGTCCTGCAGGACGAACGTCCCGTCCTCGATTTGGAGCTCAAGACGACCCGCGTCCAGGTCGGCGCGCTGCTCCAGCAGCTCCTCGGCGCTCACCGGATGCCAGTGGATGCGGTCGAAGGAGCGCAGCAGCCACGGCGCCTCGGCGAACGGTCCGGTGCGGCGAAACCGCGACCATACCTGGGTCGTACGCCCGACGAACTGATAGCCGCCCGGTCCCTCCATGCCGTAGATGCAGAGGTAGGCTCCACCGATCCCGACGGCGTTCTCCGGCGTCCATGTCCGCGCCGGGTTGTACTTGGTGGTGACGAGTCGGTGCCGGGGATCCAGCGGCGTGGCGACGGGAGCGCCGAGGTAGACATCGCCGAGCCCGAGCACGAGGTACTCGGCGTCGTAGACGACACGCCGCACGTCGTCCACCGACGCCAGGCCATTGACACGGCGGATGAACTCGATGTTCCATGGGCACCAGGGGGCGTCGGCACGCACGCCGTGCATGTAGCGTTCCGTCGCCAGTTGGGTGGACGGGTCATCCCACGACAGCGGCAGATGCACCGTGCGTGACGAGACCTCGAGCTCGTGGGTGGCCGACAGCGTGTGCTCCAGGCGACGGACAAGATCGAGCGCCGCGCGCACCGACAGCCGGTCGGGGTCGAGCTTGACCTGCAACGAGCGAATGCCGGGCGTCAGCTCGACGATCCCGGTGATCCGCTCGCGGGTGATCGCCGCGCTGAGCGCGGCGACGCGCATGCGCAGCGCCAGATCGAGGACCATGTCCCCGTATTCGATGAGCAGGTTGTCGTCGCCGCTGCGCCGGTATGTGACGGGCGGATCGTCGGCGTCGGTGCCGTGGTCGCGGCCGAGGACGCCATCGTCGCCGTCAGGAGCCCGGCGCAGTCCGCCCACCCCACCCCGGCGCAGTGCCGCGGCGCCCGCCTCGCCGATGTCGACGAAGCGGACGGTGTCTCCCGGGCGCAGTTGACCCAACTTCCAGCGCTCGCCGCTGACGACCGTCGCGGGGCACACGAAGCCGCCGAGCGACGGGCCGTCCGGACCGAGGATGATCGGCACGTCACCGGTGAAGTCGACCGCCCCGACGCTGTAGGGCGTGTCATGAATGTTCGAGGGGTGCAGCCCAGCCTCGCCTCCATCCTCCCGCGCCCACCGCGGCCGCGGGCCGATGAGCCTGACGCCGGTGCGGGCGGAGTTGAAGTGGACCTCCCACTCGGTGGCGTAGAACGCCTCAATGTCCTCACGCGTGAAGAAGTCCGGCGCCGCGTGGGGACCCTCCACGACGCCGATCCGCCACTCGTGGGTAAGCTCGGGGAGCGGCAGGGGAAGGCATGCGTTCGCGTTCGGAGCCGAGCCGTCGCCTGCCGGGCGCAGCACGTCGCCCGGCGCCAGTGCCCGTCCGCCGTGGCCGCCGAAGCGACCGAGCGTGAACGTCGCCGCGCTGCCGAGATGCTCGGGAACGTCGAAGCCGCCGCGTACGCACACGTAGGCGCGCAGACCCGGGCCGTCAGCCCGGCCGACATCGAGCGTCGCCCCGGCGGGCACCTGAATCGACTCCCACATCGGGACAGCCCGGCCGTCGACCGTGAGCGCGCAGGCCGCTCCGCCGACGCAGACCGTGGTGGGCGTGGAGAACCGCAGCGCGGGGCCGTCGAGGGTGCACTCCAGCCCGGGCGCCCCTTCCGGGTTGCCTAGGCGCGAGTTGGCGGCGCGCAGGGAGCGGTCGTCCATCGCCCCCGACGGCGGGACGCCGACGCGCCACATACCGGTGCGCCCGGGGCAGTCCTGCACCGTCGTCATCGTCCCAGCACGCAGGACATCGATGCGCGGACGCCGGACGACGGTCTCGCCGAGAGTCGCCGTGGTGTGCTGCGCGGCGCGCACCGTGGGGCTGGCGAGCGCCGCGGAGAGCAGACCCACGTTAGTTTCGATGCCGGCGATGTTCGTGTCCCTGAGGCCGGCGGCCAGGCGATCGAGCGCCGCCTCACGCGTGGGGCCGGTGGCGATCAACTTGGCCAGCAGCGGGTCATAGGCGGTGGTGACCTCGGTGCCCGCCGAGACCCACCCATCGACGCGCAGGTCCTCCGGGAGCGAGACTTCGGTGATGAGGCCGGGGGAGGGCGCGTGGTTGGCGTCCGGGTCCTCCGCGTACAGGCGCGCCTCGATCGCCCACCCCGACGGCCGGGCCGCGGCCAGCTCGTCGAGCACGCCGCCGTCGCCGCGGGCCAGCCGGAGCATCGCGCCGACGAGGTCCACTCCGTAGCGCTCCTCGGTGACCGGATGCTCGACCTGCAACCGAGCGTTGACCTCAAGGAACGAGGCCTCCTGGCGCTCGGCGTCATAGACGAACTCGGCGGTCCCGGCCGAGCGATACTCAAGCCCCGCCAGCAGCGCGACGGCGGAATGGTGCACCCGCTCGCGGACCGCATTGGGCAGATCGGGCGCCGGGGACTCCTCCAGAACCTTCTGATTGCGGCGCTGGAGGGTGCAGTCGCGATCGCCGAGCGCAACCACGCGGCCGCGGCCGTCGCCGAACAGCTGCACCTCCACGTGGCGCGCGGCGGTCACAAGCCGTTCCAGGAATACCCCGCCCGAACCGAAGTTCGCGTCGGCGGTCCGCCGCACCCGCTCGAACGCGTTCGTGAGCTCTCCGTCGTCGTGGCAGCGCTCCATGCCGATGCCGCCCCCGCCGGCGGTGGCCTTGAGCATGACCGGATAGCCGATCTCCTGCGCCGCGGATCGGGCCGTGTCAAGATCGGTGAGCAGCTCGGAGCCGGCGATCAGCGGCACGCCGGCGGCGCGAGCGAGCGAGCGCGCAGTGTCCTTCGCGCCGAAGGCCCGTAGCTGATCAGGGGTGGGGCCGACGAACACGAGGCCGGCGTCCGCGACCGCCTGGGCAAACGCGGCGTCTTCGGACAGGAGGCCGTAGCCGGGGTGGATCGCTCCGGCGCCGAGGGCGAGCGCGGCCTCGATGATCGCCTCGGCGCGCAGGTAGCTTTCGCGCGCTGGGGCGGGACCGAGACCGACGGCGGCGTCGGCCATGCCCACGTGCGGGGCGCCGCGATCCGGGTGGGAGTATACCGCCACGGTGCGTAAACCGAGGGCGGCGGCGCTGCGCAGGATGCGGCAGGCGATCTCGCCGCGGTTGGCGACGAGCAGCGTGTCGAAGCTCATCGGCTAGTCGGAGATGACCATCTTGACCGGCGTGGGGTTGAAGCCGTTGCACGGATTGTTGACCTGGGGACAGTTCGATACAAGCACCAGCGTGTCCATCTCCGCGCGCAGCGTCACCGCCAGTCCGGGGGCCGAGACACCATCGACGATCCCCAGCGTGCCGTCCTCCTCCACCGGCACGTTCATGTACCAGTTCACATTCGACGTGAGGTCGCGCTTGCCCAAGCCCCACCTGGCGCCCTCGGCGAGGAAATTCTCCACGCAAGCGTGCTGGTACTTGGTGTGGTGGCCATAGCGCAACGTGTTCGATTCCTTCGAGCACGCGCCGCCGATCGTGTCGTGGCGGCCGACGTCATCGGCCACGATCGTCATCATCGGGGCGCCGAGGTTGGAGAGCAGAACGGACCCGGTGCTCAGGAATACGTTGGCCTGCGCGGCGATCGTGTCCGGCGCGCTGTAGCGCTCGGTGCTGTCGGCCGCGTTGTACACAAGGAAGTCGACGGCCTGGTTACCTTCGAGATCGACGATCTGCAGCATCTGCCCGGCGCGGATGACGGCCGACCAGGGCGCGCAGGCGGGAACGATCTCCTCGCGACTCATGCCTGGGCCTCCCGGAAGTCCGCGGTGTTCTCCAACGCGCGCTGGAGCTCGGGCGATGAGGTCCAAAGCGGGTCCTCGGGACCGGTGGGGCGCCCCCGCCAGGCGAGCACCTCCAGCGGCGTCGTCTCGAGGTCATCTCGCGGGTCCAGTGGATGAGGGACGTTGGCGATGAGCACGATCACCGGCAGCTCGCAGCGCAACGCGATTGCGCGGCCTTTGCCCGCTGTGCCCAGGAACGTGAGCGCTCCGTCGCCCTGCACCCGGACGCCCTGAAAGAACGACACGCTCGGGGCGAGGTCTCGGGCCTCGAGACCATGCTTGGCCGCGAGGTTGATCATCGCCGCCCGTCCGCCGGCGCCGCCCCCGCATAGCGCGTCGTGGCGGCCGGAGTCGTCCTGGACGATCATGGCCAGAACACGCCCCTGGTCTGAGAGGAGCGGGTGGCCGGAGCCGAGATACGCCTGCCATGGGATCTTGACCGTGTCGGCGACGTTGAGGCGCTCCCACGGCATCGCCGCGTGGTAGAGGAGCAGGTGCGCGCAGGCCTCCCCGGCGACGTCGCGCATGCGCAACGTCGTCCCGGCCGACAGGCGCTTTGACGCCGTTCCGCCTGCGGCCACGACCTCGGCCCAGGTCATGTCGGCGGGCGCGACTCCCTCCGGCGGCTCCGGCCAGGCGCTGGCCGGCAAGGTCGGCATCGTGTCGACAACGGTGCCCGCCTGGCCCCGCGCGTGCTCGCGGGCGCTGCGCGCTGTGCTCATGGAGCTCGATCGTTCTCCGCTGCCCGCGCTCACGTCCCTGCTCATGCTCACAGCCTCGCAGGATACGCGACGTTTCCAGCACCCATCCTTGGCCTGGTGTTCAGGATCGACGGATGGAGTTTGGTCACTTGAACATGGTCGCAAACAGCGCCGAAAAGCGGCTATCCAGCCACCTCCGGGGCCAGAGCGCCCTCCCTGCGGGGGGCATCGACCACCACCCCGCTGCTGGGCGCTTGCTGGCGCTTCATCAACGGGTAGGCGATAGCCCCCACCAGCAGAGCGGCACCGACGATAAGCAGTGACAGATACTGGAGGTACCAGTGCGGGTGGCCAGGCGGCGGGTTGTACACTTCCATACGCGGCCAGCCGATGTTGATCATCAGGAACAGGCCCCCCACCACAGCCACGATGTTCACCGGCAGCCCCCAGCGGCCCAGTGTCCACCGATCCTCAGCGTCGATTGGGTCATAGACACCTCGCACGCGCTTGGCAAGCAACGGGACCGTGACCATCAGGTAGGCCAGGTACACGATCACCACCGCCACACCTGACACCGCAGCGAACACCTGTGTATTCCCCAGGTTCACCAACAGCACGCCGATGGAAAGAACGCTCACCACGATCCCTGGAACGAGCGGGCAGGCGTGGCGCTCGGACACGTAAGCCAACTGCCTGGCAAAGGGCAGCCGGCCGTCGCGCGCCATGCTGAACATCACACGCGCCGCCGAGGCTGAGATTGCGAGCGTGGCGGAAAAGATCGAGATCGCCACGATCACCAGCAGGATCTTGCCGAGGGTGTTTCCGAGCTGAGAGGTGATCACGTACGCAATCCCGTTCGTGGCAAGGTCGCCTGAGGTGAGGCTGGGAGCCGCCATCAGTGTCGCCAAAATCAGTAGCCCACCGCCCACGGCCGATACGAGCATGCACCGCGTGATCGCTCTGGGAGCCGTCCGGCGCGGATCGCAGGTCTCCTCCGAGAGCTCGGCGGCACTGTCGAAGCCGTACATCACGTAGGCAGCCATAAGCATCGAGGCGAGGAACGGGCCGAGGTAGCTGCCGTGTCCCTGCACCCCGTTGGTGTGCAGGACCACCCCGGGCCCGCGCGCGCTGTGGGCGAACAGGAGGATTATGAGTGCCACGACACCCACGATCTCGAACGTCACACCGATCCGCGTGAGGTAGGCCATCTTGGTGATCCCAAATGAGGTGATTGTCATGCAGACGAGGATGCAGATCGAGCCCAGCAGGATGGCGTTCAGCGCTCCGGTGTGCGAGGTGGGCGCGGAGTTCCCGCCGACGAGCTGGAAGCCGCTCCACACGGGAGGAAGCACCAATTGCAACGCGATCGCCAGCGCCGCCACGCTGATGATGTAGCCGATCAGCATCAGCCATCCTGCCATCCAGCCGAGTGGATCGCTCGACACCCGCCGCGACCACTGGTAGACGGCGCCTGAGATCGGAAATCGCGCCGAGAGCTCGGCGAATGTGAGGGCGACGCAGAACTGACTGGCGAAGACGATTGGCCACGTCCAGAAATAAGCTGGGCCGCCGAGACCGAACCCGAACGCGAACAGCTCGAAAACGGTTGTCAAAATGGAGACAAAAGAGAAGCCAGAGGCAAACGAGGCGAACGGGCCCAGGCCTCGGTGGAGTTCCTGTTTGTATCCCAGTTTTTTCAGGTCACCGAGATCTGCAGGTTCACTCAGACCCTTAATTCCAACCGACATAGGCAGTGGTTCCTTCGCTGGAGGAGAGAGTTTTGCATGGTGGACGTCGCCTATTGAGCCGGGTAGGGACCCGAGGCCAAACATCGATTGGAGACTCTTGGACACATGGACCACTGAAGTGCGAAGGTAGGCACAGCCGTCGGCACCGTATG
>JALYUQ010000062.1 GCA_030853685.1 Actinomycetota bacterium | reverse complement strand
GGTGCCGCCGCGCCGATGAGAAACGGGCGGCCCCGCGGTCTATGGCTTTCGTGAGCACGCTTAGGATTCCGCCGATGGCCGTGGTGTGCGTTCGAGGGCCGCTGCGCAAGCTCGCAGGCGGTCGCGCGGAGCATGAGCTGGAGGGAGCGACGGTGGTCGAACTGCTTCGCGCGTTGGAGCTCCACCACCCGGACATGGGCGGATGGATCCTGGACGAGCGTGGCTTGATCCGCCGCCATATCAATGTGTTCGTCAACGGGGAGCGTGGGGGCGAGGCGACGGCGGTACGGTGCGGGGACCGCATCGAGGTGCTACCCGCAATAACAGGAGGCTGAGAGATTGACCGAGTTGCTGGTGGGGACGAAGAAGGGCCTGTTCCTGCTCGAAGGCGAGCCAGGTTCCGCCTTTGAGATCAAGACGCGCGCGTTTGCAGGCCAGCCGGTCGACTTCGCGACACGGGATCCTCGCAGCGGGCGGCTGCTCGCGACCGTGACCTCGCCGTTCTACGGGCCGAAGATCCTGTATGCCGACGGCGATCCGGACGCAGAGTGGGAGCAGGCCGACGGCGTCGCCCTGCCCGAAGACGGCGATCAGGCACTCGAGCGGATCTGGGTCATTGCCTGCGGCGAGGCCGACGACACCGTGTATGCCGGCGGAGACCCCGGAGTCCTGTTTCAGAGCCACGACGGCGGAGCGAGCTGGGAGATCAACGCCGGATTGTGGGAGCAGCCGTCGCGCTCGCACTGGCAGCCTGGCGGCGGCGGGCTTTGCCTGCACTCGATCTGCACCTGGCCGGGTGATCCCGACAAGCTGGCTGTCGCAGTTTCCGCCGCCGGGATGTGGCTGACCGAGGACGGCGGCCGTACCTGGCGGCGGGGCAACGAGGGGCTCAACCCGCGCTACCTGCCCGAGGAGGCGCTAAAGGATGAGAACGCGGGCCGCTGCGTGCATCACGTCGAGCGCGCGCGGAGGCAACCCGGGCGACTGTACATGCAGTTCCACGGCGGTGTCTATCGCTCCGAGGACGCGGGCGAAAGCTGGACCGACATCGGTGGCGGTGGGCTCCCGTCTGACTTCGGCTTCCCGCTGATGGTTGACCCCGCCGATCCGGACAGCGCCTACGTGATCCCGCTCGTCGCCGACATGGATCGCGTGACTCCCGACGGCCGCGTCCGCGTCTATGAGACGCGCGACGCGGGCTCGAGCTGGGTACCCCGGGGAGACGGTCTGCCGGCGCGACACGCTTACCTGACGGTGCTGCGCCAGGCGTTCAGCAGCGCCGAGGAGGGCGACCAACTCGAGCTCTACTTCGGCGCTACCTCCGGCGATCTATTCGGCTCGGGTGACGCCGGCGCCACCTGGTCGCAGGTCGCGACACGGCTGCCGCCGGTCTTCTCGGTGGTCGCCGTCTAGGCGCATCGTCCCCATCCGAGCGATCACCTTCGCGCTGGCAAGGCGACTCCTTCGCCACGAGAGCCAAGCCTGGCGAGGCCTCGTAAGGCTCGCCGAAAGAAGTTGGGCAAGCGCGCGTGCCGACGGGCAGGAAGCCAATGGCAGCGCCGACGATAAGCAGCGCGATCGGGCTAGATACGGACTGGATCTCCTACTATGATTTCGGTGCGCGGAAGCCGAATATGACACCAGACGACACAGGCTCGATCCCTGCGGCGCTCGCGCCCTCAGCGCTTAGGGCGGCGCTGGTTCCGCGTCGGCCGGTATTCGAGAATCCCTGGGATTCCACCGTCGATATGTTCGTCTGCTTTGTGGCCGTCAGCGTCATAGATCCGTTTCTGCTGTGGGGCGGTGGGGCAATGCTGGGCTCGATCTTCGACTTTGGCTCCCGATGGCCCCTGGGCGTTTATATGGTCGCCGCGCTGGTTGGCGCAGCCGGCTTCATGACGATCGTGGGACGGGAGCGCACGAGGTTGTCGGTCGATGTCCTGGCGATCGCCGCTTGGGTTCTCCTCGGCCTCGTGGTTGCGCCATTTCTCGGGTTGGCGCTCTCAATCGTCGCAGCGATGGTCTGCTATGGGGTGTTGTTGCTGGCCACATTCGTCCTCGTGCTGCGGTTCGGTCGCTGGCAGACCAGCTTTCTCCGCACCCTCACATGGCCGGTGACTTGGAGCTTGCTGGCGATTTTCTTCGCCTACGCCGCGTACCAGCTGATCCTCTATCCGTGACGCGCGGCCGCGCCGTATGCGCCGGCGCCTTTGTTCGAAGCGATCGAGTCGATCTGTTCACTGCGCCACCGTCGGCGAGCCGCTGCTCACCGCCCCACCCCGGAGCGGGCCGGCCGTCCCGGCGACATCGCGGATACCGAGTTCTCTCGCGCACGCCGCGCGAAGCTCACCGACGGTGACCTCGCCGGCACGGTGCCTTCCTCGCTTCCCCTACGGCGCGTCAGATCATCGGACAGGTTGTCCGTCAGCGGCGGTGAGCGCACCACCCGGTAGCCCGGTGCGCGTGAGGGAGAACGCTCACTCCGGGCACACTCCGGGCAGTCCTGCGCGTGGAGTAAAGGATGCCCGCCCCGGCCGTGAAGCCTGGACCCGCTGCGATAATGCTCGCCATGTCCAGCGAGCGCACGATTCGTGAGTTCACCCGCCAGGTCGCGTACTTCGAGCAGCCCGGCTCACACTTCGCTGACAGCGGCGTGCTCGAGTGGATCGCCGGGCAGGTCGAGGTGGGACCGCAGGACCGTGTGCTCGACGTGGCCGGCGGTACGGGTCAGCTCGGCCGGCATCTCGGTCGTGGGGGGCGGCTCACGGTCATCGCCGACCTCACCCCCGCGATGCTGGCACGGGGCGTGGAGGCAGTGCGCGCGGAGGGCCGGCGCGACGTCGTCTTCGTGGAGGCCGACGCCGCCGCGCTGCCGTTTTCAGACGCACAGTTCGAGGTCGTGGTCAGCCGCTTCGCGCTGCACCACATGCCCGACGTTCCTGCGGCGCTGAGGGAAATGCGTCGCGTGTGCACGCCCGGTGGCACGGTCACGATCATCGACATGATCGCCGACCCCGGTCCGATCGGAGAGCGCCTGGACGAGCTCGAACGACTGCGTGACCCCAGCCACACCGCTTCCCCGCACGAGGCAGAACTGCGCTCACTTCTCGACGAGGCCGGCCTGCAACCCGCTGGCGCCGAGCTCGCCGGCACCGCGGTGCGGCCCGTCCGCGCTGCGGTGCGCGACGAGCGACTGCTCGCTGAGCCGTGGCTGCAGCGAGCGCAGCCGGCCCCCGGCGCGCATCGCGCGGTACTCAACGCGCTGCACGCGGAGGCGGCCGGCGGCGCGGCGACTGGGCTGCGCGGCGCGCTTATCGAAGGCGCACTCACGATCACCCACCGCTACCTCCTGGTCCACTGCAAGCGCACCTGAGTCGATCCCGATGCGCTTGGCAACTGGACTCGGCCTGCTGGCGCTTACGGGCACGCTTGCAGGCTGCGCCGGCGCCGGCCCGGGCGCCACGCGCCCGCAGGTGGGCGCGGCACTGTTCGCGCAGGACTGCAGCGTGTGCCATTCGCTGAGCGGCAGCAACTCCCCGAGTCGCCAGGGCGGAGATCTGCTCGGATACCGGTTCAGCCGCGCGGTCATGCTCGAGTTCGCACGCGAGATGCCGGTCCGCCGTCCCCTAAGCTCCGCCGAGCTTGGCGTGCTCACCGACTACATCGTGCGGGCCGAGCTTAATGGCCACGCGCACTGATCAGCCAGCGCGCCGATCGGCCGCGGCCGATCGGCGTAAAGCGCGATACCGGTTATCCCGAGCCGACGGGCACCAGCTCGCCCACCGCGGCCTGAGTGCCGGCGGCGGCGTGACCCCCGGCGATGATGATCGCTGCACCCGTCGAGAGCACCCCGGCGTCGGCGAGCGGCTGGGGCAGGCGGCCGGCCGGGCGAACCGCGCCGGTTGCTGGATCGATCGACCACACCCGCGCGCTCAGGGCGTCCAGGACGTTTCCCCGACCGCCGGCGAGGTACACGTGCGAGCCCAACGTGCCGGCGCCGGCATGAGTGATGGGATGGGGCAGACGGCCGATCTGCCGCACTACGGCGGTGAGCGGGTCGAAGCGGTAGATAGCGTCACTGGCGCCGCTCGGTCTCGAGCCGCCGATGATCAGCACGTCGCCGTCTACGGCGCTGACCGCCGCGTAACGAAGCGCAACCGGCAGGTGGGCGACAACCCGTGCCGCCGTACCCGGACGCCACGAAACGATCGTGTCGAGCGCATTTCTGCCGTCAAAGCCACCGACGACATAGGCGCTGCCACCTACTTCGGTCACGGCTACGTCAGACGCCGCACTGGGAAGCACACCCACCGCGCGCACGGTATCCATCACCGGGTCAAAGCTCAGGATGTGGTCGTACTGGCTGAAGTTGCCACCGCCGAAGACATAGGCCTTGCCAGTCAATGTCGCGCCCTGCGCGTCGTGCTGCGCGCCCGGCAGGCGCGCAG
>JALYUQ010000023.1 GCA_030853685.1 Actinomycetota bacterium | reverse complement strand
CCTACGGACGCTCCGTTCGTGACCGCGCGCCCGGCCAGTTCATGGCCGAGCTTGCGCGCAAGGCCGCCCAGCAGGGCGGGGTGCTGGTCGAGATCCCGACCCGCAGCACGTTCCTCTCCCAGCGCTGTGTGTGCGGCGCTCGGCGGCGCAAGAGTCTGTCTGAGCGTCGGCACCGCTGCGGGTGCGAGCACGTGCCCGCCGGCAGCTACGCAGACCGGGACGAGCTGGCCGCGTTCCTCGCCTGCTTCTGCGACAGCAACGGAAACTTCGACAGCCACGCCGCCCAGGCGGCGTGGCAAGGGGGCGCCAATGATCGCCTCCTGCGGACCGAGCAGGTCCGCGAGCCGGCCGTCAAGCCGCAAGCCCCTCGCCTCGGCGAGGGCACCCGCACAGCGGGTCGGAGCGGTTTGACCGGCAAGCGCCAACGGACCCCGGTAACGCCACGGCGCGCAAAGCGCGCCGGTGGAAAGCCGCGCGGCCAAAGACGCACCACACGGATGACGACCGGGACCGAACCCCCCGGCTTCAGTCGCGGGGATCATTAGTGGCCCCAATCCTGGCCCCGGTTGTACCGCCAGCCGTCCCGGAGCTTGGCGCTGGCGTGCCGCAAGCTCCGGGCCGCCCCGTCGCGCGCCTGGAGATCCCGCCCTACGACCTGACGGCCGCGCTCGCGCTGCAGCACGAGCTCGGCGTCAGCCACGCGATGTCGCAGATCCTCGTCCGCAGGGGGTTCTCGGAGGCGGGCGCGGCGCGCGCGTTCCTCGGCGCGGCCGAGGCGCACGAACCCGCTCGGTTCTCTGGGATCGAGCGAGCAGTCGACCTGGTCCAGCGCCATCTCCGCGCTGGAAGCCGGATCACCGTTCACGGCGACTACGACGTCGACGGCGTCTGTGCGACGGCGATCATGGTCCGCGCACTACGCGCGCTGGGAGCAAACGTTGGGTACTTTCTCCCCGGCAGGATCGAGGACGGCTACGGGCTCGCGCTCGCCACCGTCCAGCGGCTGGCCGCTCGTGGCACCAAGCTGCTGATCACCGTGGACTGTGGGATCACCGCGGTGGACGAAATAGCGGCGGCGCGCGCGGCGGGGATCGACGTCGTGTGCAGCGATCATCACGCTACGCGGCCCGACGGGATCTTGCCCGCGTGTCCGATCGTCCATCCCGCCGTGTGCGGCTATCCCTGTCCCGAGCTGTGCGGCACCGGCGTGGCCTTCAAGCTCGCTCAGGCCCTCGGTGCGGACAGCGCCGCGCAGGACATCGAGCTGGTCGCGCTGGCGACGGTTGCGGACCTGGTTCCGCTGCGGGGCGAGAACCGGCGTCTGGTGCGGGAAGGGCTGACGGCGCTGGCCAACACCGCCAAGCCCGGGCTTCGCGCCCTGATGGCGGTGGCGCACGCCGATCCGAGTGCGCTCGATGCTCAAGCCCTCGCATTCCGGTTGGCGCCGAGGATCAATGCCGCCGGACGCTTGCGGCGCCCGGACGCCGGCTTGGAGCTGCTGCTGACTGGCGACGAGCACCGCGCTGGCGAGATCGCCGCCGAGCTGGACGCCGTCAACGCCGAGCGCCGCAGCGTCGAGCGACGGATCGCTTGGGAGGCGCAGGACCAGGCGCAGCGGCTCGGAGAGCGCGACGCGTTCGTGCTCGTGGGCGAGGACTGGCATCCCGGGGTAATCGGCATCGTCGCCTCACGGGTGGTGGAGAGCCATCATCGGCCGGCGATCCTGATCGCGATGGATGCAGACCGCGGGACCGGGTCGGGGCGCAGCGTTCCGGGCTTTGACCTGCTCGGCGCGTTGCACGCTTGCGCCGGGGACCTGGAGCGCTATGGCGGGCACCGGGCGGCGGCAGGCCTGACCGTGCGCAGGGATCGCATCGACGCGCTGAGGGAGGCTTTCGAGCGCCACGCCGCTCAGGCCCTCACGCCCGAGCTGCGCGAGCCGGTCGAGCGGGTCGATGCGATCGTCTCGGGGCCCGAGCTCGGCCTGGCGCTCGCCGAGGAGCTGGCCACGCTGGAGCCGTGCGGGATCGGCAATCCGTCCCCCCGGCTGCTCGTTCCGGGCGCGCGCTTTGGCGATCTGCGGCCAATGGGAGGCGGCGCTCACGCGCGCTTTCTGGTCAGCTCGGGTGGGGTGCGCGCGCCGGCGGTGGCCTTCGGGTGCGACGGACGGCCGGCGGGTGGGACCGCCGACCCGCTCGACGCCACGTTCCGGCTGCAGCGCAACATCTGGAAGGGCGCGGTGGCACCCCGTCTGGTGCTCCGCCACGCCCAGCGGTGCTCCCCGGCCCCGATCGAGGTGCTCGGAGAACCGGAGGATTACCTCGCCGCGGTCTTCTCAGAGCTCGATCTGGCCGCAGCCCTACCGCTCGACGCGCGGTCGGAAGGATCGCTCCCGAGCGGAGAAGCGGTTCCGAGCGCTGGCGCCCGGCGCGTGGTCCTGGACCGTCGGGCCCAGGGCCCGCTCGCCGTGCTCGCCGACGCGCTCGCCGCGGGCGCCCCGGTGCTGGCGATCTGCGCGGATGTTCCCAGACGGCTGGGCGGGCTGAGCACGCGCACGGGCGGGTTCGCGCTGGCGTCTTATTTCGCGCTGGCGTCCAGTCCGTCGCTCGCCGGCCGGTTTCCGGCCCTCGTAGCGCTCGATCCCCCCGGCAACGGGGATGCGCATGAACTGCTCAGGACGGGCTCAGGCTGCACCTATTTGGCTTGGGGCGAGGCTGAGCTACGCTTTGCACAGCAGATGCACGAGCTTGAATATGGACTTCGGGCTTCACTCATCAGCCTCTACCGCGGCCTGAGACACAACGGCAGGGCGGCGGGTGAGGACCTCGGGTGCCTGCTTGCAGGCGATGAGCTCCACGCCCGCTCGGCGCGTCTAGCCGGTAGGCTGATCAGGGTCCTCACGGAGCTTGAGCTCGTCAGCCTCGATCGGGAGCTGCCGGCTCTGGCGCTAGCGGACAGTGGCCCGGCAGAGCTCGAGCGCTCGCCGTCCTACAGGGCCTATGCACAGCGATTACAGGATGGACGACGATACCTGAGCAGCCCACATCTGTCGCGAAGGCCGAGCGCTTGAGCCGCGACGCTGCCACCGCCGGGGGCGCCAGGAACGGACGCGGCGGTGCTTCGGCGTTGATCGGGACGGCAGGAGCGAAGGACGGGCAGCCCAGCCACCGCGTTGAGGCCGCGACCGAGCTCGCCGAGCTGACCGTAGCGCAGCGCGGCCTGCTGGACGACGTGTTCGCGATCGTGCAGGAGCACGCCGGGCGAGCCGCGGCTGTCGTGGACCGGGATCGCGTGGAGCAGGCTTTCGTCTTCGCGTGCCTGCACCACGCCCAGCAGCTACGAAGGTCGGGCGAGGACTTCATCATCCACCCGGTCAGCGTGGCCAAGATCTGTGCCGGAATGCGGCTCGATACCGAGACGCTCTGCGCAGCGCTCCTGCACGACACGGTCGAGGACACGAGCGCCTCGCTAGAGGAGGTCTCCGCGGCGTTCGGCGAGGAGATCGCCGGTCTGGTGGACGGCGTCACCAAGCTCACGGGCCTCACATTCCAGTCTCGCGACGAGGCGCAGGCCGAGAACTACCGCAAGATGATGGTCGCGATGGCCACCGACATCAGGGTCATCCTGATCAAGCTCGCGGATCGGCTGCACAACATGCGCACGATCGGCGCGATGCCCAAGCAGAAGCAGATCGACAAGGCACGGGAGACGCTCGACATCTACGCGCCGATCGCCCACCGGCTCGGCATCCACGCGATCAAGTGGGAGCTGGAGGACCTTGCCTTCCAGGCGCTGCACCCGCGCAAGTACGACGAGATCAAAGGGCTCGTGGCTCAACAGCGCAACGAGCGTGAGCTCTACGTGGGCCAGGCCGGCGACTATCTGGCAAAGGAGCTTGCGGAGATCGGGATCGAGGCCATGATCTCAGGCCGGGCAAAGCACTTCTACTCGATCTACTCCAAGATGACGAAGAAGGGGCGGGAGTTCAACGAGATCTATGACTTGACCGCGATGCGCGTGGTGGTGGACTCGGTCAAGGACACCTACGGTGCGGTGGGAGTGATCCATTCGCTTTGGAAGCCGCTCCCGGGTCGCTTCAAGGACTTCATCGCGATGCCCAAGTTCAACATGTATCAGTCGCTGCACACGACGGTGATCGGCCCGGAGGGCCGGCCCTTGGAGATCCAGATCCGGACGCGGGAGATGCAGGACCTCGCCGAGCTCGGAATCGCCGCCCATTGGATCTACAAGGAGGATGGCGCCAGCGGCAAGGCCGGAAGCGCGACAGCCTTGCGAGACCCGAATGGCAAGCTGAAATGGCTGCGCTCGCTGCTCGACTGGCAGCAGGAGCTGTCAGACCCCTCGGAGTTCATGGAGACGCTCAAGGTCGACCTATTCGAGGATGAGGTCTTCGTGTTTACGCCCAAGGGCGAAGTCAAGTCGCTTGCGGCGGGCGCCACGCCGCTGGACTTCGCCTACGAGATCCACACCGACGTTGGGCACCGTTGCGTCGGGGCCAAGGTCAACGGCAAGATCGTGCCGCTCTCCTACCAGTTGCGCTCCGGGGACATCGTGGAGGTCCTGACCTCCAAGCGCGAACGCGGCCCGTCGCGCGACTGGCTCGCGCTGGTCAAGACGACGCGCGCGCGTAACAAGATCAAGGCGTGGTTCAAGGCCGAGTCGCGCAAGGACACCGAGCACGCGGGGCGTGAGCTGCTCCAGGAGCAGCTCAAGAAGCAGGGACTGCCGGCCCAGAAGCTAGTCGGCTCGCCGCTGCTCGCCGATGTGATCCGCGAGATGGGGTTCCGCAAGGGCGAGGACTTCTACATCGCGCTCGGCGCCGCCAAGATCTCGACCAAGGTCGTGGTCACCAAGGTGATGCAGCGCCTCAAGCAGGGCGAGGCAGCCGAGTCCGAGCCCACTGCCACCGACGATCTGCTCAAGAGCACCCGGAGCCGTTCTCGCCCCACGTCCTCAGCGACCTATGGCATCTCCGTGCAGGGGATCGACGAGGTGATGCTGCGTCTGGCCAAGTGCTGCCACCCGGTTCCGGGCGACCCGATCGCCGGCTACATCTCACTCGGGCGCGGGATCACGATCCACCGTGATGACTGCCCCAATGTAGCGGTGCTCAAGAAGGATCCAGACCGTTTCACGCCGGTGGCCTGGGACGGTGACGCCGAGACCTCCTTCCAGGTCGAGATTCAGGTCGACGGATGGGACCGCCACCGGCTGCTCGAGGATATGTCACGAGCATTCGCGGAGGCGGGGATCAACATCCTGGAGGCGCGCTGCACGGTCAGTCATCCGATGGTCAGGGATCGGTTCGTCGTCGAGGTGGGCGACACCCGCACGCTGGACCAGGCGATCAGCCGCCTGCGCAACATCGACGCGGTGTTCGACGCGTACAGGGTGACGCCCGGGAGCGGGTGATTTCACCGGCGAGGGAGCGAACTCATCCTCGCTCCCGCCCCCCTCGCTCCGGCGGCGGGGTCACGCGGATCGTACGGGCCCTCGCTACCGGCTGCTTGGTGATCAGGACCGCGTGCCCGGTCGGGAGGCGCTTGATCTCATTGGGGTGCACGACGAACTGCTCGGCCTCGCGCCTGGTGCCGCGGCCGCTGTCGTAGCCGCCGAGCAGGGGGCGGCTGGCGATCTGATAGGTCTGCTCCCAGACCTTCTCCGTGCCGGCCATCTGCGCGATAGTCTGGGCGGAGGCCGGTACGTCCTGGCGGTGGGCGATCTTGACGGCCGTGTTGCCGAGCACCTGATCGCGCAACCCCCGTGCGGCTCGATCGAGATCCGCAAGCTCCTGGGTCGCGAGCAGCACGCTCACACCCGCCTCACGGCCCCGCGCCAGCAGCGAGACGACGTTGTCGGCACCGAGGGCGGAGAACTCGTCGATCCCTATCACCGCATGCTCGCGATCGGGCAGCGTGAGCCGATTGCCGACCGCGGCTACGAGGTCCTGGATCACAATCGTGCCGAGCTGGGCTGCGAGCTTGCCGTAGGTGCTCGAGTTCAAGCTGAAGAGGACGACTTGGTCCCCCGCCAGCGCCGAGCGCAGGTCGATGGTGTGCCCGCTGGCGCCCGCGGCGGTGCCCGCGGCGGCGCCCTCGGCCCCGATCCCGCCCGCACCTGAGGCACTGGCCGGCGCCAGCCACTGCCCGCTATGGGACTCGCTGACGATCGCCAGCCGCGTGGCCAAGCCGCGGATTGCGCTGAGCTGGTCGTGGGTGAGCTCGGCGAGGTAATCCTGAACGTGCGCCGCGCGGGCTCGCGGGAGGTTGTGAAGCTCGCCCGACAAGCGGCGCGGATCCATCATCCTCACGACCTCCTCGAGCACTGGTGCCCGCTCGGGATGGGCCTCTTGCAGCACCTGCAGGACCGTCTGGACGTAGCGTTCGGCGGCCCGCTGGTAGTGAGGCTCGGTGAAGCGCTCGGTGGCGATCAGCTTGTCCTTGAGCTCAGTCGCGTTGCCGTGTGCCAGTGGATTCCAGTGACTGGGCCCGTCGGGCGACCAGAGCGCGAAGGGGCGGCCCGCCGCCGCGGCGGCATCTGCGAGCTGACGGGCGAAGGCCGGCGACCCCTTCAGGTCGATCGCCACGACGGGGCGCCCGCGCGCCACATGGTCGGTGAGGATCCTGAGCAGCGTCGTCGACTTCCCCGCCCCACTGGCACCAAGGATCAAGGCGTGCGCCGAGAGCTGGTGGTCGCTAAGGAGGATCCGCTCGCCACCCTGTCCGGTGCCGAGAACTACCGCTTCGCCCGAGCCGGCTGTGGCCGCGGCATCCCGGTCCCGCGCTTGCCGGCCCCTCGTGCTGCGGACTGCGCTGAGCTGGTCGTGGGTGAGCTCGGCGAGATAATCCTGAACGTGCGCGGCTCGCGCCCGCGGCAGGTGGCGAAGCTCCCCCGAAAGGCGACGCGGGTCCATCATCCTCACGACCTCCTCCACCACGGGCGGACGGCCCGGATGGGCCGCTTGCAGCACCTGCAGGACCGTCTGGACGTAGCGTTCGGCCGCTCGCTGGTAGTG
>JALYUQ010000309.1 GCA_030853685.1 Actinomycetota bacterium | reverse complement strand
ACATCTGCTTCGAGCCCGCAGGCTTCCCAGACGGCTATAACGGCCTTCGCGCGCACGCCACCGTGCAGCCAATAGCGGGAACCACGATCGCGCTGCCGGTCGCCTCCCTCGCCGACGTCGAGCACTCTAAAGCGAACCGCCGACCGGACCCAAAGAGCGCGCCTACTTCCTCACGGGCCGATCCGGGCAACCACGCACGGACACTCGAGCCGGTCAACTCGGCCGCCTCTTGGGTGGTGTGCGTCTTCATGCAGAGAGGTTCTACGACTCCCCTCCCGTGGCGCCGGGGCGCAACATGATCACGCTCACGCGTTTACGCCCGGTCGCCTATTTGCCGGCGGGACAGGCGGCTTTCGCGTCACTGCGCGCCGTGGGATCGGCGATCTGCTGAGAGGCTTGGAGGCACGCTTGGCGCGCCGCCATGATCGCCGCGTGGGCCAGCTGGTTGGTGTTCCCGGATCCGACCGCCCGGCAGGCTTGGTCGGCGGCGTTCTTGGCTCCTGAGTCGGTGATGTTGGCGCTGGCGGCCAGGCAGGCGCCCTGGGCGGCTTGTTGAGCCGCCGAGTTGACCGCCGTTGAGCCGCACCCTGCGGCCACGAGCGCCGAGGCGATCAGACCGATCACGGCGGCCCGGCGAGGGCAAACGCCGAACCGCTTCCGAAACGGGCTATCGGCGGGCACGCCGGCCTCCTCGTCTGGGTCTGATCACGTTGACGGTCAGATCGCGGATCAGCCTGCCCGGCTCCAAACGCCGCGCGGCTCGGAGTAGATCCTGGCGTTCGTCGCCGTCGAGGTTGGCGGGGCGTCCACCGGACTTTCTCAGCAACTCCTGGACGCGGGCGCGATCCTGCGGTGAGGTCGCCTGCAGGTGCCGTCGGATCGCGAGGGCACCTCTGACCAGCATTACCGGCCACGCCCACGGGCCGAGCCGGCGCAGCAGAAACCGCATCAGGACGCGTACCGGGTGCGGCGGCGGCGCCCCCGGCGGACGAAGTGCACCACGAGACCGATCACCAGCAGCCAGATCAGGATGCTGATCCCGCCGTGGCTGAAGAGCAGGTGCAGGAGGTAAGCGAACACCAGGGCGTGGGCGACGCGGCGCAGGACGTGTGAGGAACCGCGTCGCCCGCGGCCGCCGAATCCGGAGCGATGCCGGCCAAAGCCTCCCCCGCCCAAGTGAAAGCCGCGGAAGGCGAGCAGCTCAGGCGCGTGCGAAGCTGGTCCGCTGGCGGCACTGGCAGAGCTTTCAAGCGTCGCCGCCGGCCCGAGAACGCTTAGCAGCAGCGCGGTGAGGATCACCAGGCGTCTCATGGGTCTAGGAGCGACGATAACGGCGTCGATGACTGAACAGGCCGCCGATCGGCAGCAAGAAGAACAACGGCAAGAACAACAGGTGCCCGCCGGAGATCACAAAGATCCCGGCGGCGATCAACAGTCCAATTAGCGCAAATCGCATCTCAACTCCTGGTGGGGAACGCTTGGGCCACCCGACGCGGCGGTTTCATAAGATCTCGGCCGTCGGGCCGCTTCGCTCACGGTTGGTTGTCTTGACAAGAGGACGAGATCAGGGGCGAGCGACCGCCTGAGTCGCCTCGCGACGGGTCGCAGCCGATCCGGCCGCGCCCGCGGACTCGGGGTTAGGGGTTAGTCGTCGTAGTGCTCGTGGCGACCGGACTTGGCCAGGCCGCGGCTGATCATGTAGCCGACGGTTAGGATCGTGGCGTAGAGCCATTGCTGGTGGCAAAGCCCGCGACGAAGATGCCGATCAGGATCACGACGTAGGCGATCAGCTCGGTGGCTTAAGCGATGCCTTGGTCTCGGTTGACGGGCGGCGGGTCACACGGTCGGTCCCGTGATCGCGGGACCGCTCAGGGGGAAGGGCGGTAGCCATGAAAAGAACCTTTTCGGTTGATTGGCGCGAGCGATTTGTGCCCGGAGCCATTACGACGTACGTTACCAGAAAATAGCGCCGTACCGATTCTATCCGGTCTTTGTTGTCTGCTAACGTACGTCCGATGTCAGACCCCGACGCGGAGCACGAGTGGTCTTTTCTGACCAACCACGGCCTCGCGTTCCTGGTCATCGCCCACGACCCACAGGCCCGGATGCGCGACATCGGCGACGCGATCGGCGTCACCGAACGGACCGCCCAGCGCGTCGTCACCGACCTGATCAACGCGGGCTATGTCCAGCGCGATCGACCGCACCGGCGCAACATCTACACCGTTCAAGCCGGCTCGCGCCTGCGCCTGCCGCTGGAACGCGGCGTCGAGCTCGGCGAACTGCTCGTCGAGCTCGCCCCCGCCGGCACTACCACTGCTCAACACAATGGCGTCCGCGCCACGGGCATCCGCTCTCCTTCCCACACTGGGCCCGTTACTAACGAAGGCCGCTCAGACCACGGCGGCGAAAGCTAGACACACAACCGAAAATTCCCCCAGCGCCTACGCCGGACTTCCCTGTCTGCCCCTAGCTCTACGGTCACGTTTTCGCGCATTAACGTAACTGATGAGCTGGGTCCGGAGGCGAGTGTAGGGTCGGCGGGAGGCTTCCGCGGCCGCACGGCACGTGCTGGCCCGACTGTCCGGGTTGCCTCCCGCCGCCGCATCGAACCGTGCGAGCGGTTCTCCCGCACACGGCTCACCGACATCGTTCACCGGCTGGCATACGCAGTCGTGGACTTCACCGTCCCGGTCAGGCGATAGACGCCGAG